>JBPRGE010000047.1:0-2717 GCA_051418035.1 Candidatus Longimicrobiales bacterium M2_2A_002
ACCCACGGGCTCGAGGGCGACGAGGTGTACAGCATCACCGGCATCGCCGACGCGCTGGAGTCCGACGGCCCGATGACGGTCACCGTCACCGCCGAGAAGGACGGCGAGTCCACGTCGTTCGACGTCCGGCTCCGGCTCGACACGCCGCAGGAGGTCAACTACTACCGGCACGGCGGGATCCTGCAGTACGTGCTGCGGCAGCTCCTGGACTAGATGCAAGAGTGCAAGAGTGCAAGAGTGCAAGGGGGCGGGGCTGCGTTCGCGGCGTGACATGAGGATTCGTGGCTAGGCAGAACGCGAAGCCGGCGCGGGTGGAGCCGACGGAGGACGGGCAGCGGCTCCGGGTCGTGTGGAAGGACGGGCACGTGAGCGAGTACGTGCCGCGGCAGATCCGGCTGGCGTGCCCGTGCGCGGGGTGCGTGGACGAGCTCACGGGGCGGCCGCTCCTCGATCCGGCCAGTGTCCCCGAGGGGATCATGCCGGTGGCCATCAACTACGTCGGCGGCTACGCGCTGGCGTTCAAGTGGCCCGACGGGCACGACACCGGAATCTACCCGTACGACCTGCTGCGCCGGATCTGCCCGTGCGACGAGTGCGCGGCCCGGCGGGAGACGGAGGGCGAGGCGGATGACCGGGCCCGGTTCCTCCGGATGGACCGGGAGGACGACGAGGGGGCGGACCGGCCCGCCGGCGAGGCGTCCTGATGGGGCTCCTCTCCACCATCCGGGCGCTCTGGACGGCCGGCCAGGGCGCCATCCGAGGGATCGACCAGCAGACGCTGACCGACGAGGACGCCACCGCCGACCCGTTCCCGCTCTTCGACCGCTGGTTCGAGGACGCCGGGCGGGCGGGGCTCTACCTGCACGAGAACATGAACCTGGCCACGGCGAGTCCCGACGGGTCGCCGTCGTCCCGGCAGGTGCTGCTCAAGGAGTGGGGCCCGGACGAGGGCTTCGTCTTCTACACGAACTACGACAGCCGGAAGGCCGCCGAGCTCGACGCGAACCCGCGGGCGGCGCTCCTCCTGCACTGGACCACGCTCCACCGCCAGATCCGGATCGAGGGGCGCGTGGAGCGCGTCAGCCAGGAGCAGTCGGAGGCGTACCACGCCACCCGGCCCCGCGGCAGCCAGATCGCGGCGTGGGCGTCCCGGCAGAGCGCGGAGCTCGACGGGCGCGAGGAGCTGGAGCGCCGGTTCCGGGAGCGGGAGGAGGAGTTCGACGGACGCGACGTCCCGCTCCCGCCGTTCTGGGGCGGCTACCGCGTCATCCCCGAGCGGATCGAGTTCTGGCAGGGGCGCGCGAACCGGATGCACGACCGGATCCTGTACCGGCGGGAGGACGGGGGCTGGGCGGTGAGCCGGCTGTCACCGTAGAAGAGGCAAGAGTGCAGGACTGCAAGAATGCAAGAGAGCGCGATCTTGCACTCTTGAATCTTGCACTCTCGCACTCCTCACCCCTCCGCCGCGTACCAGTTCTTCGCCCCCACCTCCCACACCCGCTCGATCGTCCCGTCCCGCACGCCCCACACCCGGCGCTGAAGATTCACGCTCACGCAGACGTGGTTCGGGATGATCCGGACGCGCTCGCCGAGGCTCGGCCGCCAGTCGGTTTCGGACAGGTCGAGGATCCCGTGCTCCTCGGACTTCCGGGCGACGGTGACCTCCGGGCGGCACAGGAGCTGGCCGTACCCGCCGTAGCCCGAGGCGCGGATCGGGTCGCCGGAGAGCGACTTGGTGCCGGCGTCGACCACGGCCTGACCGGGGACGGCGGTGCTGATCACCGTGGCGAGGATCGTGTAGGCGCAGTCGTCCCACCGGCAGGCGCCCATGGCGGCGGTGGTCCGGTCGTTGAAGACGTACGTGCCGGCCCGGATCTCCGTCTGGGCGGGGACCTCGTGGGAGCGGAACGCGGTGGGCGTCGAGCCGCCGCTGACGATCCCCGGCGCCAGGTCGCGGTCGCCGAGCTCTGTGACCACGGCGTCGAGGTCGGCGGCCAGCCGCTCCAGGTCGCGGGTCTGCTCGGCCACCGGCTGCCGGATGTGGCCGGGGTAGAACATGATCCCCCGGTAGGCGACGCCATCGCCGCACGCCCCGGCGATGGCCGCGGCCTCCGCGGCGGTGGCCACGCCCACGCGGCGCATGCCCAGGTCGACCTCCACGAGGACGCCGACGGGGGCCGTGGCGCCCGCCCGGTCCAGCGCGCCCCGGAGCGAGTCGACGGCCGCGACCGAGTCGAGGCCCACGAGGAAGTCGGTGGCGTCCGGGGCCTCGGCGATGACGGCGGCCAGCGCGTCCGCCCGGGGCCCGAACGGCGGGTACGCCACCAGCGTCTCCGGCGCCGCGGTGCCGATCCTGGCCGCCTCGACGGGCGTGGCGACGGTCAGGCCGGTGGCGCCGAGGCGGAGCTGCTCCTCGGCGATCCAGCGGGCCTTGTGGGTCTTGATGTGGGGCCGGAGCCGGAGGCCGTGGCCGTCGGCGTAGTCCTGCATCCGGCGGAGGTTCGCGTCCAGGCGGTCGAGGTCGACCAGGGCGGCGGGGGTGGGCAGATCGTGGAGTGGGGGCATGGGCGCTTAAACTAGTTTCCGTCCAGAAACTCGCAACCTGTTGTGAGCAAAGGAAAAGCTGGGCATCCGAGGATGTTCTTCTCGCCGCGGGAGGAGTAGATTGATGGTGCGAGCCACAATCTCACCACCTCAACGGAGGAAGGTCCCGAGTG
>JBPRGE010000048.1:0-19209 GCA_051418035.1 Candidatus Longimicrobiales bacterium M2_2A_002
CGCCCGCGGTGAACGACGGGTTGCGGAGCGCGTCGCTGAACGCCTTCGCGCTCTCGAACCGGTCGGCCGGCAGCCGCTCCAGCGACCTGTGGACGGCCGCCTCCACGTGGGCCGGCACACTGCGACGGATCTCCGTGATCGGGTCCGGCTCGCCCGTCAGGATCCGGCCCAGCACCGCCTGCGCGTTGGGGCCCCCGAACGGCGGCTGACCCGTGAGCATCTCGTAGACCACGCACCCCAGCGCGTAGACGTCGCTGCGCTTGTCCAGCGTCCGCTCGCCCGCCGCCTGCTCCGGGCTCATGTAGTGGGGTGTGCCGAGACTGAGCCCCGTCTCCGTGATCCGCCCGCCGCCGGCCTGGCTCACCGCCAGCGCGATGCCGAAGTCGGCCACCACCGGCTCGCCCCGGCTCATGAGGATGTTCGCGGGTTTGATGTCCCGGTGCACCACGCCCTGGTCGTGGGCGTACTGGAGCGCCGCGGCCACCTTCCCGGCGATGGCCAGGGCGTCGTCCACCGGCAGCTGCTGCTCCCGCTCCAGCTTCTCCCGCAGGCTCTCGCCCTCCACGTACGGCATGACGTAGAAGAGGAAGCTGTCGGCCTCGCCACTGTCGTGGAGCGGCAGGATGTGGGGGTGCTGGAGCTGGGCCGTGGTCTTGATCTCGGCCAGGAACCGCTCGGCCCCGACCACGGCGGCCAGCTCCGGCTTCAGGACCTTGAGCGCCACCTGCCGCTCGTGGCGCAGGTCCTCGGCCAGGAAGACGGTCGCCATCCCGCCCTCGCCCAGCTCCTCGGCGATCCGGTACCGGCCCTCCAGGGCGGTGTTCAACCGATCGATCATCTCGCTCATCGTTCGCCCCGCAGGTCGGCCAGCTCAGTGGTCCAGTTCTCCACCATGAGCCAGTACGTATCCTCCCCCGTCTCCAGCCCCTCGGGCACGGAGAAGAGGAAACGCTGATCGTCGCGTGTCACGTCGTAGGACGCGTGGTCCGTCGAGGAGACCCGTATGTCCGCCACGGAAAAGAGCTCGGTGCGGGTCCCGACCCGGAAGGGTGGGCCGGGGTCCACCTCGGCGGCCATGAGCATCCCGTCCCCCCGGATGTAGAAGATCTCCCGGCCGCTGTGGCCCCAGACGGGCTCCACGCCGCCACTGACGGAGATCTGCCACTTGCCGTCTTCCACGCCCGGGAAAGGCCGGACGTACACTTCCTCCTGCCCCGTCTCGTCCGACTCGTACGCCAGCCACCGGTCATCCGGGGAGAGGGCCGGGGCCTTCTCGTCGTACCCGCGATCGGCGACCAGTGCGGAGGCCGCGGTATCCTGGTCGGGCCGGAGTGCCCATATGTCCCGGCCCTGGCCGGTGCCCTCGCGGTACACGAGCCATTCTCCATCGTGGGACCAGGTCCCCTGTGAGATCTCCCTGGGCCGGTCCAGGACCAGTTCCTCGGGGCCGGTGGCGTTGGCCCGGCGTCTGTACAGGTCCCGGTTGTCCCCGCGCTCCGACACGAACATGACGTGCTCGCCGTCAGGGCTCCACGCCGGCCGGTATTCCGCAGCGTCGTCGAAGGTCAGGCGGTATACGGGGCCCTCGTCCAGCTCCTTGATCCAGATGTCGCTCCCGGCCTCCGTGGTCCGGGCGAATGCCACGAAGCGGTCGTCCGGCGAGAGGCGCCACCCCGCGAAGATCTGCAGTTGGTACGTGAAGTCGGGATCCACCACGGTCCGGCGGCCTTCACGGTCCAGCCAGGCGAAGCTCTGCGTCTGGTTCCCCGAGCCGCCCATACGGACGAGGAGCTGCCCGGAAGGCCCCGCTTCCATGTCGGGGATGACACCGTTGTCCACCTGGGCCCCTTCGAAGAGAGGCACCGGCTCTCCGCCCAGCTCCATGCTTCGGGGGTCGAACTCCACAGCGAAGACGTCGCCGTTGGGCCGGACGAACACCAGGTGGCCCGAGTCCACGTACCACCCGGCGAGGGCCCCGGGGACCAGCGTGGTGGTCTCCCCGGTGGCAGCGCTCCACGCCTTCACGATTGATTCGGCCTGGCAGAAGTTCACGCAGTAGGTGAAGAGGAAGCTGCCCCCCGGCAGGGCGGCGTAGGCGATGCTCCCGCCGCTGACCGAGTCCTCCAGCTCCACCGCGATGGCTTCCGATCGTCCCCCCTCCGCCGGGACCCGGCGGGGGCGGAAGTTCGGGGCGGAGCTGTAGACGATATGGCCATCATCCAACCAGGCGATGGACCCGATGTCGGCCGTGGCCGAGTCGGCCAGGACCACGGACGGCCCACCGGAAAGGGGCAGCTTGCGGAGCTCCTGGCCCGTGGTGAAGGCGACCCATCGCCCGGAGGGATCCACCTCCGGGTGCTGGGCGCCCGTCGTGCCGGCGAGGGGGCGGGCCCGGGCCTGGTCCCGGTCCTTGATCCACAGCTGGGGCCCATCGGCACCGGGACCGTGGTAGATGAGGAACGAGCCGTCGGGAGCGAAGCTGGCGATCTTGTAGAGCCGATCCAGGATCTCCTGGCCGCTCAAGAGTGCGAAGACCGAGCGCATGGTGGGGGGGCGCTCCGACGATCGGGTGGCGCCCCAGAGCCAGCCCCCCAGGGCCACCACGGCCAGTCCTGCCGCCGCCAGGGCGACCACCCGCCAGCGGCCGGCGCTCGCCCCCGCCGTCTCCGCTTCCTCGCCGTGACGGAAGCTCGGGTCCTGGAGCGCCTTCGCGAAATCGGCCGTGCTCTCGAACCGGTCCGCCGGCAGCTTCTCCATGGCCTTCAGGATCACCGCCTCCACGTGACGGGGGATGGTCCCCCGGATCGCCGTGGGCCGGTCCGGCGAGCCCGTGAGGATCCGGGCCAGTACCGCCTGCGCCGTCCCGCCCCCGTACGGCGGCTCGCCCGTCAGCATCTCGAACAGCACGCACCCCAGGCTGTAGACGTCCGTCCGCGGGTCCACGTCCCGGTCCCCGCTGGCCTGCTCCGGGCTCATGTAGTGGGGCGTGCCCATGCTGAGCCCCGTCTCCGTCAGCCGCCCGCCCCCGGCCTGGCTCACCGCCAGCGCGATCCCGAAGTCGCTCACCAGCGGTCGACCGTCCTGGAGCAGGATATTGGCCGGCTTCACGTCCCGATGGACCACACCCTGCCTGTGCGCGTGGTCCAGCGCCTCGGCCACCTCACGGGCCAGCCGGACGGCGTCCTCCACCCCCATCTGCTTCTCCCGGTCCAGCCGGTCCCGCAGGCTCTCGCCCTCCACGTACGGCATGACGTAGTAGAGGAAGCTGTCGGCCTCGCCTGAGTCGAAGAGGGGCAGGATGTTGGGATGGGCCAGGTTGGCCGTGGTCTTGATCTCGGAGAGGAACCGCTCCCCGCCCACCACCGCGGCCAGCTCGGGCTTCAGCACCTTGAGGGCCACCTGCCGCTCGTGCTTGAGGTCCTGCGCCAGGTACACGGTGGCCATGCCCCCGGCCCCGACCTCACTGTCGATGTGGTAGCGGCCCTCCAGGGCGGCGTTCAGGCGGTCGATGGTCTCGTTCATTGGGCTCGGTTGCGGGCGGCTTCGAGCTGGGCCTCCAGCTCGGTAAACCAGTTCTGGACCAGGATGTAGCGGCCGGTGGTCTCGGCCTGGGGCCCGGACCCCGACGTGAAGCCGGCCAGCCCCACCATGATGAACTCCTGGCCGTCCAGGCCGGGGTCGTACATGGGCGAGTAGAGGTCCGCGGCATAGACCCGGTTCTGAACCTGGAACAGGGGTCCCCGGGACTCGACCCGGAAGTCCTCGCCCCCACCGTCCACCGCCGCCACCCACAGGGTGCCGGACGCGAAATCCACGAAGAAGATCTCGCCTCCGGACCGGCTCCACACCGGTGCCGCCGCCGCGGTACCGGTGGACACTTGGGTCCGGGATCCCCCCGAGGCCCGGAAGGGCCGGACGAAGACCTGGGCGGAGCCGGTGATCTCGGAGACGTAGGCCAGCCAACGGCCATCGGGAGAGACAGCGGGCGAGTACTCGGCGTAGCTCGAGCCGAGCAGCATCTCCATCTCCCCACTGCCGGCGAGATCCACGTAGGCCACGTCCGCATTGTCGGTCCCCGTTTCGGCGACACCGAGCCGGACCACGACTCCCTCACCGTCGGGCGTGTACTCGATCTCCAGGATGGGCTGGTCGGCATCAAGGAGGGTTTCCGGTTCCAGCGAGCTGCCGTCGGCGGCAATGCGGCGGGCATGGTACTGGTCCACTCCGCCCGTGTCCTGGGTCACGTAGGCGATGTACTCGCCGTCGGGGCTCCAGGCCGGGCGCCGGGTGTAGCCCGGGTCATCGGTGAGCCGGGTCACGGGCCCCTCGGGCAGCTCCTTCACCCAGAGCTGGGCGCCCGGGCCCTCTGGCCCCTGAATGATGGCCAGGCGATCGCCATCGGGAGACAGAACAGCCTCCTGGTACAGGCCGGGGGCCATGCCGGGAATCCCCCGGGTGGTCCCGTCCCGGGTCACCCACACGAGCTCCCGGCCGCCCCCGCTGGCGCTGGATGCCGGGCCCTCGATGTAGAGGAGCGTCCCGTCGGCGCCCAGGGCCATCTCCGGGAACGACAGCCCGGTGGCCACGTTCTCGAACAGGGGCACCGCCGCCCCGTCGAAGGTCAGGGTGCCCAGGTCGAACGGGGCCGCCCAGACGGTGCCGTCCCGTCGCACGTACACCACGTGTCCGGTCGGGACCCACCACGCCCGCAGCACCTCGTCCGCCAGGACCGTGAAGTCGCCGGTGGCCAGCTCCACGACCGTCAGGAGCTGGGAGGTGCCGCAGTTGCCCGACGGACACATCTCCACCAGGACCGCCCTGGATCCCGGCAGGGGCTGGGTCCAGGCGATGAGGGTGTCCCCTCCCGCCGGGGCCCGGATCACCCCGGGCTCGCCCCCGGTGGACGGGATCCGCATCAGCGCGTTGTCCTGGTTCCGCTCGTACAGGATGGTGCCGTCGTCGGCCCAGGAGACGCCGGCCATGCCGACATCGGCGTCCCGGGCCAGGGTCAGGACGGCGCCGCCCTCGATGGGCCGCTTCTTCAGCTCCTGCCCGGACACCCAGGCGATCTCCTGGCCGTCGGGGGAGTAGGTGGGCACCCGGGCGTCCTCGGTCCCGGGCAGGGGTGTGGCCTCGGCCGAGCCCCGGCGCTTCAGGACCAGGCGCCAGCCGCCGTCGGTGGCTTCGGCGTACACCATGCTGGAGCCGTCCGGGGCCAGGGCCGTCAGCGCCCCCAGCGGGCGGTCGTAGGCCGTGCCCCGAGCGAAGGGGGCCAGGACCTGGCGGGTCACCGGCTCCGGTGCCGGGCGGGTCAGCGACCAGGCCAGCCCGCCGGCCAGGGCCACGGCCGCCGCCACCGCCGCCGCGGCCACGCCCTTCCACGGGCCCCCGGCCCCGCCCTCCACCACCGCATCCTCGTTGCCGTACCGGAAGGACGGGTTCTGCAGCGCCCGGGCGAACGCCGACGCGCTGTCGAAGCGATCCGCCGGCAGCTTCTCCAGCGCCTTCATGAGCGCCCCGTCGATGTGGGGCGGCACGGCCGGCCGGAGCTCGGTGGCCCGGGTGGGGCTGCCCAGCAGGATCTTGCCCAGCACCGCCTGGGCCGTGGCGCCGGTGTGGGGCGGGTCGCCCGTGAGCATCTCGTAGAGCACACACCCCAGGCCGTACACGTCGGAGGCCGGCGTGGGCACCCGGTCGCCCGTGGCCTGCTCGGGGCTCATGTAGTAGGGCGTGCCGAGCGACAGCCCCGTCTCCGTGATCCGCTCTCCGCCGGCCTGGCTGACGGCCAGGGCGATGCCGAAGTCGGCCACCAGCGGGCGGCCGGCGCTCAGCAGGATGTTGGCGGGCTTGATGTCCCGGTGGATGATCCCCTGCGCGTGGGCCGCCTCCAGCGCCTCCGCCACCTCGTTGATGATCCCGACCGCCTCGTCCACCGAGAGCTGCTTGTCCCGCTGCAGCTTCTCCCGCAGGCTCTCGCCCTCGATGTACGGCATCACGTAGTACAGGAACGTGTCGGCCTCGCCCGAGTCGAACAGCGGCAGGATGTTGGGGTGCTGGAGGTTGGCCGTGGTCCGGATCTCCGTGAGGAACCGGTCGGCCCCGACCACCGCGGCCAGCTCCGGCTTCAGGACCTTGAGGGCGACCTTCCGATCGTGCTTCACGTCGTGGGCGAGGAACACGGTGGCCATGCCACCCTCACCCAGCTCCTCCAGGATCCGGTAGCGGCCCTCGAGGGCGGCGTTGAGGCGGTCGATGATCTCGCTCACCGGCTGCCCTCCACCCGCGCCAGCAGCTCCTGGAACCAGTTCTGGACCAGGACCAGCGTGCCGCTGCCGCTCTGATCGGCCCGGGCGAACATGAACTGCCGGTCGTCCGGGCCGACGGCGTACGAGGGGTGGACGTCGTCGGACGAGTAGTTCGCGGTGCTGAAGAGCGTCTCACGCCCCGTGACCGCGAACGACGGCTCGGCCACGTACGCCGCCGCCACGAGTCGGTTGCTGGGCGCCCGGTAGAAGAGCTCCGCCCCGGTCGGCGCCCAGGCCGGCTCGGTGCCGCCGCCGGTGGAAACCTGCCATTTCCCCCCGCTCACGTCCGGGAACGGCCGGACGAACACCTCCGGCCGGCCGGACTCGCTGGAGACGTACGCGATCCAGCGATTGTCGCGGGACACGGCCGGGGAGTGCTCATCGAATGTGGTCGCGGCGATGGCCACTGTGTCGCCGGTCCCCGCCTGGTCGATGGCGTACACGTCCCGCCGGGAGCCGTCGGTCCCCGAGGGCCCGACCCGGTAGACCAGCCACTCGCCGTCCCGGGACCACGCCACTTCCTGGATCCGTGTACCGAGATCGAGGATCGTCCGGGCGTTGCCGCTCCCGTCGGCGTTGGCGATCAACGCGTCGGCCGCGGAGTCTCCGGGCAGCCCCCGATCGGCGATGTAGGAGACGGCGTCCCCGCCCGGGACCCACACTGCCCGGGACTTGGTTCCCGACTCGAAGCTCACGCGCCGCCAGGGACCACCCGAAAGGTCCTTGACGAAGATGTTCGTGTCACTGCCCCGGGCCACGCTGACGACGACCCGGCGGCCGTCCGGTGCGAGGTCTATGCCCCCGAAGTCGCCGGAGAACGCCGTGTCGATGGTGGTCTCCGTACCATCCCGGTCGACCCACACCAGCTGCTCCTGCGCCGCCTCGCCCGTCCCGTAGATGATCCGGCCGGCGGCCGAGATGGCCAGCTCGGCGTACCCCTCCGAGCCGTTCACGGAGACGCCGCCGAAGATGGCCGCCGGGTCCGCCGAGAAGACGAGGTCGGCCTCGTCGAACGGAGCGGCCATGATCGTACCGTCGATACGGGCGAACACGAGGTGACCGGTGGGCGTCCAGCGAGGGTAGAGGCCGACGCCGAGGAGCGTGTCACGACCGGTCTCCAGGTCCCGCACGGCCACCCGGGCGTCGCCCGCGCTGCCGAACCAGGCGACATAGGCGAGGTAGCGGCCGCCCGGAGCGATGGCGGGCCACCCCGTCCACGTTTCTCCCCGCTCCTCGTTCGGCTCGACCACCGGCTCGACCGTGCCGCCCTGGCTCCGGACCCTGAGGATCCGCAGGTCGTCCGTGATGTACAGCCACCCGTCGTCGGACCAGGTCATGCCCCAGGCGTATGCCGAGTCCTGGATCAGGGTTACCGGCGCCTCACCCTGCAGCCCAACCACCTTCAGGTCGCCGGGGGTGCCCGTCACGAAGGCCACGGACTCGCCGTCCGGGGAAAAGACCGGTGTGCTCCCTCCGTCGGTTCCACGGAGCGGCCGGGCGTCCAGCTTGTCCAGCTCCCGGAGCCAGAGCATCCCGCCGTTGGGGCCCGGGCCCACGTACACGAGGCGTCGGCCTTCGGCGGAGATGTCGAATCGCGGGCTCGACCGGACCGCGAGCGCCTGGGAGTCGGGGATCGCCATCCGCACCATGGTCAGGGGCTCGGCGACCCCGGTCGGCCGGAGCCAGCCCCAGCCGGCGAGGGCCAGGAGCACCACGACGACGACGGCACCGAGCCAGCGCGGGACACCGCCCGTTCCGCCGGTGGCCGCACCGCCCCCATCGGATACCGCAGCGGGCCCGGCGGCCCGGGTCGCGACCCGCGTCTCGTGCCGGAAGGCGGGGTCGTCCAGCGCTTCGAGGAAGCTGGCCACCGAATCGAAGCGGTCCGCCGGCAGCTTCTCCAGCGCCTTCGCCAGCGCCGCGTCCACGTGCTCGGGGACGGACCGCCGCAGCTCGACGATCCGCCGGGGTTGGTCGGTCAGGATCTTCGCCAGCACCGCCTGGGCCGTGGGCCCGGCGTGGGGCGGCTCGCCGGCCAGCATCTCGTAGAGCACGCAGCCCAGGGCGTACACGTCGCTGCGGGGGTCCAGCGACCGCTCGCCCGATGCCTGCTCGGGGCTCATGTAGTGGGGCGTGCCGAGGCTCAGGCCTGTCTCCGTGATCCGTCCACCGCCGGCCTCGCTGAGCGCCAGGGCGATCCCGAAGTCGGCCACCAGCGGCTCGCCCCGCCGGAGCAGGATGTTGGCGGGCTTCACGTCCCGGTGGACCACCCCCTTCTCATGGGCGAAAGCGAGTGCGCTCCCGACCTTCCGGGCGATCCCGACGGCCTCGTCCACCGGGAGCTGGTGCTCCCTGTCGATCCGGTCCCGGAGGCTGTCGCCCTCCACGTACGGCATCACGTAGAAGAGGAACGAGTCGGCCTCGCCGCTGTCGTAGAGCGGGAGGATGTGGGGGTCCTCCAGGTTGGCCGTCGTGCGGATCTCGGCCAGGAACCGCTCGGCACCCACAACGGCGGCCAGCTCCGGGCGCAGCACCTTCACTGCCACCTGCCGGTCGTGCTTGATGTCGTGGGCCAGGTAGACGGTGGCCATCCCGCCCTCGCCCAGCTCCCGGTCGATCCGGTACCGGCCCTCGAGGGCGGCGTTCAGGCGATCGATCACGCCGCTCACTGGTCGTCCCGCTCACCGAGACGTGCCCGGAGCTGGGTGAACCAGTTGGCGACCACCAGCAGCTGCTGGTCCATCTCCTCCATGGCCGTGGCACCGACCGGACGAGTGACCAGGAGACGCTGCCCGCCGGGGTCCATGTCCCGGAGCGTTCCGACCCGCTGCTCCACGAGCTCCGTCCGGCTCAGGACCTGGAAGACGGGCTCGAGCTCGAGGTCCGCCCGGATCACGCGGTTGGTCTCGCTGTCGTGGTAGAACAGGGCGTCGCCGTCCCGGCCCCAGGCCAGCGGACCGACGGCACGGGACGCCGAGACCTGCCACCGTCCGGCCATGCCGGGGAACTCCCGTACGAACACCTGGCTCTCACCGGTCTCACCGGAGACGTAGGCCATGAACCGTCCGTCGGGCGAGATCTTCGCGCCGCTTTCGTCCCAGTCCGCCTGGAGCAGCGGCACCGGCTGCTCGGTGGTGTCCATCACGGCCATGTAGATGTCCGAGGGGGCCGCGGTCCCGGGCCGGGAGTAGAAGACCAGCGTGTCCCCCTCGAGCCACTGCGTCGCGTACTGCTGGCCTTCGAGTCCGACGGCCCACTCGACGGGCGACCGGCCATCGACGTCCTTTACGTAGATATCGGAGTCCCGGTCCTCCTCCCGGTCGCCGGTGAAGGCGACGCGCCGGCCGTCGGGAGACCAGACCGGGTCGTGATGATTGCTGCCCTCGAACGTGAACCGCTGGTTGGTCCCCCGGTTCAGGTCGTAGATGTAGATATGCCCGTCGCGTGTGTACGCCATCTGCTGGCCGTCCGGTGAGAGCTGCACGTCGCCGTGGTCCGTGGGGCTGAGCGGGAGGGTCGTGAGGGTTCCGTCCAGCGCCAGCCACGCGAACGCCAGCTCCGACAGGTCCACCGAGGAACCGGCGCCACCGAGGTAGGCGAGCGTGCCCATCTCGGAGAGGTCGAAGAACGAGATGTTGCCCACGCTGGAGACGTTCTCCAGCACCGGGACGGGCGCACCGGTCACCTCCCGCCGCTCCAGGTCGAACGGGAGGGCGAAGATCGCGGCGCTCGGGTGACCGTAGAGGATGTGACCGGTGGGCGACCAGTAGGCGTTCCCCCCGGGATCCGCGATGGTCGCCGTGTCCCCGGTCTCCAGGTCCTGGACCATCACCCTGGCGTTGGCGGGGTTCCCGCCCGTGAGCTCCGTGTACAGCAGCGTGCGACCATCAGGGAGCAGCCGGGGGAAGATCGGGTTCGTCGTCTGCTTCTCGATCAACTCCGGCTGACCGCCCACGTCGGGCACGCGGTAGAAGCCTTCGGGGCCGACGAAGGTGATGATCCCATCGGCGCTCCAGTCCGGGAAGGCCACGAGGTCCAATGTCCCTTCCGGGACCAGCGTCACGGCCGTACCCGTTGCCAGCTGCACTTTCGTGATCGAGCCGTCCTCCGTCGCGAAGACCAGCCACTCCCCGTCCGGTGAGAAGGCGGGCATGATGCCGCCCCTGGTGTTGGGGACCTCGCTGGACCCGACGTCCGTCGCCCTCCGCAGCCGGAGGTGCTGGCCGCCGTCGCCGACGGCCTGGAAGGCCACGTCGCCACTGCGGGAGACGGCCAGGAAGATGTCGTTCCGCAGCGAGTCCTCGATGGCGTACCGGTGCGCCGGGGCGTGGACCGGGTTCGTTCCACTCCCGCGCATCGCCATCCACGCCAACCCGATGCCCAGCACCGCCACGGCGCCGAGGAGCCCGAGCGTGCGGGCGTCCCGCAGCCAGCCCCGCTCGTCCCGGGGCGCCGCCGCGACCCTCCGGGCCCGGGTCTTCGGCCGGTACCGGAAGCCCTCGTCGGTGAGCGCGCGCTTGAACTCGTCCGCGCTCTCGAACCGGTCGGCCGGCAGCTTCTCCAGCGCCCTGGCCAGCGCGTCCCGGACGTGCGCCGGGACGGACTTCCGCACGTCCGTCACGTCCCTCGGCTCCTCGGTGAGGATCCGCATGAGCACGGCCTGGGCGGTTGACCCCGTGTGCGGCGGCTCGCCGGCGAGCATCTCGTACAGGACGCACGCCAGGGCGTACAGGTCGCTGCGGGCGCTCACGTCCCGGTCCGCCGACGCCTGCTCCGGGCTCATGTAGTGGGGCGTGCCCACGCTCATGCCCGTCTCCGTCAGCCGCCCGCCGCCCGCAGCGCTGATGGCCAGCGCGATGCCGAAGTCGGCGACCACCGGCTCGCCGGCGTGGATCAGGATGTTGGCCGGCTTGATGTCCCGGTGGACGACCCCCTGCTCGTGGGCGTAGTGGAGCGCACTGGCCACCGCCTCCGCGATGCCGACGGCCTCGTCCACGCCGAGCTGCTTCTCCCGGTCCAGCTTCGCGCGCAGGCTCTCGCCCTCCACGTACGGCATGACGTAGTAGAGGAAGCCGTCGGTGGAGCCCGAGTCGAAGAGCGGGAGGATATGGGGATGCTGCAGCGACGCCGTCGTCTTGATCTCGGTGACGAACCGCTCCCCACCGATGACGGCGGCCAGCTCCGGCTTCAGCACCTTGATCGCCACCTGCCGGTCGTGCTTGATGTCCTGCGCCAGATAGACGGTGGCCATGCCGCCCTCACCGAGCTCGCGCTCAATGAGATACCGGCCCTCCAGGGCGGTGTTCAGACGGTCGATCATGGGGGGGTTCGCCGGGTATGGGGGGGTACGACCAGCAGGCCAACTCTAACGCGAGTACGCGCGGGAGCGCAATGGTCGCCGTCAAGACTGTCTGCACGGAACTGTGAATCTGACCGTGACGGTCGATTCTCGTCAGGTGGCTGGCCGTACCGCTCGGAATGTCACATCTTTCGCTCCATGAGCGACCTGATGGATCGTCTGCAGAGCTCCCTCGGCCCCGACTTCGAGGTGGTCCGGCCCCTCGGTGATGGGGCCGTGGCGAACGTATTCCTGGCGCGCGAGAAGTCGCTGGACCGGTCGGTGGCCGTGAAGGTCATGCGTCGCTCGCTGGCGCTGGACGAGACGGCGCGGAAGCGGTTCCTGCGCGAGGCCCGGCTCTCGGCGAAGATCAATCATCCGAATGTGGTATCGGTCTACCGGGTCGGTGAGCTGGACGGCGACGGCCTGCCGTACCTGATCATGGAGTACATCGACGGGCGGACCTACGAGGACGCGCTCGCGGCCACGGGACCGCTGGGCGAGGACGAGGTCCGCGAGGTACTGATCGAGGTATGCGAGGCGCTGGATGCCGCCCACAAGCTGGGCATCATCCATCGCGACATCCGGCCCGGCAACATCATGAGGACGCGGGACGGGGAGCGCGTGGTCCTGACCGACTTCGGACTGGCCGGGACGCTCGAGACGGGCGGCGACGGGACCCGGCTCACGGGGGCGGGCGAGATCCTGGGCGATGTCCACTACGCGCCGCCGGAGCAGCTCAACGGCGAGACGATCCAGCCGGGCTCGGACATCTACGCGCTGGCGGTGACGGCCTATGAGCTGCTGACGGGGCAGGGGCCGTTCCCGGATGCCACGAAGACGGCCCAGCTGATCAAGGCGCACCTGACCGGCGAGCCGAAGCCGCTGCGGGAGCTCCGGCACGTGACGAGTCCGCTCCTGGAGGACGTGCTGCTCCGGTGCCTGCAGAAGAGACCCGAGCACCGGCCTGCCGCCAAGGTGGTAGTGCGCCGGCTGACGGCCGGGGAGGACGCCATCGCGCCGGAGGGCGCGCTGGCGGGGTTCTTCGCCGAGCTGAAGCGCCGTCACGTGTACAAGGTCGGCGCGGGGTACGGCGCATTCATCCTGATCGTGCTCGCGTTCGTGGACGCAGCGCTCCCGGCGCTGCCGTTCGAGCTGCCCGACTGGACGGACTCGGCCATCGTGGTGGCTACGCTGGCCGGCCTGCCCGTGGCTCTGATCCTCGGCTGGTTCTACGACATCACCGACTCGGGCGTGCGGCGCACCCGGCCGGAAGGGGCCGCACCCCGGGGGACCGGGCTCGTCATCGGCGCGGCCATCGTGGTCACGCTGGTCCTGGCCGGCGTTCTCGTCTGGTGGTTCGAGCTGCGCTGAGACGGCCCCCGTAGCCCCGTGGCACGACGTTGGCAACCACAGGAGGCCGTCGTAAGTTCGAGCGAGGAACCGGAGACAAAAGAACCCGCGAGGTGGGCGTGGCGGACAAGTACGATGTGGTAGTGATCGGTGGCGGACCCGGCGGCTACGTGGCCGCGATCAGGGCGGCGCAGCTGGGGATGAAGGTCGCGTGCGTCGAGGCCCAGAAGCTGGGCGGCGTGTGCAACAACTGGGGCTGCATCCCCACGAAGGCGATGCTGGAGAGCGCCAGGTACGCGAAGAAGGCCGGCGAGCTCGGCGACTTCGGCATCGATGTCGGGGAGGTGAAGCTGAACCTGGGCACCGCCGCGAAGCGTGCGGGCGAGGTCGCCGACCAGGGCAAAAAGGGGACCGAGTACCTGTTCAAGAAGAACAACGTCGACCACGTCCGCGGCTGGGGCCGGATCGCCGGGAAGGGCAGGGTCGAGGTCGTGACCGGGAAGAACGCCGGCCACGGCGACGAGGAGCCGGAGGGCGGCGAGGAGAAGACGCTGGAGGCGAAGAACATCATCATCGCCACCGGGTCGCGCCCGAAGAGCCTGCCGATGCTCGAGATCGACGGCGACCGGGTCTGGAGCAGCGACCACGCGGTGTACGCCGACTCGGCGCCCAAGTCCATCGCCATCGTGGGCGCCGGCGCCATCGGGATGGAGTTCGCCGACGTGTTCTCGAGCTTCGGCAGCGAGGTCACGATCATCGAGGCGCTGGAGCGGGTGCTGCCCATGGAGGACGAGGAGTCCTCGAAGGCCGTGGCCCGTGCGTACAAGAAGCGGAAGATGAAGCTGATGGAGGGCGCGAAGCTGGACAGCGCCGAGGTCCTGAAGACGAAGGTCAAGCTGTACGTCGACACCGGGAAGGACGAGCCGGAGCTGGTGGACGTGGAGCGGGTCCTCGTCGCCGTGGGACGGGCCGCCATCACCGACGATATCGGCCTCGAGGACGCGGGCGTGGAGCTGGAGAACGGCTTCATCAAGATCGACGACAAGATGCGCACGACCGCCGACGGGATCTACGCCATCGGCGACTGCGCCGGCCCGCCGCTCCTGGCCCACAAGGCCTCGCACGAGGGGATCGCCGCCGTCGAGCACATCCACGGCGACGAGCACGCCGGCGTCGACTACGACAACATCCCGGGCGTCACGTACTGCCACCCCGAGGTCGCGTCGTGCGGGATGACCGAGCAGCAGGCGAAGGAGGCCGGCCACGACATCGATGTCGGCAAGTTCCCGTTCAGCGCCAATGGCCGGGCCCGGACTGCCGGCGAGACCGATGGCCACGTGAAGATCATCCGGGACAAGAAGTACGGCGAGGTTCTGGGCGCCCATATCGTGGGGCCGCATGCCAGCGAGCTGATCGGCGAGTTCATCGTCGGCCGGCACCTGGAGACCACGGCCGAGGAGATGGACCGGGCCATGCACCCGCACCCGACGCTGTCGGAGGCGATCGCCGAGGCGGCACTGGCGTCGCTCGGGCACGCGCTCCACATCTAGGGTTCGCGCTTCGCGCTCACGGAGTCAGGAGTCAGGATGCAGGAGTGCAAGAGTGCAGGAAGGCACGGGGGGCGACCTGTGGCCCCATTCGACTCACCGTCCCGCGCGGCCGGGGTCGTGCGGGCGCTGGGTTTCGTCCTCGCGCTCGGCCTCCTGGCCGGCGCGTGCGGCGGCGACCCGTTCGCGGAGTCGGGCGTGGACCCCCTCGACCCGACGCTCGTGATCGGGACCTACGACCCCACCACGCTCAGCTTCGATGTCGAGGGCTCCACCTTCGGCGAGTACGATCTGCTGGCCGCCCTGCCGGACACGGAGCCGCCCCGGCTGATCATCTCCAGTGACGGTGTGGCCCAGCTCGTGTTCCTCGACCCGGGCACCGGTCGGCTCGAGACCGGTGAGGGATCGGTCCGGATGCTCGCGGACGGCGTGCGCATCGCCTTCGTAACCGCCGATGTCCCCGGCCGGCTCCTCCTGCCCCAGACGCTGTCGCTGCTCTACGACGAGACCTCGGGCACGCTGTCCTACACCGCCGAGACCCGGGTGCCGCTCAACCGTCTCGTGGCTCTCGCGCCCGAGCTGACCGATGAGCCGCTGAGCGACCCGGTGGGCGGGGTGCTGACGGTGGAGTTCACGCCACGATAGCTCGGGCTGCGCCCTCGCGGAGTCAGGAGTGCAAGAGTGCACGAATGCACGGCCTCCTGGTGCGCGGTGGTGATCGAGGCTCTTCAGGCCACCTGGATCGTGCCGGGCTCGCCTTCTCCGATGGCGCCGATGATGGCGGGGGCGGTGGGGTCGTTCGGCGCGCCCGGCTCGGCCGCTGCGGCCGGTTGATCGAGGGCTCGCAGCTCTTCGACCAGCGCTCCGGCGGCGTCCGGGGTCAGCGCGATGAGGAGGCCGCCGGAGGTCTGGGCGTCGGCGAGGAGGGTGCGGGTGGCGTCGTCGGCGTCGCCCCAGTCGATGATCCCGGCCACGTCCTCGAGGTTTCGGGTCGTCCCGCCGGGGACGTGGTCGTCGTCGACCAGCCGCCGGGCGCCCGGCAGGATGGGGACGGCAGCCGCGCTGATCCGGGCCGACACGCCGCTCTCCTCGGCCATCTCCCGCAGGTGGCCCACCAGGCCGTAGCCGGAGACGTCGGTGCACGCGTGGACGCCGTGCCGGGCCATGGCCTCGGCGGCGGCGCGGTTCAGCGTGACCATGCTGGCGACGGCCGCGTCGATCACGCCCGGCGACGCGTGCCCCGCCTTGATGGCGGTGGCGATGATCCCCGTGCCGAGCGGCTTGGTCAGGACCAGCGCGTCGCCCGGCCGGGCGGTGCTGTTCCGGACGATCGCGTCCGGCGCCACCTCGCCCACCACGCATAGCCCGTACTTCGGCTCCGGGTCGTCGATGGAGTGGCCGCCCAGCACCGCCGCGCCCGCCGCCCTCGCCACCTCGCCGCCGCCGCGCACGATCTCCTCCAGGATGCCCCGGTCCAGCAGGTCCCGGGGGAACCCGACCAGGTTCAGCGCGAAGAGCGGCCGGGCGCCCATGGCGTAGACATCCGACAGCGCGTTGGCCGCCGCGATCCGCCCGAAGTCGTACGGATCGTCGACGATGGGCGTGAAGAAGTCCGCCGTCACGACCAGCGCGCGATCGTCGTCGAGACGGTACACGGCGGCGTCGTCGGCAGTCGAGGCATCGACCAGGACCGCCGGGTCATCCACCGGAACAAGGTGACGCAACACGTGCGTCAGCTCGGCCGCGCCGAGCTTGCACGCTCAGCCGGCGCCGTGACTCAGCGCGGTGAGGCGAACGATTTCGTGGTTTGGCATGGGGGGAATGGTAAGGCGGGCGTCTGGGCTGGGCCAGCGAGAGTGCAAGAGGCAAGAGTGCAGGAGTGCAAGAGTGCAGGAGTGCAAGAGTGCGGGCAGCAGAGGAGAATGGCCCGAAGGGCTATGGGGGTGCCCCGAGCGGACAGGTACAGTGGGGCATGGATGAACAGGATGCGGTCTTCGATCACGAGCGGCTGGAGGTCTACAAGCGTTCTCTCGAGCTGGTGGAGGCGGTCGACCGGTTCGTATACCGCTTCGCCGGGAATCGCCGGCACCTGGGTTGGCAGCTGCATCGGGCGGCCTCGTCGATCCCGCTCAACATCGCCGAGGGCAACGGCCGATACCGACGAAACGACAAGGCGCAGTTCTTCGTGGTGGCCACCGGCTCCGCCCTGGAGTGCGCCGCGGTTCTGGACATCGGCGAACGACTGAACGTCGGCTCTGCGACCGAGCGTGCGCACATGCGAGCCCTCCTGGTCGAGATCGTCCGGATGCTGATCGCCCTGTCCAGGAGCGTCCGCAGAAAGGACAGACCGTAGCCCCCGACACTTCACCACCCCCTGCACTCCTGCCTCTTGCCTCTTGCACTCTTGCAATCTTGCACTCTTGCAATCTTGCACTCTTGCACTCCGATCTCTGGTCTCTGATCTCTGATCTCCGTACCTTCCCGCCATGACCACGTCACCCGCTTCCCGCCTCGCCGCGCTCGTCTCCCGGCCCGACCCGGAGATCGACCTGGCGGAGGGTGCGCTCCTGATCGCGGCGGAGGAGTATCCGCAGCTGCAGGTGGCGCCGTACCTCCGGCGGCTCGACCTCCTGGCGGAGCGGGTCAAGGACCGGCTCGCAGGGGAGACGGCGCCGATGGTCGTGCTCGAGGAGCTGTGCGCCGTGCTCTTCGAGGAGCAGGGGTTCGAGGGCAACGGTGACGCGTACTACGACCCCCGGAACTCGTTCCTGAACGATGTGCTCGACCGCCGGGTCGGCATCCCGATCACCCTCGGGATCATCACGCTGGAGGTGGGGTGGCGGGTCGGGCTCCCGCTGGAAGGCATCAACTTCCCGGGCCACTTCCTGGTCCGCTACCCCGGCGAGGTGGCGCGCCTGCTGGTCGACCCGTTCGACGACGGCCGCATCCGGTGGGAGGAGGAGGCGCAGTCGCTCCTCGACAAGGTCTACGGCGGGATGGTGCGGATGCGGCCGGAGTTCCTGCGGCCGGCCGGACGGTCGGACATCCTGGCCCGGGTCCTGACGAACCTCAAGGGGATCTACCTCAACGCAGGCGACGACGCCCGGGCGCTGGCCACCGTCGACCTCATCCTCCTGATCCGGCCCTCCGCGGCCGTCGAGCTCCGGGACCGCGGGCTGCTCCTGGCCCGGTCCGGCCGGAAGCACGAGGCCGTGGCGGAGCTGGAGCGCTACCTCGACCGGGCCCC
The DNA here is from genome assembly GCA_051418035.1 of Candidatus Longimicrobiales bacterium M2_2A_002. Taxonomy (GTDB): domain Bacteria; phylum Gemmatimonadota; class Gemmatimonadetes; order Longimicrobiales; family RSA9; genus JAWVYT01. Next base: position 17,791 of record JBPRGE010000048.1, read on the forward strand.
GGCCGCGCCGGACGCACAGCGGGTCCGGTCCCTCATCGACGACCTCTCGGGCGGATGAGGCCGCTGGTCCTGGAGCGGTCCCGGGGCATCCTCCACGCAACGGGCCGCGACCCGGTGAAGATGGTCCACGACATGGTCACCTCCGCCGTCCAGGGGCTCCCGCCGGACCAGGCCGCCTACGGGCTGTTCCTGACAGCCAAAGGCAGGGTCGTCGCCGATGTCCGCGTGATCCGGGACGCCGGGGTCGGACCGGCCGAGTCCGGACCGCCCGAGTCCGGGCCGGCCGAGCCCGGGCCGGCCGAGCCCGGCGGCTCGACTGATGGCAGCGCGCTCTGGATCGATACCGACCCGGCCGCCCTCGAGGGGCTCCTGGCGCACCTGGGGAAGTACGTGCCCCCGCTGTTCGCCACCTTCGAGGACGTATCCGATGACTGGGCCGTGGTCGGCGTGTACGGCGACGGAGCGACGGATATCGCCGGGAGCGCGGTCGCCGGGCTGGACGGGGGCAAGGCGGCGACGGGGACCCGGGAAGGCGACGTCCGGGGACTCACCGCCGAGGCCCCGGAGGAGCGGATCGTCCGCTTCGAGGGCGGCTTCGCGCTGAAGACGCTCCTTACGGGCCACGACGGCTGGGACCTGTTCGTACCGGCGGCCGAGCGGGACCGGGCGGTGCAGCTGCTCCTGGACGCCGGCGGTCGGCCGGGCGACCCGGAGGCGGTGGACGCGCTGCGGATCGCCGCGGGCCGTCCCCGCTTCGGGCGGGAGCTGACCGGCGACGTGATCCCGCTGGAGGCGGGGCTCCTCGACCGGGCCATCGACCAGGAGAAGGGGTGCTACACCGGCCAGGAGGTGATCGTCCGGATCCTCCACCGCGGGCACGTGAACCGGCACCTCCGCCGCCTCGAGTTCGCCGGGCCGGCGCCCGACCCGGGCACCGAGCTCTTCGAGTCCGGGCTGGAGAAGCCCCGGGGCACGGTCACCAGCGTGGCCGAGAACGAGGCCGGCGCCATCGGGCTGGGCTACGTGCGTCGCGAGGTCGAGCCGCCGGCCGAGCTCCGCGTCGGGTCGCCCGATGGCGAGCCGGTCGTGGTCAGCGCGCTCGACGACTAGGGTGCCCTGACCCCATGGCTGCCGACCCCGGACCGCCCGACGCCGGATCGACGGATCCCGGACCGCCCGACGCCGGACCGACGGATGCCGGCGCACGACGTACGCGGTTCCGGATCGGCCCGGGCGCGGTGGTGGCCGCCGCGTTCATCGGCCCCGGCACGGTCACCACCGCCACCCTCGCCGGCGCCGGGTACGGCTACACCCTGCTCTGGGCGCTGACCTTCTCGCTCCTCGCCACGCTGGTGCTGCAGGAGATGGCCGCGCGGCTGGGGCTGGTCACCGGCGAGGGGCTCGGCGAGGCGGTGCGAC
>JBPRGE010000049.1:0-35527 GCA_051418035.1 Candidatus Longimicrobiales bacterium M2_2A_002
AGAGGGAGCCCGATCCCCAGGGCGGCGAACACCATGTGGAACGCCAGCGAGACCTCCATCTGGGCCCGCGCGGCGAGAAGTGCATCCATTGTCGGCCGTCCGTTCCGGGTGCGTCCGGCGGGGAATGTGATACGGGGGGTGAGGAAGGGGCAAGAGTGCAAGATGCAAGAGTGCAAGATGCAAGGGTGCATGGGGCACGATGCGCGATGCACGTTGCACGATGCACGATCGGTCGGCTCTCTACGGCATGGCCAGTGTCAGGGTCGATCCCTTTCGGATCTCGGCCCCTGGCTTTCCGGTCTCGGATCTCGTGCATTCCTGCACTCGTGCATTCTTGAATCTTGCATCTTCCACCGGTGTACCAGCGTTGGCCCGACCGGTGGGCGGGATTACGTTGACGGTGCGGCGCGTCGACTGGCGTGGTCATCGACGGCGGCACGGCATCGAACAGCAGAGGCAATGAGCGGAGCACATCCGATAACGCGCAGGAAGACCGTCACGGTGGACGTGGGCGGCGTGAAGGTGGGGAGCGACCATCCCATCGTGGTCCAGTCCATGACCAACACGGACACGGCGGACCCGGAGGCCACGGCGGAGCAGGTGGCGCTGCTGCACGGGGCCGGCAGCGAGATCGTCCGGATCACGGTGAACACCGACGAGGCGGCGCAGGCGGTGCCGGGGATCGTGAAACGACTCCGGGACGTCGGGATCGACGTGCCCATCGTGGGCGACTTCCATTACAACGGCCACCTCCTGCTGCCGAAGTACCCGGAGATGGCCCGGGCGCTGGCGAAGTACCGGATCAATCCCGGGAACGTGGGCGCCAAGCGACGCGACGAGCATTTCCAGCAGATCGTCGAGGTGGCCGTCGCCAACGACAAGCCGGTCCGGATCGGCGTGAACTGGGGCAGCCTCGACCAGCAGCTCCTGACGGAGATGATGGACGAGAACGCGGAGAAGGCGGAGCCGGAGGACGCCCGCACGGTCATGATCGAGGCGATGATCGAGAGCGCGCTCCGGTCGGCTGCGCTGGCGGAGGAGACGGGGCTCGGCCACGACCGGATCATCATCAGCGCGAAGGTCAGCGGGGTGCAGGACCTGGTCGAGGTCTACATGAAGCTGGCGGACCGCTGCGACTACCCGCTCCACCTCGGGCTGACCGAGGCCGGGATGGGGACGAAGGGCGTGGTGGCCACGACCGCCGGGCTCAGCATCGTGCTGCAGCAGGGGATCGGCGACACGATCCGGGTCTCGCTCACGCCGCGGCCCGGCGGCGACCGCGCCGAGGAGGTCCGGGTCGCGCAGCAGATCCTCCAGTCCATGGGGATCCGGAGCTTCACGCCGCAGGTCACGTCGTGTCCGGGGTGCGGACGGACCACCAGCACGTTCTTCCAGAAGATGGCCGAGGACATCCAGAGCTACACGCGGGAGCAGATGACCGAGTGGCGGATGAAGTACCCCGGCGTGGAGGAGCTGAAACTGGCCGTGATGGGGTGCGTGGTGAACGGTCCCGGCGAGTCGAAGCACGCCGATATCGGGATCAGTCTGCCGGGCACGTTCGAGGAGCCGAAGGCGCCGGTCTACGTGGACGGCGAGCTGTACACCACGCTGAAGGGCCATGGTCTCGTGGAGGAGTTCAAGGGGATCCTCGACGAGTACGTGGAGCAGCGCTGGGGCGCGCCGGGGAAGTCCGTGCAGCGGTGATGTCCCGGCGACGCGCGTCGACGAAAGGAGCGGCATGAACCCGATGGACACAGAGCCGACGGGACCCTCGGGACTCCCGTCCCGCGGACGAGGTGCCGTGGCCGCGTCGATCCTGGCCGTGCTCCTGATCGGCGGGTACTTCGCCGCGTCGCCGGGTCTCTCCGAGACGGTGCCGGCGGAGTTCGTGGTCAATGCCGTGGTCCTCGTGCTGGTGTTCTGGTTCCCGGCCATGCGGCTCTCCTCGCCCGGCGAGGTCCTCCGCTCGTGGAAGTCGCTGGTCCCGTGGCTCCTGGCGTGGACACTCGTATGGGACCTGGCGAGCTCAGGGATCGTCGGGGACCGGGAGCTGCTGGAGGAATGGTGGCTCGTCTACCCGTCGGGTGTGGTCACCCTGATGGCCCTGCTCCTGCTCCACGGCTGGGTGGTGAATCGCGTGGGCGCTGCAGGCGACGACGGCTGACGCCCGGCCCCGCTCACTGATGCCCCCCTTCATCGATCCCCTCTTCGTCCTGGCCACGGCCACGCTCGTGGCTGCGGGTGTCCTGGGCGTCGACATGACGCTCGGGCTCCGGTCGCTGCCGCGGCTGCGGGCCGCGCCGGCGCCGGCGCGGACGCCGTCCGTGTCGGTCGTCCTCGCGGCCCGGGACGAGGCGGGCCACATCGCCCCGGCCGTCCAGTCGCTCCTCGCCCAGAGCTACCCGGCGCTGGAGGTGGTGGCCGTGGACGACCGGTCCACTGACGGGACCGGCCAGATCCTCGACCGGCTCGCGGAGCAGCACGACCGACTCGAGGTGATCCACGTGGACGCGCTCCCCGGCGGCTGGCTCGGGAAGAACCATGCGCTGCAGCGCGGGGCCGAGGCCGCGACCGGCGAGCTCCTCCTCTTCACCGATGCCGACGTGATGATGCGACCGGAGGCGGTGTCGAGGGCCGTGGCGGTCATGGAGCGGGAGGAAGTCGACCACCTGGCCGTGGCGCCCCGGATCCACGCCGGCACGGCGCCGGCGACCATGACGGTGGCCGTGTTCCTGGCCCTCTTCTCCGTCGTGTTCCGGCCGTGGAAAGCCCGGGACCCGGAGAGCCGCCGCCACATCGGGATCGGTGCGTTCAACCTCGTCCGGGCCGGGGCCTACCGGGCCATCGGCGGGCACGGCGCCGTGGCGATGCGGCCGGACGACGACGTGCGGCTCGGTCGCGCGCTGAAGGACGCCGGCTGCCGCCAGGCCACGGCCATCGGGACGACCATGGCGGAGGTGGAGTGGTACCCGACGCTGCCGGCCATGGCCCGGGGCCTCCGGAAGAACGCGTTCGCGGTCGTGGAGTACCGCCTCTCCCTCGTGGCCGCCGGGACCCTCGTGCCGGTGGTGTTCATCTTCTGGCCGCTGGCGGCGCTCCTCGTCACGACCGGCATCGTCTGGTGGATGAACGCGGCCATCGTGGCGGGGGGCATACTCACCATCGTGGCCACGGCCCGGGCCCATGGGCTCCCGGCATGGACGGGTCCGGCCTACCCGATCGCGAGCCTTCTGCTCCTCTGGATCGTCTGGGCCGCGGCGATCCGGGCGGTCCGGACCGGCACCGTGGAATGGCGCGGGACGGAGTACCCGCTGGAGGAGCTGAAGGGGTAGCGGCCGACCCGGCCGGTGGCGCGGTCGTGCGTCGTCCGGCGCGTGGCTGGCCGGCGTCGTCGTCTCAGAAGAGGAACAGCGTCGCGATGAAGGCGATCGGGATCGCGGAGACCAGGATCCAGAAGTACATCCACCCGAGCGTCCAGTACTTGGCGAACGTGATGAGCCACCCCTGGCCGTAGACCTTCTTCATGGCCAGGTAGATGTAGACCAGGATCCACAGACCCAGGATCCCCTCGAGCCACGCCCCGCCCCACGACTGCAGCAGGAGCATGATCGTCGCCAGGATGAAGACGAACGAGTGGGCGTGGAGGAGGAAGATGAAATGCTCGGCGTAGTACCGGCCGTTGCGGATGTAGAGCAGCTTGAGGACGCCCGCGAAGACGGGGAGCAGGATGAACATGAGCGTCGGGACGTAGTTGAAGAACGTCCCGACCAGCGTCTCCGCCGCCTCCCCGGCGGTCATCCCGCCGAGCCGGCGGATCTGGCCTGACAGCGCCGAGTCGGCGACCGTGATCCCGGTGCGGATCGTCGGCGGGTTCTCTTCCCACCCCAGGTTCTCGCCGATGGTCCGCTCGCCACGCGCGGCATCGTCCGGACGCTGCGCGGCCGTGTCCGGCTCGACGGCCCGGCCCGGGAGCGAGTCCGGCACGGCCGGGAGCGCGGCCAGCGAGTCCTGGCGAACCCGGAGGACGGCCCGTCGGGCGACCAGGTCGTTGCGGGTGGCCCGGAGCGCGGCCCGCAGCGCCCGGGGGTTCGTGGTGTCGGCGACCTGGCGATCGATGCGCGCGATGGCCGAGTCCAGCGATGTCACCTCCTGTCCCAGCGAGTCGGCCATCTCCGTCACCGCCCGGCCCACGACATCGCCCTGCGTCGCCTCCCGCACCAGGCGGAGGCTGAAGAAGGAGAGGAGCAGGAAGAAGACGAGGCTGGTGACCAGGTAGAGCCGGAACGGGTGGATGTAGCGGACGATCCGTCCGTTCACGTGCTCCACCGTCATGTGGCCCGGCCGGAAGAAGAGCGCCTTCAGCGTCCGGGGGAGCCGCTTGTCCAGGATGAACTGGTCCTCCATGACGTCGACCAGGAGCGTCCGCACGGAGACCTGGACATCGACCTTCCGCTGGCCGCACGTGGGGCAGTACTCGCCGGGCGTGGGGTCGCCGCAGTTCATGCACGGCCGCTCCGGGTCCATCGCCCGGGTGCCGCGGCCCCGACGCCCCGGCCTCAGCGGGGGCGGAGTCGGCTCCTCCCCGCCGGCCCCCTCCGGCGTGTCCGCGGGCGTCTCCGATGCGGCGGCCTCCGGCGTGTCCGAGGGCGTCTCGACATCACCGTCGCCGGAAGGCCGGGGCCCGTCCTGGGAGTCTTCGGTCATGCGGTCTAGCGGACGGCCTGTCTCGGGACGGTCACCCGGATCACGCCCCGCAGGTCGCCCTCGGCGTACCCGGTCGCCTGGTCGGCGGGGTACCGGGTGTCGAGGACCTGCCGGACGCCCGGCTCCAGCGATTCGCGAGGGCCGTGGCACTGGAGGCACATGTGCCCCATCTGCAGCGGCATGTAGTAGCGGTAGTCGCCGGACGGGGTGCTCTGGACCAGGTGGTCGGGAAGCTCCTCCTCGCCGGCCGCGGCCTGATGGAAGTACTCCAGCGCCTCGGCCTCGAGGGAGTCCGGGGCGTTCAGCGGGTTCCGGGTCTGCATCGTCGTCCGCTTCACCGCCCAGCCGTCGCCGAGCGTGCCCGCCACGCTGTCGGTCAGCGACTGCGCCTCGCCGGCGCAGAAGGCGATGGCCTCCGCCGGGCCCCCGGCCGCCATGTGGTGGTTCAGCCGGCCGCCCAGCGTCCGGACCAGCGACATGGCCGCCGAGTCGCCGACGGCCACGACCCGCTCCCGGGTGGCGTCGTCGAGCCCGGACCGGTCGCAGGCCAGCGCCGTGATGGTGAGGAGGGCTGCGACGAGAAGACGCTCGAGCGATGTAGTCGACATGGGTGGCTCCCGATATCAGGTCCGCGGTCGGTGCAGTCTCCAATGTCGTACCGGCCGCCGCCGGCCGCTATGGGGAGATCCCCCATTCTGCGCGGAGGGAGGCGGGGCTCGCGGCCCGACTGGACGGATCCGCGGCATCGGGCCACCATAGGGCATGTCGTTCTACGCCGACCGGATCTTCCCACCGCTGCTGCACGTGGTCTCCCACCACTTCGACGAGCAGCGCCGCGCGCTGATGTCCCACGCCCGCGGCCGGGTCCTGGAGCTGGGGGTCGGCACGGGCTCGAACCTGGGGTTCTACCCGCCCGGGGTGAGCGACGTGGTCGGGATCGACCCCCACGACGCCGTACTGGACAGGGCGGTGGAACAGGTCCGGCGGCTGGAGGGCCGGGGGCTGCCCTACCGGATCCGGCTGCAGCGGGCCGACGCGGCGAAGCTGCCCTGCGACGACGCCAGCTTCGACACCGTCGTCGCGTTCCTCACGCTCTGCACCATCCCCGACTTCGAGGCGGCGGCCCGGGAGAGCCATCGGGTGCTGAAGCCGGACGGCCGGCTCCTGGTCCTCGAGCACGTGAAGGCCGACGACGGCTCCATGCTGGCCCGGGCGCAGCGGTGGCTGAACCCGGTCTGGAAGCGGCTGGCCGTGGGCTGTCACCTCGACCGGGACACGGCTTCCGTCCTCGACGACGCCGGGTTCGACACCGGGCCCCTCGACCACTACCGGGACGACACGTTCTTCCCGCCGACCGCGCCGCGGATCCGTGGCGTTCTCGAGAAGTCGGTCCCGTGATCGGGGTGCTCCTCAGCCTGGTCGGGCTCGCCGTGGGGACCGGGGTGACGTGGTGGGGCAGCGGGAAGCTCGAGGCGTCGTCCGCCCGGCTGGCCCGGCGCTACCGGCTCCCGGCCGTGGTCCAGGGCACGCTGGTCGTGGCGGTCGGGTCGAGCTTCCCGGAGCTCAGCACCACCGTGCTGTCCACGGCCATCCACGGGGAGTTCCAGCTCGGGATGGCGGCCATTGTCGGGTCGGCGATCTTCAACATCCTCGTGATCCCGGCGCTGGCCGGGCTCGCCGGCAGCGAGGCCGAGCACAGCCTCCGCCTGGTATACCGCGACGCCCAGTTCTACCTGACGTCCGTGGCCGTGCTGCTCCTGGCGTTCTCCTTCGCGCTGATCTACCACCCGGTCGGCGGCGACGCGGCCGAGCTGTCCGGGTCCATGACCCGCCCGATCGCGATGGTGCCGCTGCTCCTGTACGGCGTGTACCTGTTCCTCCAGCAGCAGGACACCGCGGAGCACCGGGGCGAGGGCCGGGAGCCCGGGCGGGGACCGGCGAGCCGGCGAGAGGCTCCAGTGGCCGACGGCGCGACAGGCGGGGACCCGGGCCGGGACTGGTTGATCCTGGTGGCCGGGCTGGTCGCGATCCTGCTGGGCGTCGAGGCGCTGGTGCGTGCCGTGCTCCACCTGGGCGACCAGTTCGGGATCCCGAGCTTCCTGTGGGGCGTCACCGTCGTCGCGGCGGCCACGAGCGTGCCGGACGCGCTGGTCAGCTACCGGGCGGCGCGCAAGGGCGACTCCGCCGTGAGCCTGGGCAACGTGCTGGGCAGCAACATCTTCGACCTGCTGGTGGCGATCCCCGCCGGCGTGCTCCTCGCCGGCGCCACGGTGATCGATTACGGCGTCGCAGCGCCGCTCATGGGCATGCTCACCCTGGCCACCATCGTGCTGTTCGCGGCCATGCGGACGGGCGTCACCCTCAGCCACGGCGAGGCGTGGGTCTTCCTGGGGCTGTACGGCGTGTTCATCGCCTGGGCCGTGGCCGAGAGCGCGGGCGTGGTCCACCTGGTCGGAGGCCACTGAGCCGGCCGCTACGCCTCGCCGCGGTGCCAGGACCTGGCCTCGTCGAGGAGCGACCGCAGGGTGGCGTCGTCGAGGCCGTGGATGGCCCGCCGGAGGCGGGTCAGCCCGGCGATCAGCGCGTCGAGGGCGGGGCCCACCTCATCGCCGTTCTCGATCAGGATGTCCGTCCACATGTCGGGGTCGCTGCCCGCCAGCCGGGTGGTATCGCGACCGCCGGGCCCCAGCTGTGCGGCTTCGATCCCGGCCCGGGCGAGGGTCCCGGCCAGGGCCGTGGCCGCGACCTGGGGCAGGTGGCTGATCCGGGCCAGCAGACGGTCGTGGTCCTCGGCCGTGATCCGGCGCGGGTGTCCGCCGACGGCGCGCCAGAGCGACTCGACCGCGGCTACCGCTCCGGCGTCGGTCTCGGGTGCGGGGGTCAGCCAGACCACGGCGTCGTTGAAGAGCCCCGTCCGGGACGCCGCCCAGCCGCTGCGGTGATCGCCGGCCAGCGGGTGCGAGCCCACGAATCGGGCACCCAGCCCCGCCGTCCCCGCGGCCTCCACGACGGCGCGCTTGGTGCTCCCCACGTCCGTGAGCACGGCGGTCGGGGCCACCGCATCGGCCAGGGTCCGGAGCCAGCCCGCGGCCGCGCGGACCGGTACCGCCAGGACCAGCAGGTCCACCGCCCCCGGGTCGATCGGGCCGGCGACGATACCGGCCGCCCGGGCCCGGCGCGTCGTCGCGGGATCGCGGTCCGCACCGAGGACCCGCCACCCCGCGGCGGCCAGGTCCCGGGCCAGCGAGCCGCCCACGAGCCCGAGGCCGACGATCCCGACCGTGCTGCCGGGGCCGGTCACGGCTCCAGCTGCTCCGATCGGCACAGGCCGACCAGCGTCCAGAAGAGCTGCCGGACCGGCTCCTCCGGGAGCCCGAGGGACCGCCCGGTCTCGACGGCGTGACGGATCACCGCGGCCTCCCGCCCCGGGTCCAGCGTGGCGGCCTCGGCCCGTTGCTTCACGGCCCCCGCCCGGCGGGCCAGCTCCACCCGCTCGGCCACCAGCTCGAGCAGCCTCCGGTCCAGCGCCTCGATCCGGACCCGGACATCGGCGATCCCGTCGCCCGATCGCGTCATGCCGCCACCTCCTCCTCCCGCGAGACGACCCGGGCGGCTGCGGCGAACCGGCGAACGCCGTCCATCAGCCGGTCGAACGCCGGGAAGTCGAGGGACTGGTCCCCGTCCGAGAGCGCCCGCTCGGGCTCGGGGTGCACCTCCACCATCAGCCCGTCCGCACCCGCCGCCACAGCCGCGAACGCGAGCGGCGCCACGAGGTCCGCCCGCCCCGCGGCGTGGCTCGGATCCGCCAGCACCGGGAGGTGCGTCTCGCGCCGAAGGACGGCGATGGCACCCACATCCAGCGTGTTGCGCGTGGCCGTCTCGAAGGTGCGGATCCCCCGCTCGCACAGGATCACCTCCCGGTTGCCGTGGCTCATGATGTACTCCGCCGCCATCAGCAGCTCACGGACCGTGGCCGAAAGGCCCCGCTTCAGGAGGACCGGCCGACGGATCCGGCCGAGCTCGTCGAGGAGCGCGAAGTTCTGCATGTTCCGGGCGCCGACCTGCAGCACGTCGGCGTGCTCCGCCACCAGCTCCACCTGACGGGTGTCCATCACCTCGGTCACCACCGGGAGACCGCTCTCCGACCGGACCTCCGCCAGCATCTCCAGCGCCTCCCGACCGAGACCCCGGAACGAGTACGGCGATGTCCGGGGCTTGTACGCACCGCCCCGCAGCAGTCGGGCGCCGGCCGCCTTCACACGACGGGCCGCCTCCCGCAGCATCTCCCGGCCCTCCACCGAGCACGGCCCCGCGACCACCGCGAGCTCGCCGCCCCCGATGACCGTGCCCGCCGCGTCCCCGACACGGATCCGCGTCCGGTCGGCCGCGAAATCGCGCGACGCCAGCTTGTATGGCCGCGTGACCGGGGTGACCGACTCCACCCCCGGCAGCCGCAGCAGCGGCACCTCCCGGAGCGCTTCCTCATCGCCGATACAGCCGATGACCACACGTGTCTCGCCCCGTGAGACGTGCGTCCGCATGCCCAGGCTCTCCACCCGCTCCCGGATGTGGTCCAGCTGCGCGTCCGTGATGCCCGGCTTCGTGATGATGATCATGATGGTCCGCCCGCTTCCCCTCGAGGTACGAAAAAAGGCGGCCCGCGGAATCACTCCGCGGGCCGCCCGTGCGCCTTGGAAGGCGTGCACTCCTATCGCATACGCCTCCGGCCACGGCCCGCGGTGCGGGTCCCGTACGTATAGGCGTACCGATAAAAGTGCCGACGCATCGTCATGACGCCACGCTAGCCGGCCGACCCCCGTCCGGTCAAGCTCCGGGCTTTACATACTCACGAGTATTGATTAGACTGATTCAATGTCTATAAGTACTCACAAGTACGAATATGCCGGACGTGGCCGGTCGGGGAGCCGGGGTCGGGCCTCGTCATGGGCGCGGCTTGCGGTGTGGCTCGCGCTCGCGCTGTCGCCGGGGGTGCTGCGGGCGCAGGCTCCGGTGTCCGGGGGCGGCGTCCTGTCCGGGTGCGAGGTCCCGGGGTACGACGGTCCGGCCCGGTGCGGGTCCGTGGCGGTGGCCGAGGACCCGTCGGACCCCGCAGGTCGACGGCTGGCGCTGAACGTGGTGGTGCTGGACGCGCGGGGCCCGGACAGCGTGCGGGTCCCCGACCCGGTCTTCGTGCTGGACGGCGGTCCGGGGCTGGCGGCGACGCGTGCGGTGGAGTGGGTGGCCCGGGACCTGGCGGTGGTGCTGGAGACGCGGGACGTGGTGCTGGTGGACCGTCGGGGCACGGGCGAGTCGAACGCCCTCGACTGCCCGGCGGCGTCCCCGTCGCCGGGTCTCGCGGACCGTCGCTCGGTGCACCCGCGGGAGCGGGCGGCGGAGTGCCGGCGATCGCTGGAGGGGCGGGCGGATCTGACGAAGTACACGTCGCCCTTCGCCGTCGACGACCTGGACGCGGTCCGCGAGGCGCTGGGCTACGAGCGAATCAACCTGTACGGCGGGAGCTACGGCAGTCGGGAGGCGTTCGAGTACATGCGTCGACACGGCGCGCACCTCCGCTCGGGCGCCGTGTTCGCGGTGACTCCGCAGCACCGGCCCGCGCTGCTGCGGAGCCCCGCGACGGCGGAGCTGGCGCTGCAGCGTCTGATCGACGACTGCATGGCGGATCGCGAGTGCCGAACCGCGTACCCTGACCTGCGGACCGAGCTCCGGGCCGTGGTCGAGCGGCTGTCGGCGGAGCCGGCGCCGTTCACGGTCCCGCGGGACGGGGGCGGCGTGGACACGCTGGCGCTGACGCGGACGCGGTTCGGCGCCGTGGTGCGTACGCTGCTGCTGTCGCCGGCGGGCGGCGCCCAGGTCCCGTACCTGATCTCTCTCTCCCACGGGGGCGACTACCAGCGGGTGGGCGGCCTCTACGCCCGGCTCGCGGGTCAGACCGAGGCAGCGGCGAGCCGGGGCCTCTTCCTCTCCGTGGTGTGTGCGGAGGAGGCCCGGCTGCTGACCCGGCAGGAGGTCCGGGCCGCGGCGGAGGGCACGTTCTGGGGCCCGGGCTGGCCGGAGTCGGTGATGGACCAGTGCGAGGAGTGGTCGGCCGGCGAGCTGCCTCCCGGCTGGCACGAGCCGCCGGAGGGCGACACGCCGTTCCTCCTGATGGCCGGCTGGCTGGACCCCATCGCCGCACCGGCGTGGGCCGCGGAGCTGACCCGGTGGATGCCCAATGCCCGGCGGGTGCTGGTCCGGGAGGGACACCACAACTTCCCGCTGGGAGCGTGCGGCCGGGAGGCGCTGGCCCGGTTCTATGACACCGCCGACCCCTTCGCTCTGGACGCCGGCTGTATCGCCGGGACGGAGCGTCCGCCGTTCCTGGTCCCGTGACCGGTGCCGGGAGCGCGGGGCCGGTGCCGGGCGTGGACGTCCCGGCGGGCGGCAGAGCGGGGGATCGTCGGTCCGGCCCGGACGGCCTGGCCGGCGCGGTACAGCCGCCGCGGCAGGCCCGGTCCCGGCGCACGTACCACCGGCTCCTGGAGGCTGCGGCCGAGCTGCTGGCCGAGCGCCCGTTCGATGACATCACCATCGACGAGATCGCCGAGCGGGCCGGCTACACGAAGGGCGCCTTCTACGCCCGGTTCGACAGCAAGGCGGCGCTCCTGCGGCACCTGGTAGCCCGACTCACGGATGGCGCGCTGGAGGCGTGGGCCGAATTCCTGGCCCCCGACCGGTGGGAGGACGCCACGGTCCGGGAGATCGTCGAGGCCTTCGTCCAGCGCATGGTGGCCATCTACACCCGCAGCGGTCACGTGATGCGGGTCATCGACCGGGAGGTCCGGCTGGGCGGCGATGAGGCCGTCCGGGCGACCGTAACGCGGCTGAACGAGGAGGTCGCCCGGGGCTTCGTCGCCCTCGTGAAGACCCGAAGCCGGGAGCTCCCGGCCGCCGTGCGGGCCGATGTCGACGGCGCGGTGCGGTACTGGCTGATGGCGCTGGCCGCCGTGCTCCGGAGCGGGTTCCTGCGTCCGTCCGCCGGACTCGGGGGCGGCGCCCGGGACGCCATCGCCGACCGCACGCTCCGGCTCATGGTGCCGTACCTGGCCGGGGACTGACGGCCCCACTTGCGCAGGGCCCGCTGCCGGGTGCATCCATTCGGGACCCCGATCCGCGATACTGCCATGATCCTGCATCCAGCCGCCTGGACGGTCCTCATCATCGGCGCGATCATCGTCGTCTGGTTCTCGATCCAGGACGACGACTAGCGCGCCGGAATCGTCCGGTCCCGCCCCGCGCCGTCCCGCTGCCGGACACCCGGCTCGCATTCGGCGCGGCCGTCGTTATGCCCCAAGTCCAATTCCGACAACCGTTTATCCCGCACTGACCCGGGCTGGTACGGCCGCTGCCTGCCTGTACGGGTGCAACTCTACGGGTGCCTGGCCCGTTGTGTAGTGAGCGTGGATATCGACGGAACGGGAGAATGGACGGAGCACTGATCACGGCCGCGCAGGACGGAGACGAGAGCGCGTTCCTCGCCCTCTACCAGCGTCATTCCGGCCGGGTGCGTCGACTGGTGGAGAGCTGGGTCGGCGACCCGTCGCTGGTGGACGACCTGTGCCAGGAGAGCTGGCTGCGGGCGTTCAAGGGGCTCGAGGCATTCCGCGGCGACGCCGAGTTCGGCACGTGGATCCACACCATCGCCCGGAACGTGGTGGCGAGCCGGGGCCGGACCACGAAGCGGCGCGCGGAGCTGCTCGAGGAGTCGTGGCGTCCGAAGGTCACGTCGCTGCCGGAGCCGGTGGAGCTGCGGGTCGACCTGCGGCGGGCGGTCCATGCGCTGCCGCCGGGGATGCGACGGGTGCTGTGGCTCCATGATGTGGAGGGCTGGACCCACGCGGACATCGGCGTGGCGCTCGGTGTGTCGGAGGGTACGTCGAAGAGTCAGCTGTTCAAGGCCCGGGCCCGGCTGAGGGAGACGCTGCGGGGCCCGGCCTCGACGTGACGGCGTCTTACCCTGTAGACTTCGGTGGACCCGAACCACGACACCGAAGAATCGATCCATGCCGTCATACCCATCCGTCCGCCGCCCCGTCCGCCCGGCCCTGATCCCGGTCCTGGGCCTGCTGGGGCTCCTCCTGGCGGGCTGCCAGGACCCGGCGGGCACCCCGCCGACGTTCGAGCCGGGCACGGTCTCGTTCTCGTTCACGGGGCAGGGCTCCGGCAGCTTCACGGCCGAAGGACCGTGCTACCGTTCCACCGGCTACCCCTCGGCCGACAGCGCGTGTGCCGTCGCCTTCCCCGTGGGCGACACCGTACGGATCCGGGCGGTCCTGGACCCGCGCGAGTTCGCGTGGAAGCATGTGAACATCGACATGCCGAGCGACGGCGAGTGCGACTCGCCGGGCGCGTGCCGGATCGCGTTCGACTTCCTCACGCCCACCGGCAAGGTGGAGCGCTCCTACCGGTCCACGGAGGCCGATGTCGTCATCACGGAGCGGCTCGAGGACCGGCTCCGGGGAACGTTCAGCGGGCGGCTGGAGGTCCCCGATGGCACCGTCGAGGACACGCTCCGGGTCCACGACGGCGTCTTCGATGTCCCGGTCGCGCCATGACCGGGCGCGAGGAGTCCCCCCGGATCGCCGACAGCAGCTGGGGGCGGATCGAGCTCGAGGACGGCCGCTCGTTCAAGGACGCGAAGCTGTGGCCGGGCGGCGGCCGGGAGTGGGACTGGAACGAGACCGGTACCGGCCACCGGCCGGGGATCCAGCCGGAGGACGTGGACGAGCTCCTGGAGCACGGCGCGGAGGTGGTCATCCTGACCCGGGGCCGGGTGCGGGCGCTGTCGGTCCCCGACGAGACGGTGGCGCGGGTGGAGGGGGCGGGCGCGGAGGCGCTGGTCCTGCCGACCGGCCAGGCCATCGAGACGTACAACGAGCTGCGGGAGGACCGCCCGGTGGGCGGGCTCTTCCACTCCACCTGCTAGCACGGTGAGCGATGGAGCCGGGGCGGCGGACGGGGCGGCGGACGGGGCGGACGGGCCGCAGGCCGGCCGGGACCGGGTCCGGAGCCGGCTGGCCGGAGCGCGTCGCGTCCTGGCGCTGACCGGGGCCGGCGTCTCGGCGGAGTCGGGGATCCCTACGTTCCGAGGCGAGGACGGGTGGTGGAAGCAGGAGGACCCGACGAAGCTGGCCACGCAGGCGGCGTTCGACCGCGACCCGTCGCACGTCTGGGAGTGGTACGAGTACCGGCGCGGTCTCGTGGCGGAGGCGGAGCCGAACCCGGCCCACCGGGCACTGGCGTCGCTGGAGCGCTCGGGCCCGGAGGTGCTGGTGGCCACCCAGAACGTCGACGACCTCCACGAGCGCGCGGGCAGCCAGACTGTCACCCACATCCACGGCTCCATCTTCCGCGTGCGGTGCGAGCGGTGCGGCCGGGAGCGGGAGGAGCGTCGTCACCCGCTCCCGGAGCGGCCGCCCCGGTGCGATGCGTGCGGCGGGCTGGAGCGCCCCGCCGTGGTCTGGTTCGGCGAGATGCTGCCGTCGTCCCCGATCCGGCGGACCGAGCAGTTCATCGACGGCGGCGTGGACGTGGCGCTGGTCATCGGCACCGAGGCCAGCTTCGGCTATATCCAGGGGTTCGCCCGGGCGGCGCGGCGGGCCGGAGGGCTGCTGGTGGAGGTGAACCCGTCGCGGACCGTGCTCAGCGGCGTGGTGGACATCCGGCTCGCGGCGCCGGCGGGCGAGGTTCTGCCGGCACTGCTGGGGCGCTGACCAGACCGGTCCGATGTGAAGCACGTGTTGGACGCGTCCCGTAGTGGTGTAGGACCGAAACGACACGAACAGGGGAGAATCGATGCGGAAGCATGTGCGGATACTCGGGTGGCTCCAGATCATCCTCGGTGCGCTCGACCTGCTGATCGGGCTGGCGGCGTTCGGAGTGCTCTCGGGGATGGGGGCGCTGTCCGGCGACGTGGCCGCGTTCGGCGTCCTGTCGATCACGGGCGGCTTCATTGGCACTTTCATGCTGATCATGGCGCTGCCGAACCTGATCGTCGGGCTCGGGCTCTTGCTGAACTGGGGCGGGTGGGTGCTCGTCCTGGCGGTGATCCTCGGCGTGTTCAACCTGGCCAAGTTCCCATGGGGCACGGCCATCGGCCTCTACACCTTCTGGATCGCGTACCGGCTCTCGGAGGCCGCCGAGAGCTTCGAGTGACACGGCCGCCGGCCGCGGGTCGGTAGCCCCCGCGGCCACGTTTTCCTCGGTCTCACGATTCTTGCGACGAACCGCGCACGCACCGTAGCCTGTACGGCCGACAGCGCACCCCTGCGGATCGACGAGCGAGAGGAATGGCTCCAAGCAAGACGAAGCTCCCCACCGGCGCCGACCGGCGCGTGGTCATCGAATCGCCGGAGCCCGCCGTCGATGGCGGCCGGTTCGCCGCGAAGGCCACGGTCGGCGACGTCCGCGTCGAGTGCGACGCGTTCGCCGACGGCCACGACGCGATCGCCGTGGCGCTCCTCTATCGCCGGTCCGGAAAGCGGAAGTGGCAGGAGACCCGGATGCGGCACGTGGTCAACGACCGCTGGCGGGGTCGGTTCCCGGCTCCGGACGTCGGCCGCTACGAGTTCACGCTGGAGGCGTGGGTCGACCACTGGACCACCTGGGTCCAGGGGATGCGGAAGTGGCTGGCCGCGGACGTGGATGTCGAGGCGCACCTTGCAGTGGGGGCGCAGCAGCTGCTGGCTGCGGCGGACCGGGCGGCCGATGGCACCGGCGCGCTGGGGTCCCCGGCGCCCGACGAGGCCCATGTTCTGCGCGAGCTCGCGGGCGAGCTCACGGACCCGTCCATCCCGGCTGCGGACCGGGCGGACCGTGCGTTCTCCGATCCCGTGGCCGAGCTCATGGACCGGCACGCCGACCGGTCGCACGCCACCCGTCACGACGTGCTCCCGCTGATGGTCGACCGTGAGCGAGCCCGGTTCAGCGCGTGGTACGAGCTCTTCCCTCGCTCGCTCGGCGAGCCCGGTGGGCACGGCACGTTCCGCGACGTGGAGGCCCATCTCCCGTACGTGGCGGAGCTGGGCTTCGACATCCTCTACCTCCCGCCGATCCACCCGATCGGGCGGACCCACCGGAAGGGAAAGAACAACGCCCGGACCGCGGCCCGGGACGACGTGGGCTCGCCGTGGGCCATCGGTGCGGAGGAGGGCGGCCATACGGCGATCCACCCGGAGCTCGGCACACTGAAGGACCTGAAGCACCTGGTGCGGGTCGCCCGCGAGGACCACGGTATCGACCTCGCGCTGGACATCGCGTTCCAGGCGTCGCCGGACCATCCGTGGGTCACCGAGCACCCGGAGTGGTTCCGCCATCGTCCCGATGGCACGATCGCGTACGCGGAGAACCCGCCGAAGAAGTACGAGGACATCTACCCGATCGACTTCGAGACGGAGGACCGGGAGGGTCTCTGGTACGCGCTGGAGGGCGTCTTCCGGCACTGGATCGATGAGGCCGGTGTCCGGGTCTTCCGGGTCGACAACCCGCATACGAAGTCGTTCCCGTTCTGGGAATGGTGCATCGACCGGCTGAAGAGCGACGATCCGGACCTGATCTTCCTGAGCGAGGCGTTCACCCGTCCGAAGGTCATGTACCGGCTCGGCAAGCTCGGGTACACGCAGAGCTACACGTACTTCGCGTGGCGTCGCGCCCGCTGGGAGATGGAGGAGTATTTCAGGGAGCTGTCGAGTCCGCCGGTCGTGGACTTCTTCCGGCCGAACGCGTGGCCGAACACGCCGGACATCCTGACCGACCAGCTGCAGACGGGGCTCAAGCCGATGTACCTGCAGCGGCTGGTGCTGGCGTCCACGCTCTCGGCCAGCTGGGGGATCTACGGCCCGGCGTTCGAGCTGATGGAGAGCCGGCCCCGGGGTGAGAAGGAAGAGTACCTGGACAACGAGAAGTACCAGCTCCGGGACTGGGACCTGGAAGGCGAGAACATCCGGGAGTACATCAGGCGGGTGAACGGCATCCGTCGCGAGAACCCGGCGCTGCAGCACAATCGCTCGCTCCGGTTCCACGGTTCCGACAACGAGCAGGTCATGGTGTACAGCAAGTGGAGCCGTGCCGACGGGTCGCCGTACACCTACCGGTACCAGGAGCCGCGGCCGGGGCGGGACGGCAACCTGATCCTGGTCGTGGTGAATCTCGATCCCAAGCACACGCAGTCGACGATGGTCCACCTGCCGCTGGACGACTGGGGGATCGGGCCGGACGAGAGCTTCGAGGTCCACGACCTCATGAGCGACGCCCGCTACGTCTGGCGCGGCTGGTCCAGCTACGTGGAGCTGAATCCCCACGCGTTCCCCGCCCACATCTTCCGGGTCACCCGAAGCGGGCCCCGGAGCGAGAAGGAGCGGGAGGAATTTTGATCGGGAGCCGACGGTGGCGGACGCGGCTCTCGCCCTCCAGCCGGTGATCCGTTGATGGAACGACGCGCGACCCCTGCGAAGGAGACCATGGCAGAGAAGGACCGCGGATCCGCACCGCTGAAGCCGGACGTACAGCCCGACGATCCCGAGTGGTACAAGGACGCCATCATCTACGAGGTCCATGTTCGCGCGTTCAACGACTCGAACGGCGACGGGATGGGCGACTTCCGGGGGCTGACGGAGCGGCTCGACTACCTGGAGGACCTGGGGGTGACGGCGATCTGGATCCTGCCGTTCTACCCGTCCCCGTGGTTCGATGACGGGTATGACATCTCCGACTACACGGAGGTCCACGAGGCGTACGGCACGCTGGACGACTTCCGGACGTTCCTGGACGAGGCCCATGCCCGGGACATCCGGGTGATCACGGAGCTCGTGATCAACCACACGTCGGACCAGCACCCGTGGTTCCAGCGGGCGCGGCGCGCGCCGAAGGGGAGCCCCGAGCGGGAGTTCTACGTGTGGAGCGACTCGCCGGAGAAGTACAGGGACGCCCGGATCATCTTCCAGGACTTCGAGGCGAGCAACTGGACGTGGGACCCGGTGGCCGAGCAGTACTACTGGCACCGGTTCTACCACCGCCAGCCCGACCTGAACTTCGACCACCCCGAGGTCCGGGAGGCCGTGTTCCGGGTCATGGACTTCTGGTGGAAGCTGGGCGTGGACGGGATGCGTCTGGACGCGATCCCGTACCTGTTCGAGCGGGAGGGCACGAACTGCGAGAACCTCCCGGAGAGCCACGAGTACCTGAAGCAGCTCCGGAGCCATATCGACGACCGGTACGCGAACCGGATGCTGCTGGCGGAGGCGAACCAGTGGCCCGAGGACGCCGTGGAGTACTTCGGCGACGGCGACGAGTGCCAGATGAACTTCCACTTCCCCATCATGCCGCGGCTGTTCATGGCCGTGCAGCAGGAGGATCGGTTCCCGATCCTGGACATCCTGGAGCAGACGCCCGCCATCCCGGACAACAGCCAGTGGGCGATCTTCCTGCGCAACCACGACGAGCTGACGCTGGAGATGGTGACCGACGAGGAGCGCGACTACATGGTCCGCTCCTACGCCCACGACCCCCAGATGCGGATCAACCTGGGGATCCGTCGTCGGCTGGCGCCGCTGCTGCAGAACAGCCGCCGCAAGATCGAGCTGCTGAACGGGCTCCTCATGTCCATCGGCGGCACGCCGGTCCTCTACTACGGCGACGAGATCGGGATGGGCGACAACGTCTACCTCGGGGACCGGGACGGCGTGCGGACGCCGATGCAGTGGAGCGGCGACCGGAACGCGGGGTTCAGCCGGGCCAACCCCCAGAAGCTGTACCTGCCGGTGATCACCGACCCCGAGTACCACTTCGAGGCGGTGAACGTCGAGGCGCAGCAGAACAACCCGAGCTCGCTGCTCTGGTGGATGAAGCGGATCATCGCGCTCCGGAAGCGGTTCCGGGCGTTCAGCCGGGGCAGCATCGAGTTCCTCCAGCCCGACAACCGGAAGGTCCTGGTCTTCGCCCGGAACCACGAGGATGAGCACATCCTGGTGGTGGCGAACCTCTCCCGGTTCACCCAGGCGGTGGAGCTCGACCTGTCGCAGTACGAGGGCCGCGTGCCCGTGGAGCTCTTCGGCCACACGGAGTTCCCCCGGATCGGCGAACTGCCGTACTTCCTGACCCTGGGCCCCCACACCTTCTACTGGTTCCAGCTCACGCCCGAGCGGAGCCGGGAGCGGCCGGAGGTGGCGCTCGGCGAGCGGCCCGAATGGCCGGTGCTGAACCCCGCGGGCGCGTGGACCGGACTCCTCTTCGACGACGATCGGGAAGCGCTGGAGGACATCCTGCCCGACCACCTCCGGCTCCGACGCTGGTTTGGCGGAAAGGCCCGCAGGATCCGCCGGGTCCGCATCGAGGACGTGGCCGCCTCCGACGACGAGGCGCTGTGCGTGCATATCGCGCTGCTGCGCGTGACGTACGTGGACGGCGACCCCGAGCGGTACGTCCTGCCGCTGGCCCGGGCGGCGGGTCCGGAGGCGGAGCGGCTGATGAAGGAGGAGTCCGAGTCGGTCCTGGCCCGCCTGGTGCCGGAGGGGGACACCGACGAGCCGGTCGTCCTCTACGACGCGTCGGTATCGGAGGACTTCGCCAATGCGCTCCTCCGGGTCATGGCCTCCGGTCGGGTGCTGGAGGGCGGCAGCGGACGGATCACGGGGTCGCTGGGGAGCGAGTACCGCGAGCGGCTGGCGGAGGACCCGTCGTCGCTGAGCCCGCAGCGTGTCCGGCTCGAGCAGAGCAACACGTCGATCCGCTACGGCCACGACCTCTTCTTCAAGCTGTTCCGCAAGCTCGACGAGGGTGTGAACCCGGACCTGGAGATCCCGCGGCAGCTCGCGGAGCACGGGTTCGAGCACACGCCCGCGGTGACCGGCGAGCTGAACTGGGTGAACGGGTCGGGTCCGAGCACGGTGGGCGTGCTGAAGGAGTACGTACCGAACGAGGGCGACGCGTGGTCGTACACGCTCGACGCGCTGGGGACCTTCTTCGAGCGGATCATCGCCGAGCGGCCGGAAACGGAGGAGCCGGCGCTGGACGCCACCAGCACGCTGCGTCGCGCCATGGGCGAGCCGCCCGAGCCGGCGAAGGACCTCATGGGCGCGTACATGGACAGCGCGGCCCTCGTGGGCCGACGGACCGCCCGGATGCACCGGGCGCTGGCCTCGACCACGGACAGGGGGTTCGCGCCGGAGCCGTTCAGCGCGCTCTACCAGCGGTCGCTGTACCAGTCCATGCGGAACCTCACGGGGCGCACGCTGAACGGGCTCCGCCGCGAGCTGGAGGTGCTTCCGGAAGGCGTCCGGACCGACGCCGAGTCGATCCTCGAGCGCCGGAGCGAGATCCTGCAGCGGATGCGTGCCGTGGTAGGCGAGAAGATGGACGCCCGCCGCATCCGGACCCACGGCGACTACCACCTCGGGCAGGTGCTCTTCACGGGTCGCGACTTCCTGATCATCGATTTCGAGGGCGAGCCCGCGCGACCGCTCACCGAGCGGCGCCTCAAGCGGTCGGCGCTCTCCGATGTGGCGGGGATGCTGCGCTCGTTCCACTACGCCGCGTACACGGCGCTGGCAGACGAGGAGCTCCGGGGGCTGACCCGATCGGAGGCCATGAACGGCTGGGACCGGTGGGCCCGGTTCTGGACGGCGTGGTCGAGCGCGGCGTTCCTCCGGGCGTACCTCGATGAGGCGCGGGCGGAGGACGGACCGCCCTTCGTCCCCGACGACGAGGAGGACCTCCGGATCCTCCTGGAGTCCCACCTGCTGGAGAAGGCCGTCTACGAGATGGGCTACGAGATGAACAACCGGCCGGACTGGATCGGGCTGCCCGTCCGGGGCATCCTCCAGCTGCTGGACGACGGATGACGGCGCCCCGGGGCCTCCACGCCCTGGCCCGGCTCCACGGCATCCAGACGGCGTACCACGACCACGACGGCAACCGGGTCGGTGCGTCCGCTGAAGCGCTGATGGCGGCGCTCCGGGCCATGGGCGTCCCGCTCCCCGATGGCGCTGCCGTGCCGGCCGCGCTGGAGCGGCGACGACGGCAGCTCTGGGAGCAGGCCGTCGAGCCCGTCGTCGTCGCGTGGCTGCCGGATCCCGCGCCGTTCACGCTCCGGCTCCCGGCCCGGCTGGCGCTCGCCCGCGTCCGGGTCACCGTGGTGCTCGAGGCGGGCGGCGAGCGGGAGCACGTCCTGGAGCTGGGCGAGGTGCACCCCGTGGAGCGGGAGGAGCTCGCGGGGCGGGAGTACGTGGCGGTGGAGGTCCCGCTCCCCGAGGTCCCGGCCGGCTACCACGACCTGCACGTGGAGGTCGATGGCGGCCGCCGCCACCGGGCACTCCTCCTCGCCGCGCCCGGCCGGGCCGCCGGGTGGGAGACGCTGCCGGGGGCACCGGGGTGGGGCGTATTCGCGCCGCTCTACGCCCTCTGGGGAACCGATGCCCCCGGCCGCCTCCCGCACTTCAGATTCCTCGACCGGCTCGCGGCCTCGGTGGCGGACCTGGGCGGGAAGGCCGTGGGGACGCTCCCGCTCCTGGCCTCCTTCCTCGATGGGCCGCACGAGCCGAGCCCGTATTCGCCGGTGAGCAGGCTCTTCTGGAACGAGCTGTATGTGAACCCGGACGACGCGGGGGAGGCCGGCGAGGCCGGAGTCCCGGGCGCCGCCCGGGCGCCGGTACGAACCCCGACCGCCGGGGGCGACGGGACCCGGGACTACCGTTCGGCCATGGCCGAACGGCGGCGTCAGCTCGAGCCGGAGGCCCGGGCGTGGTTCCGGGAGCGTACGGACCGGGACGGGGAGCGTGGGGCGTGGCCGTCGGCCGGGCTCCGGGTACCGGCCGAGATGGCGGCGTTCGTACGGCGCAACCCGAGGGCGCCCGACTACGCCCGGTTCCGGTCGCTGACGGAGGCGTACGGCCCGTGGCCCGAGTGGCCGGACCGGCTCCGGGCCCGGGACGTTCGCCCCGACGACTACGACCCCGACGCAGCCCGCTACCACCTCTATGCCCAGTGGCGGGCGGAGCGGCAGCTGGCGGGGACCGACGAGCGGGCCGCGTCCCGGGGCGTGGCGCTCTACCTGGACCTGCCGCTCGGCGTGGATCCCGACGGCTACGATGTCTGGAGGGAGCGGGACCAGTTCGCCCTCGACGCCACCGTCGGCGCGCCACCCGACCCGCTGGCGCCGGGTGGACAGGACTGGGGGTTCCACCCGCCGCATCCGGAGCGGTCGCGCCGGGACGGCCACGCCTACTTCATCGCGGCGATCCGGAAGCACCTCCGGTTCGCGGGGGTCCTCCGGATCGACCATGTCATGCAGCTGCACCGGATGTTCTGGGTCCCCGACGGCCACGCCGCGGAAGGCGTGTACGTCCGGTACCCGCACGACGAGCTCTACGCCATCCTCAGCCTTGAGTCCCACCGGGCCGGCTCGGTGATCGTCGGCGAGGACCTGGGGACCGTGCCACGAGCGGTGCGCCGGGGGATGCGCCGGCACGGGCTGCCGGGCACCTACGTCGTACAGTTCGAGCTCGAGGACACCGAGGAGGGGCTCCGGCCGCGGCGGGTGCCCGAAGGCGCCCTGGCCGGGATCGGGACCCACGACACGCCGATGTTCGCGGCGTGGTGGACCGGCCGGGACGCGGAGATCCGGGCCGAGCGCGGGCTGATGACCGACGCGGAGGCCGAGAAGCAGGTCGAGGGCCGGTCGGATCTCCGGACCAGGCTGGCGCACGGGCTCGACGTCGAGACCGATGGCCGAGCCGTGCAGGAGGCGCTGTACCGGTTCCTCGGCCGGTCCCGGGCCGGACTGGTCCTTGCGAGCGTGGAGGATCTGTGGATGGAGACAGAGCCGCAGAACGTGCCGGGCACACCCGCCGGGGAGAACTGGCGGCGACGGGCCCGCCGTCCCCTGGAGTCGATCGCCGACGGGGTCCCGGCACGGCTGCTGACGGCGTTGAACGACGCGCGGGAAGGAAGCCCATGACGGAGCCGACCAAGCCGACGGACCTCGACCGTCACCTGTTCAACGAGGGAACCCACCGGGAGCTCTACCGCGCGCTGGGCGCGCACCCGTCCCCGGAGGGCACCCGGTTCGCCGTCTGGGCGCCGTCGGCGGAGTACGTGAGCGTGATCGGCGACTTCAACGGGTGGGACCGCACGTCGCACCCCCTCGAGCCGCAGGGCAGCTCCGGGATCTGGGCAGGTCGGATCGAGGAGGCCGGGAAGGGCCGGGTCTACAAGTACTTCATCCGCAGCCGCCACGACGGATACCGCGTGGAGAAGGCCGACCCGGTCGGGTTCCACCACGAGACGCCGCCCCGGACCGGCTCCGTGGTCTGGGACCTGGAGTACGACTGGGGCGACGACGACTGGATGGCCGCCCGGGACGAGCGGGCTCGACTCGATGCCCCCGTGTCCATCTACGAGGTCCACCTGGGATCGTGGATGCGCCCGCCCGACCGGGAGTTCCACACCTACCGCGAGCTGGCGCCGAAGCTGGTCGAGCACGTCACCGAGACGGGCTTCACCCACGTGGAGCTGCTGCCCGTCATGGAGCACCCGTTCTTCGGGTCCTGGGGGTACCAGACCACCGGCTACTTCGCGCCCACCAGCCGGTACGGGACGCCCCAGGACTTCATGTACCTGATCGACCAGCTCCACCAGGCCGGGATCGGCGTCATCCTCGACTGGGTCCCCTCCCATTTCCCCAATGACGAGCACGGCCTCGCCTACTTCGACGGGACCCACCTCTTCGAGCACGCCGACCCCAGGAAGGGATACCACCCGGACTGGAAGTCGAGCATCTTCAACTACGGCCGCAACGAGGTCCGCAGCTTCCTCATCAGCAGCGCCATGTTCTGGCTCGACCGCTACCACGTCGACGGGCTCCGGGTCGATGCCGTCGCCTCCATGCTCTACCTCGACTACTCGCGCGAGGACGGCGAGTGGATCCCGAACCGGCACGGTGGGCGTGAGAACCTCGAGGCCATCGACTTCATCCGGCAGCTCAACGAGGCCGTCTACGAGGAGTACCCGGGAATCCAGACCTTCGCCGAGGAGTCCACGGCGTGGCCCATGGTCTCCCGCCCCACCTCCATTGGCGGGCTCGGCTTCGGCTACAAATGGGACATGGGGTGGATGCACGACACGCTGCAGTACTTCCAGCGGGCGCCCGTGCACAGAGTGCACCACCACAACGAGATCACGTTCCGGGGCGTGTACATGTTCACCGAGAACTACACGCTCCCGCTGAGCCACGACGAGGTGGTGCACGGGAAGGGGTCGCTGCTGCAGAAGATGCCCGGCGACGACTGGCAGAAGCGGGCGAACCTGCGGCTGCTGCTGAGCTACATGTACGGTCAGCCGGGGAAGAAGCTGCTGTTCATGGGCGCGGAGCTGGGTCAGGAGCGGGAGTGGGCGCACGAGGACCAGATCCAGTGGGAGCTGCTGCAGGAGCCGGAGCACCGGGGGATCCGGGACCTGACGGCCGCGCTGAACCGGGTGTACCGCGAGGAGCGCGCGCTCCACGGCGGCGACGTGGTCCCCGAGGGCTTCGAGTGGGTGATCGGCGACGACCGCTCGAACAGCGTTCTGGCGTTCCTCCGTCGTGCCCGGGCGGCCGGCGGCTCCGACGTGGCGCTCTGCGTGTACAACTTCACGCCGGTGCCCCGGGCGGGCTACCGCGTGGGCGTGCCGCGTGGAGGGGAGTGGAGGGTGCTGGTGGACACGGACGCGGAGGCGTACGGCGGGAGCGGCCACGCCGCCGACCAGCAGCGGGTCACGGCGGCGGCGCCGGGGGAGCACGGAAGGCCGCACGCGGTGAGGCTGACGCTGCCGCCGCTGTCGGGGTTGATCCTGGTCCCGGCGGACCCGGCGCCTGGGGGATAGTGGGGCCTCTGGCAGTGGGGATGGGGCTCGTGGTGGGGAGTGGCGGCGCCCCCAACCCCAGCCCCAGCCGCACCCCCAGGTAGCGCGGCTCGAAGCGCACCGCGAAGTTGACGCATCGATGAACCCAACCGTGAGCCCCGACCCATGAGCACCCACCCGCGCTACCTCTGTATCCACGGCCATTTCTATCAGCCGCCGCGGGAGAACCCGTGGCTGGAGGCCATCGAGCGGCAGGACTCGGCGTACCCGTACCACGACTGGAACGAGCGGGTCACGGCGGAGTGCTACGCGCCGAACGCGGTCTCCCGGATCCTGGACGCGGACGGTCGGATCAAGGAGCTGGCGAACAACTACGAGCGGATCAGCTTCAACTTCGGCCCTACGCTGCTGCACTGGCTGGAGCACCATGCCGAGGACACGTACGAGGCGGTCCTGGACGCCGACCGTCGGAGCATCGAGCGGTTCGGCGGGCACGGCTCGGCACTGGCGCAGGTCTACAACCACATGATCATGCCGCTGGCGAGCGATCGGGACCGGCGCACGCAGGTGATCTGGGGGGTGCGGGACTTCGAGCACCGGTTCGGCCGGGCGCCGGAGGGGATCTGGCTGGCGGAGACGGCGGTGGACGTCCCGACGCTCGAGGTGGTGGCGGAGCAGGGGCTGCGGTTCACGATCCTGGCGCCGCATCAGGCGGGTCGCATCCGGCCGCTGGCCGACGCGCGGCCGGATCCGGGTGTGCCCGGAGGTGCGGACGCCGCGGGCGACGAAGCGCCGGAGCCGGAGGAGGGGTGGATGGATGTCTCGGGCGGCCGGATCGATCCGACGCGTCCGTACCTCTGCCGGCTGCCGAGCGGTCGGGAGATCGTGCTCTTCTTCTATGACGGCCCCATCAGCCGGGCGGTGGCGTTCGAGGGCCTGCTCCGGAGCGGAGACCGGTTCGCCAACCGTCTGCTCCAGATGTACAACGACGATCGCCGCTGGCCGCAGCTGGGCCATATCGCCACGGACGGGGAGACGTACGGCCATCACCATCGGCACGGCGACATGGCGCTGGCGCGCGCGCTCCGGGTCATCGAGGAGCGGGACGACGTGGAGCTCACCAACTACGGCCAGTTCCTGGAGCTGCACCCGCCGGACCACGAGGTGGAGATCGTGGAGGACACGTCGTGGAGCTGCGTGCACGGGGTGGAGCGCTGGCGATCGGACTGCGGGTGCAGCACGGGCGGCCAGCCCGACTGGGACCAGTCGTGGCGCGCGCCGCTGCGGGACGCGCTGGACCGGCTCCGCTCGGACCTGGACGCCCGATTCGAGCAGGAAGTCGCCGGGTACCTGGCCGACCCGTGGGCGGCGCGGGACGACTACGTCGACGTGGTACTGGACCGGTCGGACCCCGTGATCGAGGACTTCTTCGCCGGCCATGCGGTCCGGGGGCTCGACGAGGACGAGCGGGTCCGGGTCACGAAGCTGCTGGAGCTGCAGCGGCACGCAATGCTCATGTACACGAGCTGCGGCTGGTTCTTCGCGGACCTGTCGGGGATCGAGACGGTGCAGGTGCTGGAGTACGCCGGCCGGGCGATCCACCTGGCGCAGGAGCTGAGTGGGAACGGGATCGAGGATGAGTTCCTCCAGGACCTCTCGGACGCCCGATCGAACGTGCCGAGCCAGGGTGACGGCCGGTCGATCTACGACCGGACCGTACGCGACTCACGGGTCGACCTCTCGGAGGTGGGCGCACACTTCGCGATCTCGTCACTCTTCGTCGGGTCGGAGGAGCAGACCCGGGAGTACTGCTACGACATCGAGGTGGCCGACCAGGAGTTGCTTGAGGCGGGTCGGGCGCGGCTGGCCACCGGGCTCATTACGGTGCTGTCCCGGGTGACGAAGGAGCGGGAGCTGCTGAGCTACGGCGTGCTCCACCTCGGGGACCACACGATCCACGCCGGCGTTCGCCCGTTCCGGGACCCGGACGTGTTTAACGCCATGCGCGAGGATCTGGACGGGCCGTTCGAGGCGGCGGACTTCACCGACGCGATCCGTACGCTGGACCGGCACTTCCCGAACGCCACGTACAACCTCCGGTCGCTGTTCCAGGATCAGCGCCGGCAGGTGCTGGACCAGATCATCGGCTCGACGCTCCGGGACGCGGAGAACGAGTACCGCCAGATCTACGACCGGAACGCGCCATTGATGCACTTCCTCCACGACCTGAACATCCCGATGCCCACGGCGCTGCTGCTGGCGGGCGAGTTCGTGATCAACACCAGCCTGGTCCGGGAGCTCAGCGACCCGGAGATGGACCTGGACCGGATCCGGGCGTTCCTCGACGATGCGGCACGCCGGGAGATCGAGCTGGAGACGGAGGGGCTCGGCTTCGCGCTGCAGCGCACCCTGGAGGCGATCGCCGGCGGGCTGCTGGAGGAGCCCGAGGACGTGACGCAGGTGCGTCGCCTCGACGAGGCGATCCACCTGGGCCGTGAGGCGCCGTTCAAGGTCAACCTCTGGACGGTGCAGAACGCGGTCTACGACCTGCGCCGGGACGTGGCGGACGGGATCCGGTCCCGTGCCGAGGCCGGTGAGGAGGCGGCGCGGGAGTGGATGGCCGCGTTCACGTCGCTGGCCGAGACCGTGGACGTGGCGGTGGACGGCTAGAGTCGGGCGGGCGACGTCCCGGCCTCCGGCTCCGGCGGCGAGCTCCGGCTGCGGGCCGCCTCTCTCCTACGGGACCCCGACGGTGAAGCCGAAGGCCGCCCTGGCGTCGGACCCCAGATCGGTCTCCCGTGCGGCGCCGGAGAGGCCGACCTCGAGGCCGCCGAGTCTCAGTCCGAGCCCGCCGGAGAGCTGGTAGCCGCCGGAGATGGCCGCGAGCCCGGCGCGGATCGGGAGCACCGGCAGCACCGTCAGCTCGGCGCCCACGCCCACGTGGGTCTGCGTGCCCACGTCCAGGTTGTCGTCCAGCGCGTGCCGCACCTCCCCGGCGAGCTTCAGAGTGGGCGTCACCTGGGCCGTGGCGCCGGTCGCCAGCACCGGGCTGAAGGTGTAGAGCGACTCGATCCGGTCGATCAGCTCCGCGGGGGCGTCGCCGATCCCGCCCTCGACGAAGTCCGTGTACGTCGTGTCGGCGTTCCACGTGGCGGTGCCGGCGCTGAACCGGAGCCTGTCCAGGTCCCATTCGAACGTGTTGATGACGTTCTTCACGGTGACGCCGGCCGAGAAGATCCCTCCCTGCCAGGCGGCGCCGATATCGAGGCCGAACCCGGAGCCGTTGTCGAACACGTCGCCGGCCGACTCGGGGTCCGGCGTGTGGACGGTGGGGAACCGCAGGTCAACGGCGAGAGGGTCGCTCGAGAGCGTGCTCCGGCTCTCCTGACCCAGCGCCAGGAAGTTCCCGATCGTGTACTTGACGGTGGCTCCGACGGCGAAGTGCTGGTCGGGCAGCGGTCCCAGCGTCAGCGACAGCGGGATGGCGAAGCTCCCGGCGAAGGTCGTGGTTCCGGCCACGTCGAGGTTCGATCCCTCGAGGGACAGGTCGGCGGGCTGGCCGGTGAGCCCGGCATTGCCGAAGAAGAAGATCTCGGCCACGTCCGGTGCCATGTTCACCCGACCGTGTGCACTGCTGGAGGCGGAGAACGCGAACTGTCCGACGCTGAAGGCCAGGTACGTGACGTCGGCCCCGATCATCCCCTTCTCGCCGCCCTCGTCGCGGATGCGCTGGAGCCAGTCGGCCCGAACGGCCTCGGGGATGAACTGGCCGTCGTAGTCCGCGAAGTCCGACGGTCCGATGGGCCCGATCCCGGCGGTGAAGCCGATGGGCATGACGGTGATGGAGAAGCCCGGGTTGTCGGGCATCCCGAGCCCGGCCGGGTTCCACGCCGGCGCGGCCAGGCCGCGAGCCATGGCGGTGTAGCTGCCGGCCATCCCGAGCGCCTGAGGCAGTGGGTTGGCGACCTGGGCCAGGACGGTGCCGGGCACGAGCAGGCCGAGGACCGCGATGGCGATCCGGAGTGTGTGTGTACGCATCAGAGCTCCTCCTCGCCGGGGCCAACGAGGACGACGATCTGGAGGACCGGGTCGAGAACGAGCCGCTGGGTCGGTGTCACCGTGAGGGTCCCTCCCGTGGCGGAGACGCTGCCGTTGGCCTCCACGTCCACACCGTCCGCGCCGAGGATCGCCCGGGCTTCGGGCCCCGAGAACGACACGGTGTCGGCGTACGTCCCCTGGCGCACCGACACCGTCCGCTGGATCGTCGGGAAGCTGCCCTGGAATGCCACGTCCAGTGTCCCGGTGGCCGTGAACGGGTTCACCACGTCGAAGATGATCGAGCCACTCTCGACCTGGTCCACCAGCGTCGAGTCCACCCCGCTGAAGTCGAAGGTGGTGGTGACCGGCTCGATGGTCACGGAGCTCGCCTCCACCGTGGCCTCCGAGGCCAGCACGGTGGAGGTCTCGAAGTCGATGGTCAGCTCGTCCGAGGTCGTGAACTCGGTCTCATCGCCCGCCGGCGAGTATACGACCACCTCGATCGCGAAGCTGTCCGCCACCTGCACCGGCTGGATCGGCAGGTCCGGCACCAGCGTCACGGAGGAGTCCCATGCCTGGTCCTCCCCGCTGATGCTGTCGAACGCCACCACGCCGCCGGCGCTGGTGATCCGGACCGTGACGAACCCGCGCTCGGCGGTCGGGTCCGAGCTGGGGCGCAGCGGGTCGAACGAGAAGGTGTGGGTGAAGGACGCGCTCACCGATCCGCCGGCCAGCATCGCGGAGACCAGGTCCTCGGGCAGCGGGGTGCTGCTGGACAGCGTCTCCTGGAAGGCCGGCTTGGGTGCCGTGACTCCGCCCGTGGGGCAGGTCGGGCAGAGCTCGCTCAGCGTGTACTGCATGGTGACGCCGGGGACCTCGGCCTGGAACGCGGTGCTGTCGGCGTTGAGCGTCACGTCCGCGGGCAGCAGCTCGGCCACGCCCACCGTGATGCTGTCCGCCGGAACCTGCCATGTCTGGGTCCAGCTCGGTGGCTCCGTGGGCACGTCGCACGCGGTGGCGGCGGCGAAGCCCGCGAGGGCCAGGATGAGCGCGAATCGTCTGAGCATGAGGATACCGGCCTCCGGATCTGGTATGGCGGACTGCGTTGATCGGCGGACTGGAACGGGACCGCCTTCCGGGGAGGGCGGAAAATAATGCGGCCGGCCGGGGCGGGCAAAGGCTCGCCCCGGCCGCTAGAAGGTCCCGCCCAGGAACACCGCATTGGCGAAGAGTGGGACGAGCCCACGCCACATTGCCCGGAAGTTCGGGTCGCCCGTGAAGCCGATGACCCGACCGCTCCCGACCTCCTCGGTCCAGAGGTACGGAGTGCCGGCGATCCGGGCGGGCGCCTCGGGCCAGAGGAAGCCCGACAGGCGGAGCCGGTCCTCGTCGACGTAGCGGACCACCACCTCGCCGGGCTCCGCGTCGGCGGGCGTCTCGTAGACCCTGCTGCCGTCGAACATGACGGGGATCTCGGCCTCCCGGATCCCCGCGCTGAGGGGCGAGAGCGTGTCGACCCGGGCCCGGAGGATCGCGCCCGGGACGGAGAGCGAGAGGCGGACCTCTCCTGCGGCCTCCGGCTCCTCTTTCTCCCGGAGCCGGGCCAGGCCGTCGTCGGAGGCGAGCCAGGCGGTGGCGGCGTCGACGGTGATCAGTGTGCCCCCGTCGCGGACCCACGCGGCGAGCGCCCCCGCGCCGGCGGTGCCCAGCGCGGAGCCCAGCCTCCAGCCCGAGGGCAGGACGACGACGTCGAACTCGTCCAGCGTCCGGGTCAGCACGTCGAGCTCGACCCGGGACACGGGGAACCGGAGGAGCGTGTCGAAGGTGTGCCACGCCGCGCCGTAGGAGTAGCTGCTGATGCCGTCGCCGGCGGCGAGGGCCACGCGGGGCTCGGGGATCGCTGCGACGCTGTTGCTGCCCAGGTCGGTGCCCGTCTCGACCAGCGCGTTGTCCACGGCGACGACGGGCGTGCCGGTCTCCCGGCTCCGATCCCGGATGGCGGCGTGGAGCGAATCGCCGTCGCCGATGTGGCGGTTCCTGTCGACCAGGACCACGAAGGCGCCGTGGGGGAACGCGTGGCCGTCCGTGGTGAACGCCTCGCGGGCGTGGCGGACGCGGAAGCCGTCGGCCAGGAGCCCGGCGAGCATCCGGAGCGCGGGCTCGCTGCCGGGCTCGAAGACGTACGCGTATCCGGCCCGGGCGGGGGGCTCGACCTCGGCGGCCGGCATGCCGGTCACGGACTCGACGGCGTCGGGGACGCGGTCGGTCCACGCGGCGTCGACCCGGAAGAGGTACGGCATTGCCCAGCCGGTCATGTCGTAGAACCGGTCGCCGAGTCCCTGCGCGCGGCGTGCGAGCTCCTCCTCCACGAATCCGGGGTCGAGCTCCGACTCGGGCTCGAGGAGCGTCCGGGCCAGCACGCCCTGGGGCTGGGCGAGGTCGACGAGGTAGGTGCCCGCCGGGAACGCGGCGGTCCGGGCGTCGTCCTCGCCGTAGGCAGTGGCGTCGAGACGGGCGTCCCGGGTCAGGCGGTGGACCTCGATCCCGTGGCGGAGGAGGACGGTCAGCATGGAGTCGGCCCGGCCCTGGTCGTCGCGTCGGAAGAGGATCGTCCGCATCGCCGCGTCCCGGCCCCCGGCGATGGCGTCCTGCCGGAAGGTCAGGTAGTCCCGGACCCTGCGCTCCCGGTTGGCGGCCGCGGTGCGCAGCGTGGCCCGGCTGGCCGTGTAGTGGTGACGCGTCGCTTTTCGGAGTGTGAGGAGCGAGCCGTCGTCGCGCTCGATGGCGCCGCCCTCGCTGGACGCCTGCTCGTACGTCATTCCGATGGCGCCGGTATGGATCGGCCACGACGGGCCGTACCCGGGGAAGAACTCGTCGAACGCTTCCCGGGTGAAGAAGCCCCAGCCGTGGTCCGCGAAGGCCTCGGCGTTGCCCCGGGCGAAGAGCTCCCACCCCTCGTGGACGAGCGGGTGGATGCCGGTATGGATCGGCGGCATCGGGGGCGGGAAGAAGTAGGTCGAGCTGGAGCCCATCTCGTGGAGGTCCACGGCCACGTGCGGGTACCAGCTCCTGAGCATCGCCATCCGCCCGCGCGTCTCCGGCTGGGAGTGGACGATCCAGTCGCGGTTCAGGTCGAAGAGGTAGTGGTTGGTCCGGGCGCCGTGCCAGTCGTGGCCGTGGACCACGGCGCCGGGGAACGGGTCGGGGCCCAGCGCACCCCGGTCCCACGCCACCTGGCTCACGTGCCGGTCGTGGCCGTCGGGGTTCTGCACCGGGTCGATGAGCGTGACCACGCGGTCCAGGATCTCGAGGGTGGCGGCGTCCTGCCCGGCCGCGAGCTGGTAGAGCGTCGCGAGCGCCGCCTCCACCCCGCTGGCCTCGTCGCCGTGCACCGTGTAGGCGAGCCAGACGACGGTGGGCATCCGGTCCACCAGTGTATCCAGCTCCGCCGGCGTGGCCCCCCTCGGGTCCGCCAGCCGCGGGGCGTCGGCCCGGATCCCATCGAGGCGTGCCTGGTTCGACTCGGACGTGGCGACGGCCAGCAGCACCGGCCGGCCCTCGTGTGTGCGAGCGACCGTGCCCACCCGGATCCGCGGGCTCGACTCCGCCAGCGCCGTGATGTAGCGGACGATCAGGTGGTGGGGCGTGAACCGCTCGCCGAGCTCATGGCCGAGGACCGAGGCGGGCGTGGGGACCGACGGGTCGTACGGCCCGTGGTCCGCCAGGCCGTGCTGGGCCGTGAGCGGCAGAGGGACCGCCAGGAGCGCCAGGACGACCAGGCGCAGCGCGTGGGTCTTCACGAAGGGACTCCGTGCCGAGTGCATGCTAGAAGGTGCTCCCCAGGAACACGGCGTTGGCGAAGAGCGGGAGCAGCCCCCGCCAGAGGGCCCGGAAGTTCGGGTCGCCTGCGAAGGCGATGACCCGGCCGCTGCCCAGCCGCTCCGACCACAGGAACGGCATCCCGGCGACCCGCTCCGGGACCTCCGGCCACAGGTAGCCCGAGAGCCGCAGCCGGTCCCCCTCGACGTAGCGGACCGCGACCTCCCGGGGTCCCACGTCGGCGGGGGCCCGGTAGACCCGGTCGCCGGAGAGCATGATGGGAATCTCCGTCTCCCGGATCCCCGCGGTCAGGGGCGAGAGCGTGTCGACCGCGGCCCGGACAATGGCGCCGGGGACCGACATCGGGAGCGGCCGCTCGCCGTCCTCGTCGGGTTCGAGCGCCCGCTCGGCCAACCGGGTCATGGCGCTGGACGCGAGCCAGGCGGTGCTCTCCTCCAGCGTCACCAGCACGCCGCCGTCCCGGACCCACGATCGGAGCGCTTCGGTGCCGTTCTCGCCGAGGGCGTCGGCGAGGGAGGAGGCCGACGGGAGCACGACCACCGAGAAGTCGTCCAGCACCCGGGCCAGGTACTCGAGCTCCACGCGGGTCGCCGGGTAGCGGATCCGCTGGTCGAAGGCGAACCAGGCGGCGCCGAAGGAGTACGCCGAGACTCCGTCGCCGCCCACCAGCGCCACACGGGGTACCGGGACGGCCGCGACGCTGTTGCTGCCGAGGTCCGTGCCCTCGTCGGCGAGCGCCGTGTCGAGCGCCCGTACGGGCACGCCGGTCTCCCGGGCGGCATCGGTCACCATCGCGTGGATGTCCCGGTCGGCGTTCCGGTTGACCAGCACCACGAACGCGCCGCCCGGGAAGTCGGCGTCTCCGATCCGGAACGCTTCGGGCGCGTGCCGGACCCGGACGCTGTCGGTCAGGAGCCGGGCCAGGAGCCGGTAGGAGGCCTCGGAGCCCGGCGCGAAGGCGTAGGCGTAGCGCGCCCGGTCCGGCGCGGCCACCGGTCCGCCCGCCAGCGTCTCGCCGGTGACCCGCTCGAGGGCGTCGGGCAGCTCGCCCGTCTGCCAGGCGTCGACCCGGAAGGTGAACGGGAGCGACCAGGCGGTGATGTCGTAGAACCGGTCGCGGCGGCCCTCTCTCCGTGCCTGGAGCTCCTCCTCGATGAACGCGGGCGGCAGGTCGGCGTCCGGCTCGAGGATCGCCCGGGCCAGCCGGCCCTGGGGCTGGGCCAGGTCGATGACCCACGCGCCGGCGGGTACCCGGACCCGGCTCGCCCCGGTCTCGCCGTAGGGCGTGCCCCGGATCTCCGCGGACTCCGACAGGCGGAGGACCTCGATGGCGTTGCCGAGCAGCGTCTCGACCAGCGCCGCCGCCCGGCCCTGGGCATCGGGCTCGAGAACCACTGCACGGAACGCTGCGTCCAGCTGGCCGTCGACGGCCGACTGCCGGAACTCCAGGTAGTCCCGCACCCGGTCGGTGCGCCGGGCGGCCACGGTGCGCAGCGTCGCCATGCTGGTCGTGTAATGGTGGGCGGCGGCCTCCCGGAGCGTGAGGATGGTCCCGTCGTCTCGCCGGATGGCGCCGCCTTCGCTCGAGCCCTGCTCGTACGTCATCCCGATGGCGCCGGTCAGGACGGGCCAGGAGACGCCGTAGCCGGGATAGAACTCGTCGAACGACTCGCCGGTGAAGAAGCCCCAGCCGCGGTCGGCGAGCGCGCCGGCGTTCCCCTCGGCGAAGACGTCCCACCACTCCGGGATGGACGCCTCCACGTTCGGGTTGAGCGGCTCCATGGGCGGCGCGAAGAAGTACGTCGAGCTCGAGCCCATCTCGTGGAGGTCGACGGCCACGTGGGGCGCCCACTCCAGGTACGCGCCCGTGCGGGCCCGGGTGACGGGGTGACTGTGGATGAACCAGTCACGGTTCAGGTCGAAGAGGTAGTGGCTCGTGCGGGCGCCCGGCCAGCCGCCGGTGTTGACCATGGCCTCGGGATACGGGTCGGGCCCGAACGCGCCCCGGTCGCGCATCACGTTCTGGACGTGGCGCTCGTGACCGTCGGGGTTCTGGACGGGGTCGATGAGGACGACCACGCTGTCCAGCACCATCCGGGTGGCTCCGTCCTGTCCCGCGGCCAGCTCGTAGAGGGTGGCCAGCGCGGCCTCCACGCCGCTGGCCTCGTTCCCGTGGATCGTGTAGCCGAGCCACGCGATGGTCGGGGTGGTGGCCACCGCCCGGTCCAGCGCGTCCTGCGCCGCGCCCCGGGGGTCGGCGAGGAGCGCCGCGTTCTCGCGGATCGCGGCGAGTCGGGCGTGGTTCGCCTCGCTGGTCACCACCGCCAGCAGCACCTCGCGGCCCTCGTACGTGTGGCCGACGGTGTCGAGACGGATCCGGGGGCTCGCCCCGGCCAGGGCAGCGGCGTAGCGGGAGATCGAGTGGTGCGGAGTGAATCGGTCGCCGAGCTGGTAGCCGAGGACGGACGCGGGTGTGGGCACCGCCGGGTCGTACGGCCCGCCGGCGGCCAGTCCGTGCTGCGCGGCCACCGGCGGCGCGGCGAAGATCAGCGCGGCGACGATGAGGCTGAGGAGCGTGGACACCGGGCGCGGAGCCCGGTCGCGGTGCGACTGGTCGACCATGGCGAGACTGGGTGTTGGAGGAGTCCGTGGGACTGCCGGTGGCGCAAGCTAGGACTGCACGGGCCTGGCGGCTAGAAGAACCGGGCGAACAGCGACCGGTTGCGCGCGAACCACCGGTAGCAGCGACGCGCGATGGGGCGGGCCAGCGGGAGCTTGAAGAGCCACGCGATCCGCCGGCCGCGGGGCGTCTGCTCGAGCGCCTCTTCCACGGCGTCCGCGCCGGACCAGGAGCGGCCGTCGGGCGCGATGACCTGGACCGCCTCCCGGAACTCCCGCTCGTCGATCCCCGGGTAGCGGTCCGCCACGCCGGGCGCCTGGAACGGGATGCACCGCAGCCGGCCCTCGGTGTCCCACCGGCGCAGGAGGTCGACGGAGCGACGGCAGACGCCGCACTCCCCGTCGAACACCACGGTGTACCGGTCCCGGGTCATGC
>JBPRGE010000050.1:0-1807 GCA_051418035.1 Candidatus Longimicrobiales bacterium M2_2A_002
CCGTTCTCCGCCACCCACGTCGAGGTGCTGATCGGGCGGACGGCCCACGCCGTCATCCGGCAGCGGGAGCGGGCGGCGGAGGCGGCCGAGGAGGAAGCGAAGATCGGCGGCGGCGACGACGAGAGCTTCGTCGTCGGGACATCGAAGACGATCCAGAAGGTGCTGGAGCTCTCCCGCAAGGTCGCCCACAGCAACGCGTCGGTGTTCATCACCGGCGAGAGCGGGAGCGGGAAGGAGCTGATCGCCAACTTCATCCACCGGAACAGCCGGCGGTCGTCGAAGCCGATGGTGCCCGTGAACTGCGCCGCGCTCCCCGAACCGCTCCTGGAGTCCGAGATGTTCGGGCACGTGAAGGGCGCGTTCACCGGCGCGGTGGGCGAGAAGGAGGGTCTCTTCGAGATCGCCAACGGCGGCACGCTCTTCCTCGACGAGCTGACCGAGATGTCGCCGGCGATCCAGGCCAAGCTGCTCCGGGTCATCCAGGACGGCGTGGTCCGCCGGGTCGGGAGCGCCCGGCCCAACGCCCAGGTCGATGTCCGGATCATCGCCGCCACGAACCGGGAGCCCCGGGAGGCCGTCGAGGACGGCAACCTGCGGTCGGACCTGTACTACCGGCTGCGCGTCGTCCCGATCCGGATGCCGGCGCTCCGGGAGCGCCCCGAGGACATCCCCGTCCTGGCCGACCACTTCCTGCAGAAGTTCTGGAAGCGGGACCACCCCCGGGAGAAGCCGCCCGAGTTCAGCGACGCGGCCATCGAGGCGCTCCAGGCCCACGGCTGGCCCGGGAACGTCCGCGAGCTCCAGAACGTGGTCGAGCACAGCGTCGTGCTCGTGGAGCCCGGCGAGGAGATCAGCCCCGACGCCATCCCGTTCATGCACCACGACGAGGCCGCCGTGGGCAACGGTGCCAGCTCCGGCCCGCTGATCCAGAGCCTGCTCAACCTCTCGTACCACGACGCCCGGGACACGCTCCTCTCCGAGTTCGAGAAGTCGTACCTGAGCGCGCTGGTGAACCGGGCCGACGGGAACATGTCCAAGGCCGCCCGGATGGCCGGCGTGGACCGGACGACGCTGTATCGCCTCATCGAGAAGCACGACCTCGAGCGCAACACCATACTGAAGTCGAAGTAGGTCGCGGATGTCCGGCCCTTCGAAACCCGCGCCATCGGACCCTGCCCGGTCGGCGGAAGCGGACGGGGAGAGCCCGGCCCGGCACCCGCTCCACCGCCCGGACCGTGAAGCCGTCGAGGAGGCCGCCCGGTCGGTCCTCGAGAACACCGCCGACTGGCGGTGGCACGCGCTGAAGCCCGAGGAGGCCGAGCAGACCATGGCTCGGCTCGTCGACGTCGTCACCAGCAGCGCCGACCCCACCGAGCGAGCCTGGCGCGACGAGTGCGGCGGCGTGCTGTCGCTCACGCTCCGACTGATCGAGCTGCTCCGGCAGGAGCTGCTCCGCGACCCCAGGGGGCTGTCCGATCCGGCGCTCCTCGAGGTCATCCGCCGGCTGGAGGCGTGCCGGGCCCGGCTCGAGCCCCGGGCCCGCCAGGACCTGGCCTACCTGCTGACCGGCGCCAACTCGCTGGAGCTGGTCGTGGAGTTCGCCCACGACCTCCGGTCCCCGCTCACGTCCATCATGTTCCTGGCCGAAACGCTCCGGAAGGGCCAGAGCGGCGAGATCAACGACTTGCAGCGCGAGCAGCTGGGCATCGTCTACAGCGCCGCGCTCGGCATGGTCGGGATGGCCAACGACCTCATGGACCTGGCCAGCAGCGAGGCCGACGACGACTGGGGCGACTTCGCCGAGGAG
>JBPRGE010000051.1:0-11274 GCA_051418035.1 Candidatus Longimicrobiales bacterium M2_2A_002
CCCGCTGGCGCCGGCGAACATTCGCGCGCCACATTGTGTACCATCCGATGCACCTTTCTCGGAGGCATGACATGATACGCGCCACGCGAGCGATAGCGCTGCTGACCCTGACCGTCCTGGTGGTCGGTGCGTGCGGCAAGCGGGTCTCCCGCATCGATCCATCCAGCGTGACCGACCTGTCGGGTCGCTGGAACGACACCGACTCCCGTCTGGTCGCCAACCAGTTGATCGAGCAGTCGCTCGAGGGGCGCTGGGTGACCAACTACATCGAGTCCCATGGCGGGGAGACCCCGGCGGTGATCGTGGGAACGTTCAGCAACCAGACCATGGAGCACATCCCGGTCAACACGTTCATCAACGACCTGGAGCGCGCCATGATCAACTCCGGGATGGTCCGGATGGTGGCGAGCCCGGAGGAGCGCGAGGAGATCCGGGCGGAGCGGACCGACCAGCAGACCAACGCCCGGGCCAGCAGTCGTGCCCGGATGGCGTACGAGATGGGCGCCCGGTACATGCTCCAGGGCGAGATCACGGCCATCGAGGACGAGGAAGGTCGCGAGCGGGTCGTCTTCTACCAGGTCGACGCCACGCTGACCGACCTGGAGAGCAGCGTCCGGGTCTGGGCGGGGCAGCACAAGATCAAGAAGTACATCGAGCGTCCCCG
This sequence comes from Candidatus Longimicrobiales bacterium M2_2A_002, assembly GCA_051418035.1. Lineage (GTDB taxonomy): Bacteria > Gemmatimonadota > Gemmatimonadetes > Longimicrobiales > RSA9 > JAWVYT01. The sequence goes on from JBPRGE010000051.1 coordinate 665, forward strand.
GATCGGCTGGTGAGGGAGGCACTATGAAAACGACACGATCGATCCAGATCCTGGCTCTGGCGACCTTCGCTGCGGCGGCGCTGTCCGGCTGTGCCCGCCAGCGGATCGACCAGGAGCCCATCATCGAGAACAACGACCGGGTCCCGGAGGCCCGCACCGGCGCCGTGGCCGGGGCCTCGGCCGAGCGGCAGATGGAAGGCCGGATGGCCCGGGACTCCATCGCCGCCGAGGCGCTGGCCACCTGCTCCGGCGAGGTCTGCGAGGCCGTGACCCGTGGCGAGCTCGCGCTCGGAATGACCGAGACGCAGGTGCTGGCCGCGACCCGGACCACCGAGGCCGCATGGAGCATCCGCCGGTCGGACGGGTCCACGGTCCTGGTGCCCCGGAGCCTGCAGTACGCGCCGACGGACGCCACCGGCGAGGTGGTCATGGTCCAGGTCGCCGATGGTGCGGTCCGGAGCTACAGCTACCGGGAGCCCCAGGGGATCCGGGTGGTCAGCTCGCCGCAGGACGCGACGACCGAGGGCCGCGCGGCCGCCACGGCGGACATGCTGATCCGCGAGGGGGACGAGTACGCGGCCCGGGGCGAGTTCGACCTGGCGCTGAACCGCTACGACCGGGCGCACATCCTGAAGCCCGGTGACCCGATGATCCTCTACCGGGTCGCCACCACGCTGGACAAGCAGCTCCGTCCGGTGCAGGCGCTGATCCAGTACCAGCGGTTCCTCCACGAGATGGAGCTCGAGCGGATCCGCGCGGTCGGCGAGGCATACGGCAACCTGGCGGAGGCGATCGCTCACGCCCGGGAGCGGGTGATCGTGCTGGAGCGCCGCTCCCCCTGACCACGGCGCCATGATCCGGTCGAGGCGTACGGGAGGGGTCGCGGTGCTCACCGCGGCCCTTTCCCTGTCGGGGTGCGCGTCCGCGTTCAGTGGCTACGACCTGGCGCCGAACGGGCTGCCGCGCGGCGAGGACGACCTCCGCCGGGGGCTGGCCGCGGAGCCGGAGCGGACCTACGAGGCGGTGGTCGAGGGCGAGGGCGAGCTCCCCGATGACGACCTGCTCCGCCTCCTCTACGCCGCCACCACGGGCCGGTACGCCGGCGAGTACCGGGCCTCCAGCCGGTTCCTGGACGTGGCCGGCTACGTGGCCGAGGACCGGGTCACCGAGAGCGTGTCCCGGCAGGCGCTGAGCTTCATCACCAGCGACCGGGCGCTCCCGTACACGCCGAGCCGGATGGAGCGGCTCATGATCCCGTACCTCGCCGCGGTGGACTTCCTCCAGCTCGGCGACCTCAGCGGCGCGGCCGTCGAGGCCCGTCGGATCGAGGCGCTGCTGGACCGCTACGACGACGGTACGCCACGCGACGAGATCCCCGAATCCAGTCGCTTCCTCCACTACCTCGCGGCCGCCATCTTCGACGCCGCCGGCGACCGCAACGCCGCCGCCGTGGCCTATCGCCGGGCGGGGGTCGAGGGGCCCGGCGTCGACGGCGCGTACGCCCAGCCGCCGGTGCCAGCCGACTCCCTCGGGGATCTGGTCGTGCTCGTGGAGCGCGGGTTCGTGCCCCATCGGGTCGAGCAGTCGGTCGTGGTCGCGCTCCCGACCAGCCAGGTGACGAAGCTCACCGACGGGTCGGTGGGTGAGAAGGCGGCGGCCGCGGCGGCCGCCGCGGGGCAGATCGTCCTCAGCGCCGCCGCGATCTACGGGAATCGCGGGCCGTACTACACCGACCACGGCTACCGTCGGCCGCTGCGCCTCTCGCCCTGGCGGGGCGAGTGCGACGGGTGGAACCCACCCGACTGGTGCGACGACGATTTCGACCCCTACTTCCTGCGCATCTCCTGGCCGGTCCTCTATCACGACCCCGTGCCCGACCGGCCGATCCGGGTCCGGGCCGACCAGCTCGAGGCCGAGCCGGGCCGACGGCTCGATGTGAGCGCCGGGGTCCGGCGCGACTTCTCCGACGAGCGGGGCACGATCATCGCCCGGACCGTGTTCCGGGCCGCCGCCAAGCTGGTGCTCACCGAGACAGCGGAGGACGCCGTCAAGGAGAAGGACGAGACCGCAGGCGAGATCGTCGGGTTCCTCCTCAACCTGGGTACGCTGCTGACGGAGCGGGCCGATACGCGGTCGTGGCACCTGCTCCCGGGCTCCGTCGAGATGGTCCGACTGCGGCTGCCCGCCGGCACCCACGAGCTGGCCCTCGATGACGACGGCTGGCCCGGACGCGACATCCCGCTCGGGACCGTGGACGTCCGAGCGGGCGCCACGACCTTCGTCGCCCACCGGGTCTGGCGCTGACCGGGCCTTTGCCCCGGGTGGCCGTTCCGCTAGCTTCACCGAGGTCGGCACGGCCCCGCAGCCTGGAATACCCGCACACGCAGAGCACAGCTTCGCCGTAGCCATGCCCGAGAGCCGTACCCGAACGCTCCCCGTCTTCCAGCCGACGCCGCCACCCCGCGGCGACCTGACCCGCATGCCGGTCGTCGGCCGGTTCCTCCGCTGGAAGCACGCCCGGACCGCCGTCCAGCTCCCGCTCCTCGTGCTGGCCGCCTGGATCATCGCCGACGGACTGTTCGGCCCCGAGACCGCGCCGCAGAACGCGGCCGGCGTGGCGCCGTGGATCCAGTGGCGCGGCCTCGTGATCCTCGCGCTCCTCCTGGCCGGCAACCTGTTCTGCATGGCGTGCCCGTTCATGCTGCCCCGCCGGCTGGCCAAGAAGCTCTTCCCCGCGGACCGGTCGTGGCCGGCGTGGCTGCAGGGGAAGTGGCTCGCTCTCGGCCTCCTCGTCCTCTTCTTCTGGGCGTACGAGGCCCTCGACCTCTGGGCCAGCCCCTGGCTCACGGCGTGGCTCGTCGTCGCCTACTTCGCCGGCGCGTTCGTGATCGACGGGTTCTTCAAGGGCGCGGCGTTCTGCAAGTACGCGTGCCCCATCGGCTCGTTCAACTTCGTCAACTCACTGGCGTCGCCCGGCGAGGTCCGGGTCCGGGATGTGGCCGTGTGCGAGTCGTGCGAGACCAAGGACTGCATTGCCGGCCGGCACGAGACCGACCCCCGCACGGGCGAGGAGCGGCTGGTCCAGACGGGGTGCGAGCTGTGGCTCTTCCAGCCCCGGAAGGTCGGCAACATGGACTGCACCTTCTGCCTCGACTGCATCCAGGCGTGCCCGTACGACAATGTCGGGATCACCGCCCGACTGCCGGCCAGGGAGCTGGTCGCGGATCGGTGGCGCTCGGGGATCGGGCGGTTCACCGAGCGGCCCGACTACATGGTCCTGGCCATGGCGCTCGTCTTCCTGGCGTTCCTGAACGCCGCCGGGATGATCCGCCCGATGGACGACGTGCGGGCCGCGGTGGCCGGCGTGCTGGGCACCGGCAGCGAGGTGGTGGTCTGGAGCGTGATCATGCTGGTCGGGCTGGGCGTGGCTCCCGTCGCGCTCCTGGCGGGCGCCGGGTGGCTCAGCCGGCGGCTCGCAGGCGACGACGGGCTCTCCACCCGCCGGGTCATCCTCCGGATGGCGTACGGCCTCGTGCCCCTGGGCTTCGGCATGTGGGTCGCCCACTACGCGTTCCACTTCCTGGCGAGCGGGCTGAACCTGATCCCGGTCCTCCACCGGGGCGCCATCGACATCGGTCTCGCCGCCGGCCCGCCGCGCTGGGACCTCGCCGCCATGATCCCCGGCGACTGGCTGCTGCCCCTCGAGCTGATCGTGCTCGAGGCCTCCGCGCTGGGGTCGCTCGTGCTCCTCCATTACATTGCGAAGCAGACGTTCGAGAGCGCCCGCAGCGCGGTTCGGGGGATGGTCCCATGGGCCGTCCTGACCGTCGGGCTGGCCGGCGCCGGCGCGTGGATCATGACCCAGCCGATGGCGATGCGCGGGATGATGATGCCCGGGATGGACATGCCGGGGATGGAGATGCCGGGGATGGAGCATGACCCGGGGGCCGGGGTGCCGACGGACCCGGACTCCACGCCGTCGCATGAGGGAATGGACCACGAGGAGCACGGGGAGATGATGGGAACGAACCCGGAGACCGCCGGTGGGTGACCTGCAGGCGTTCCTCCTGTCATGGACGTTCGAGCCGACGATCTTCTTCGGCGTGCTCATCGCGGGCTGGCTCTACGCCCGGGGCTGGCGCCGCCTCCGACAGCGGGGCCAGGGCGGGAAGTACCTGAAGCGGTGGCGGGCGTGGTGCTACTACGGCGGTCTGCTCACCGTCGTCATCGCGCTGATGTCGCCGATCGCCACGTTCGACTCGGTCTTCTTCTTCATGCACATGACCGAGCACGTGCTGCTCATCATGATCGCCGCACCGCTGATCTGGCTCGGCGCGCCCATGGTCCCCACGCTCTGGGGATTCAATGCCCCCGCCCGGAAGCGGATCGGGAAGATCTTCCACGAGAGCCACCCCGTGAACCGGTTCTTCACGTTCCTGACCCGGCCGGGGGTGGCGCTGGCGATCTACGTGCTCGTCCTCTTCGGCTGGCACTTCCCGCCCCTCTACGACGCGGCCCAGGGGAGCACGGTGGTCCACGAGCTCGAGCACTTCATGTTCATCGCCGCCGCGCTCATCTTCTGGTGGCCGGTGATCCACCCCAGCGGGACGAAGCGGCGGCTGAGCTATGGCGCTGGGATCCTGTTCATCTTCCCGGCCAAGATCGCCGGGTTCGTCCTGGGCGCCGCGCTGACGCTCAGCTCCGAGCCGTTCTACCAGACGTTCCTCGACTCGCCGAGCATCTGGGGGCTGAGCCCGCTCGGCGACCAGCAGCTGGGCGGGCTCATCATGTGGGTGGCCGGCGGGCTCCTCTACATCATCCCGCTCCTCGCGCTCGTGATCATGATGATGCGGGAGGACGAGGGCGACGTCTGGATCCCCGAGGCCGTCCGGACCGGCGAGTCGGCCCAGGCCGGTAGCGGCACCGGGCCGGCCCGCCCCCGGAGCGCGGCGCCGGGCCCGGCTTGAGGCGACGGCTCGCCGCCCTGACGGGCGTCGCGATGCTGGCCGCCGGGCTGGCCCTCCTCCTGGGCGTCGGGCTCACCACGCCGGCGCTGGCCAACGGTGGCATCGTCCGGATCTCCGAGGCACCCGTGGGCCCGTGGCTCGTCACCGTCTACTCGAGCCCCACGCCGCTCCGGACCGGCGAGGTCGACATCAGCACCCTGGTCCAGGACTCCGCCGACGCCATCATCGACGTGCCGATCACGGTCGACGCCACACCCGTCGGGTTCGTGGCGGAGCCGGTGCAGGCGGCAGCGACCCGTCGGCAGGCCACGAACAAGCTGTTCAAGGCGGCGAAGTTCGATATCGGCATGCCGGGGGATTGGCAGTTCCGGGTACGCGTCGGGTCGGCGGCCGTGCCGGACCGGGGCGGGCCCGGCGGCGTCGTCTCGTTCAAAGCGCTGGTCACGAAGAGCACGATCCTCGACCGGCCGTTCCTGCTGACCGCGCTGATCGCGCTGCCGCTCCTCGTGCTGGCGTGGCTGCTGCTGATCCGGGAGCCGGAGGAGGTCCGGGAGCCGGGCGGCGACGGGAAGCCGGACCGCTAGCCCGTCGCCTTCACCGGGTCAGGGCTCGGGCGCTCAGTCGCGGATCGCCGCGATGATGTAGCCGACGGCGAACGCGATCCCCACCGACCGCCACGGCTCGCGGGACAGCTTCCGGCGGACGCCCTGGAGCGTCGCCCTCGCCCACAGGTCCTCCTTCTTCCGCTCCAGCGCCCGCCGCTCGCGGACGATCCGGTGCTCGAGCTCGTCCAGCGTATGGGACAGGCGGGCCCGGGTCGCCTCGATCTCCCGGCGCATGGCCTCCGGGTCGCCAGGCCGGCCGTTGCCCCGCACCCGATCCCGCGCCACGGCCGTCTCCCGGGACGATGGGACGGGGGTATCCCCTTTCGTCGGTGCGGGGGTTATCCTGTCGGTAGCATCAGACATGGCACGCTTTCGGTTCGTGGGTCCGTCGCCCCGGTTCGGGCTGCAAGAACTCCGCCGCGGCCCGCCGGCAGCCGGAACGTCCATTGCACGGTGCGCTCGCTGGAGACGACACCGCCAGGTACAGGACAAAGGTAGCGATGCCACGCACGGAAACCACCCCTGATCCGGCCCTGGACACCGAGGCTCCCGAGCACCCCGGCACGGGAGACGCCCCGTCCGTCGACGAGCTGACCGATGACCCCGCCGGGGTCGCCCGTCTGCTGAAGGACCTCGCCGAGGACACCCGGACGCTGGTCCAGCAGGAGATCGAGCTGATCCGCCTCGAGGTGGGCCACTCGCTGAAGCGGATCACCACGGACGGCGCGTGGATCTGGGCGGGGGCCGTGGTGGTCACGGTCGGGCTGATCTGCCTGGCGCTGGCGCTCGCACTCGGGCTCGGCGCGCTCCTCGACTCCTACTGGCTCGGAACGCTGATCACCGGCGGCGCGTTCCTCCTTCTGGGCGGACTGGTGGCCTGGCGGGGGATCCGGGACCTGAAGTCCGGGGGGCTCCTGCCCACGAACCCCCTCGAGTCGCTCGAGGAGAACCGGGACTGGGCGCAGGGCGAGCTCGACGAGCTGAAGCAGGCAATCACGGAGGAGAGATGAGCGTGAACGAACCGAACGGCAGCACCCCGACGCCCGACGAGCCTACCCCGGAGCGGCCCACAGGCATGGGCGAGCCCGGTGAGCTGCCGTCCGATCGGGTCGCCGGCGAACGCGCCCGGGAGGCCATGGGCGAGAAGCTGGAGGAGACGGCCGGCCGGGTCCGCGAGCTCGGCGACCGGGCGGCCGCGCGGAACCGGCTCCTGGCTCCGACCCGACCGCTGGCCTACGACGCCGCCCGGAGCATCGACAACGCCGCCGACTACCTCCGCACCCGGGAGCTCGAGGCCATGCGGACCGACCTGGAGACCCAGGTCCGACGGCACCCGCTGGCCACCGTAGCCGTCGCGTTCCTGGCCGGCTACGCGGTCCGCCGGCTCTTCTCGTAGGGGGTCCGGCGGTCGGTCCGTATTCTAGCGGATGATGTCGCCGATCCGGCCGGGCCGCATGTTCCGGAGAAACGCCAGCGGTCGGAGCAGCCGCGGGTCGTACGAGTAGTAGATCATCAGCGTCTGGCCACGGATCTTCCGCCCGTCGAGGAACCCCCAGTAGCGGGAGTCCACGCTGTCGTCCCGGTTGTCGCCCATCATGAAGTAGTGTCCGGGCGGGACCACCACCGGGCCCCAGTTGTCCCGTGTCGGGCGGCACTCGCTCCCGTCCTCGCCGTTCGAGGCGTACCCCGCCGCGGGGACGCGGTAGGCGCCGGAGATGTCGGGGCTCAGCATCACGCTCTCGCCGCACTGCCAGCGCATCCAGGGATGCGCCACATCGCCCTCGGCATCGCTGTACTGCGCGTACGGCTCCGGCTGGACCTCGCCGTTGATCAGCAGCGTCTTGTCATGCATCTCCAGCGTGTCGCCGGGCGTACCGATCAGACGCTTCACCACGTCGAGCCCCGGGTCGTGGGGGGGCCGGAAGACCACCACATCGCCGGCCTCCGGCTCCGTGTAGCCGGGCAGACGGACGTCGGTGAACGGGATCTTCGGGCCGTAGGCCAGCTTGCTGAGGATCAGGAAGTCGCCCACGAGGAGCGTGTCCTCCATCGACGACGACGTGATCACGAACGTCTGCACCAGGAAGGTACGCAGGACGAGGAACAGGATCACCGCCATCCCGATGGACTTGGTCCAGTCCCACGCGATCTGGCCCGCGGTCCGCGGCTCCGGCGGCCCCGCCTCCTGTGCTCCCTGACGGGCCGCGTCGGACCCCTTTCGCTTCTCTGCCACGCTCTATCCCGTTCTCTGTTGCGCCGCCCCTCAGTACGTCGGTCGGGGCCGTCCGGTTCCCTTCACCCGCCGGCGAAGGCCAGCGCTTTGCGGATCAGCTCCTTGGCATCGTCCTCGGGGCCGTCCTCCTCGATGCTCCTGCGTACGGCGGCACTCGCCTCCGACGACGCGTAGCCCAGCGCGACCAGCGCGCCAACCGCCTCCTGCGCCGCCTCGCCCTTCACCGACGGGCCGGCCTCGAGCGCCAGGTCGTCCAGCTTGTCGCCCAGCTCCAGCGCGATCCGCTCGGCCGTCTTCTTCCCCACGCCCGGGACCTGGACCAGCATCGCCAGCTCCCGGTCGGTGATGGCCCGGACCAGCGCGCTCGGCGTCAGCGTGGACATCATCGCGATCGCCAGCCGCGGGCCCACGCCCGACGCGCCCAGGAGCCGGCCGAAGAGCGAGCGCTCGGAGGGGTCCGTGAACCCGAAGAGCAGCAGGTCGTCCTCCCGGACCACCTGATAGGTCAGGAGCTCCACCGGCTGGCCGGCACGGGGCAGCTTCTCGAACACGCTGAGCGGGATCTCCAGCTCGTAGCCCACGCCGCCCTCGGTCATGACCTCCACCCGCTCCGGGTCCCGGGTCAGCAGCGTGCCACGGATCCGGCTGATCATCAGCCCACCACCTGCCGGGGATCCAGCCGCCCGGTGTTCAGGTGGCAGAGCGCGACGGCCACGCCATCGGCGGCATCGTTCGGGCTCGGGACCTGCTTCAGTCGCAGCAGCTTCTTGACCATGAACTGGACCTGCTCCTTCGTGGCGTTGCCGGTGCCCACCATCGCGTTCTTGATCTCGGCCGGCGAGTAGTCGACGACCTCGGCGTCGTGCATGGCGGCCGTCAGCAGGATCGCGCCGCGGGTGTGGCCGAGGAGCACCGTCGTCTTCACGTTCTTGCCGTAGAATACGCTCTCCACCGCCACCACGTCCGGGCGGTGACGCGTCAGCACGTCCGTCAGTCCCTCGCTGATCTCCTGCAGCCGCGTGGGCAGCGGGTCGGCGGCGGCGGTACGGATCACGCCGCACTCCACCAGCGATACGGCGCCGCCGTCTCCCTCGACGACGACGCCGTAGCCCGTGGCCGCGGTACCGGGATCGACCCCGAGGACCTTCAAGTCCCCACCTCGGCTTCCGCGACGGCGTCGTCGATGTCGGCGTTCGAATGCACGTTCTGGACGTCATCCAGGTCGTCGAGCCCCTCGAGCAGCTTCAGCAGCCGCTCCGCCTCCGACCCGCCCACCGGGACCGTGGCGTTCGGGATCATGACGAGCTCCGCCTCGCTGAACTCGATCCCCTGCTCCTTCATCCCGTCCTGGACGGCGTGGAAGCTCGTGACGTCCGTCGTGACCTCGTACTCGTCGTCACTGACGGAGAAGTCCTCGGCGCCGGCCTCCACCGCCGCCAGCATCGCCGCGTCCTCGTCGTAGCGGTCCGCATCCACGTAGATCCGGCCCTTCCGCTCGAACTGCCACGCCACCGACCCGCTCTGGCCCAGGTTCCCGCCGTTCTTCTCCAGCACGTGCCGCAGGTCGGCCACCGTCCGGTTCATGTTGTCCGTCAGCGTCTCGATGAACAGCGCCACGCCGCCGGGACCGTAGCCCTCGTACGTCGCCTCCTCGTAGTCGACGCCCTCGAGTTCGCCGGTGCCCCGCTTCACCGCCCGCTCGATGTTCTCCTGCGGCATGTCCTCCGCCTTGGCCGTGTCGATGGCCAGGCGCAGACGCGGGTTGAACTCGGGATCGCCGCCGCCGTCCCGCGCGGCCACCGTGATCTCGCGGATCAGCTTCGTGAACTTCTTGCCGCGCTGGCGATCGTTCTTCGCCTTCTTGCGCTTGATCTTCGACCACTTCGAATGCCCTGCCATGCGCCTCCGTTCCTTCGCCTGCGTGCCGGTCCCGCGTCAACGCGTGAACATAATGGCGCTGGCGGGCGTCCAGAAAGCCCGCGACGGCATCGCGGGGCAGCGGGCGGTCGGAGCGCCATTCCCGCTTCGGGGCGACGATCGTCACGGGTAGGGTTCGCGGCTGGGGCGGGCTCGCGGGCGTGGGCCGCTGCCGGCGGGGCCGGGTCCGCGGGCGGGTTCCGGGGGCCGCCCCTGTGCGGGAACGGCGCTCCTCCCTCGCGGCGCGGCCCAGGCGGCTGTCGCAGCCGGACGCACTGCAGGACCAGGTCGATTTCCCGGGGGGGCGCGGCCGGGGGGACGCGGCAGGGACCTTCACGGGTAGGGTTCGCGGCTGGGGCGGGCTCGCGGGCATGGGCCGCTGCCGGCGGGGCCGGGTCCGCGGGCGGGTTCCGGGGGTCGCCCCTGTGCGGGAACGGCGCTCTTCCCTCGCGGCGCGGCCCAGGCGGCTGTCGCAGCCGGACGCACTGCAGGCCCGGGTCGACTTCCCGGGGGGGCGCGGCCGGGGGGACGCGGCAGGGACCTTCACGGGTAGGGTTCGCGGCTGGGGCGGGCTCGCGGGCATGGGCCGCTACCGGCGGGGCCGGGTCCGCGGGCGGGTTCCGGGGGCCGCCCCTGTGCGGGAACGGCGCTCCTCCCTCGCGGCGCGGCCCACGCGGCTGTCGCAGCCGGACGCACTGCAGGCCCGGGTCGACTTCCCGGGGGCGGCGGCCGGGGGACGCGGTCTGGCAGCGCGTACGGATTGCGGACGGCCGCGAGAGCACGCCCGCCCGGCAACCTGCGCGGTGCCTGCGCCGCAGACACCAGCGGCCCCACTGTCCCGGTGTCTCACGTTCCCGGGAGGGACGCCGTTCCCGCGGAGGCGCGCCC
>JBPRGE010000052.1:0-21586 GCA_051418035.1 Candidatus Longimicrobiales bacterium M2_2A_002
CTACCACCCCAGCCGGGACATCCGCTCCTCGATGATCGCGGTGTATCGCGTCATGGCCGCGGGACGTCGCCTCAGCGGAGCCGGCAGGATGGCGGCGAGGCTCGCGGCCTGGTGCCGCGTGAGGCGGTCGGCGGACACGCCGAAGTAATGGCGGGCGGCCGCCTCCGCGCCGAACGTGCCGGGCCCGAGCTCCACCACGTTGACGTACAGCTCGACGATCCGGTCCTTGCCGAGGATCCATTCCGCCGGGAGCGTCAGCCCCCACTCGTACAGCTTCCGCACGGGGTTGCGGTGCGTCGTGAAGAACAGGTTCTTGATCAGCTGGTGGGTCAGGGTGGACGCGCCCCGCATGGCCTCGTCTCCCCGCTCGGCCTCCTCCCGGGCGCGCCGGAGCTCTTTCCAGTCGAAGCCGGCGTGCCGGTAGAAGCGTGCGTCCTCCGCCGCCACCACCGCCCGCGGGAAGTGGGGCGAGATGTCCTCGATGGGGCGCCAGCGATAGTCACGGACGGGGCTCTCGTCGGCGACGACCCGCTCCACGGTTCGCTGCAGCTGGACCCCCGTCGTCAGCGGTGGCAGGAACCGGGCGTAGACGAGCCCGACGATGCAGAGCAGGTAGAACGCCACCGGGACGAGGGCCGCCACGATCGCGACCCGGCGCCACCGGCGCCGAGAGGAGGGCTCCGATTCCCGCTGGTCGGACTGTACCGTCTCCGGCTCCGGATCGGCCTCGGACACGGCCGGCCCCGCCTCGGACGCGACTGCCCCCGATTCGGTTGCGACTGGCTCCGACTCCGGCCCGGGCTCGGCCGCCGCCCGCTCCGGTTCGACCAGCGCGGGGTCCGGCTGGGTCGGCTCTTCCCCGTTTTCTCCCGGGGGCAGATCGCCTGTTTCCTGCTCTTCCATCCTCGTCCCTCGTCCGGGTAGCGCGTCTCCGGTCTCCGAGCGCGCAAGCCACGGACCGGCAGGATCGCGAGGTCGGATACGGCGCCGACCGCTGGCTGGTACAGCCTCTCGCGTCCGGAGTTCCACTCGGGCGAGGACGCCCCCGGGGGCCGCGGAGACGGCTATGCCCTCCGCCGTCTGGACGCGGTTTCCCGGGTCATGATCACTCGATACGGCGACCTCCGGGAGCGGGTGTCCGGCGGGTCCCGAGGCCGAGCACCGGCGGAATCGATGAATGGGGGCTTCGGGTCGCTACGGGACCCGAAGCCGCCGCCCATTGGCCGGCTGTCGATCAGCGGAGGATTCGGGACATCGCCCTCCCACATCCCGGGCTCCGAAGGCCCGCCCCCCTATCGGCCGAACCACCAGGTGGCCTTGATCTGGAAGACGTTCAGGGGCCGCTGGTCGAAGATCGCGGACCGGGCCCGGTCCAGCTCGAACGTGCCCACGTTGTCGTAGCCGGACCGCTGCTGGGTCCAGACGAAGAACAGCGTGGATCCCGGCCGGTACTCCCACCGGAGCACGGCGGTGCCGCGCAGCGCGCTGGTCGTGAAGTCGGGATCGTCGAAGGTGAAGGTGGCGGCGGGCCCGTCGCCGTCGGGATCGACCGTGTAGGTGGCCGCATCGTCGTCGTACTGGATGGTCCCCATGTCCTCGCCATAGACGAGCTTCTCCAGCGCCCCGGGCGCCGCGAACTCCCGGAACGACGAGTAGTCACCGGTGGCGATGAACGGCTGGGCGAAGAGCTGGAGCGTCAGGTCGGGCGTGAACGTCCAGTTGATCCGGGTGCTGAGGGACAGCGTCTGCGTCTCGATGAACCCGAAGACGTAGCGGCTGCCGAAGAAGTCGGTGGCCGTCGGGTCCTCGACGGTGGTCACGTACTGGGCCGACGTCTCGTCGTACCGGTAGCTCGGCGACAGCTGGATGAAGACGTTCGGCGCCGGCTTCAGCGCCAGCCCCGGGACGAGCTCGAACAGGCGGGTGTCGTCACCGATGCCCCGGGCGCCCCGGACCTGGATGTCGAAGACGGCGGTGGCACGGGCGTCGGTGGACACCTGGAAGTGACCGAAGTCGTACCCGTTCCGCTTGACGACCGGGCCGCCGCGGGTGAGCCGGTCGTCATAGGCGGTCGCGTCGTGGATCCAGAAGGTGCGCAGGTTCCAGTAGTTGGGGAGCTCCATGCCGTAGTAGGCCTGGAGCGTGGCCCGGGTCCGGTCGCCGTCGTAGTTGTGCTCGATGGCCCCGCCGATGCTGGTGAAGATGCTCCGGTAGAACCGCGTGGGCGTCGAGAAGCTCCCGCCGATGTTGCCGTTGAACCAGACGTAGTCGGACCGGTTCAGGAACGCGATGTCGTTGTTCTCGAAGCCGGGGCTCCGGACATTGGCCATGGCCTCCCAGCGGAGGATGCCGCCGCTGTCCTTGCCGACCCGGGTGAACAGGCCGTAGCCCCGCAGCGAGGTGGCGTCGGGGTCCCATGCGGCGCTGAACAGCCCGTCGCCGGTGGTGGCCCGGTCGGGCCGGTCGAAGTAGCGGGCGCTGGACCGCTGCGTCCGGGCGATGGCGGCGGCCGACCCCGCAACGTTCGAGACCAGTGTGCTGCCCATCCACGAGTACTCGCGGTCCTTCCACGAGTGGTACCAGTCGATGCCCGCCGTCTCCGCGTGGCTGTGGAGACGGTCCGCCACCACCGGGTCATCGGTGCTCCGGACCACGGAGGTCAGGATCCCGCCGACAGTGGACCGGCCGCCCCGCAGCTCCTTCTCCACACGGCCCACGAAGTAGTTGGTCACCGGCTCCACGACCTGGGATGCCTCCCCGACCGCGTCCTCGGGGATGAACCGGGCGGACTCCCGCCCCGTGACCGCGTCGAGCACGCCGATGGTGTAGCCGCCATCGGTGCGGCCGGTGACCTTGGCGGCGCCGAGGATGGAGGTGTTGTCGGGCGAATCGAAGTACTCGGCGTTGTCCTCGACGTACCCGGCCAGCTGCGGCGGCCGGCCGATCCGGCGGGAGTAGAAGGAGCTCAGGCTCGACGTGTTGTTGCAGAACATGCAGCGCATCCCGCCGAAGCTGAACGCGCTGCGACCGGCCACGAAGAACGGCCGCTTCTCGTCGTAGTAGGTCTCGAACGCGCTCAGGTTCAACGACGCCGGGTCCACCTCCACCTGGCCGAAGTCCGGGTTCAGCGTGGCGTCGAGCGTGAGGCTGGGCGTCAGCAGGACCTTGATGTCGGCGCCCACATCCAGGCGCATCTCACGGTCCTCGCCGTACGGATCGGCCGGGGCGGCACGGTCGAACCGGCTGCCGGTCACGACGTACGGCAGCACCTCGAGCTGACGCGGCTGGCGGGCGATCTCCAGCCCGTCCAGATGGCCGTAGAACGCCGGACCCCCGGCCGCGTCACGGGGCCGGAACGACCACATGACCTGCTCGTTCCGCGCATCGATGTAGCGCCAGATCTGCAGCCCCCACGTCTGGACGGTGTCGGGCGAGAACCGGAGCTGACTGAACGGGATGCGGAGCTCCGCGGTCCAGCCCAGAGAGTCGGTCCGGGCGGCCGAGTCCCAGATCGGGTCCCACGACGGGTCGCCATTGAGCTGGTCGCCCCGGACGCCGGCGGGATTCACCTCGAACCACGCGTCGTCCAGGTGGTTGTGATACGGGTCGAGCCGGATGACCAGCTTGTCGGTGGTCAGCGAGTTGAACGAGCCGTTGTCGCCGCTGGCATCCAGCAGCTGGTCGCGACGGGCCAGCGGGGCCACCACGCCGGTCGGCTGCGTCATCCGGGCCCCGATGTAGAGGGCCTGGTCATCGTACAGCACGCGGACTTCCGTGGGGTACGACGCCGGCGCTCCCTCGTCCGGCTGGTACTGCCGGAGCCCGGTGGCCGGCGCCACCCGCCGCCACACGGCCTCATCGAGACGCCCGTCGACGGTGATCGTCCCGTCCACCATCGCCGCCCGGGCCGCCGGCGGCGCGGGGGTCCCGGAGCTGCCGTTCTGGGCCACGGCCCCGGAAGCGGGGAGAAGCAGGAACAGGGAGAACGCGGCGGACGCTCGGAGAGCGATCATGGAAACACTCGACGGTAGAAGGCGCTGACTTCATACCGTTGGACAGCCACTGCCGCCGAATGGTTGTCACCCCGGTCCGTGGCCCCCGGCGCTCAGGGCGATGCGACGCTCAGCCGCCGGCCGGCGCGGCATCGCCCATGCGGCGGTGCCTGGCCCGCTCCTCGTCGCCCATGCGCAGGAAGCGGGCGGCGTTGTCGTACAGGATCGCCCGCTTCTGCGCCTCGTCCAGGAACGGTGCCTCCCGGATCACGGCGACGGCGCGCTCGATCGTTTCGGGCCAGACCATCTGGTCGGTCCCGAACAGTACGCGGTTCGTGAAGCTGGCGTCGGTGATGCCCTTCAGGAAGCGGTAGAAGGCGGCGCGCGGCTGGGTGTAGACGATGACGCCCACGTCCACGTAGACCTGGGGGTGGGCGTACATGAGCGAGAGCAGATCCTCGAGGTGCGGGTAGCCGGCGTGCATGATGTAGACGCGCAGCCCCGGATGCCGCACGAGCACCTCTTCGATGCCCAGCGGGCTGTGCATCCGGGCCCGGTAGTTCTCGAAGCCCAGGTACGGCGAGCCCGGCGGACCGAGCCCGATATGGATCCCCACCGGGATGTCCAGCTCCTCCGCCAGCGCCCAGTACGGCTCCATCCGCTCGTCGGTGGGCTCGACGCCCGAGTACTGGTTGATCACCTCTCCGATCACGGCGATATCGCCACGCTCGTAGAGCCGCCGCACCTCCTCGACCGAGGGCGCATCCGGGCGACCGACATCCAGGACCAACCCCGGGATGAACCGCTCCGGCGCCGCCTTCATCCAGCGCTCCTGGACCGGCGGCGGTCCGCTCACCACGCCGACCACGTTCAGCCGCTCCATCACGTCCAGTGTACGCGTCATCACCTCCGCGTCGGTCGTCGGCGACCAGACGGGATCATCGCACGTCGGCTGCTTCAGCATCCCGATGAACGTCTCCGGCCACGGTTGACGCGGGTCCCACGCGGGCAGCTGCCCGATCGGCGTACACATGGCCAGCGGCGGCGGCCCCTGGGCGTCGGCCGGCATCGCGTGCAGGTGCATGTCCAGGATCGGCGGCCGCTCCTGGGCCTCGAGCGGAGGAGCGACGAGCGCGCCGAGAAGCAGGAGCGGAGCGATCCGGAGAGTGGAACGACAACGAGTCATGACGCCTCCTGTGCGGGGGATCGGGAGGGACGCAGGGGGACAGGAAGTTCAACCGGCTTTACGGTGACCTCCTTCCATCAGCATGGGCCGCGCGGCCCCGCGGGGTCAAGAGCCGGGTGACGGCGATCATTGTGCTCGAGACCGCGACGGTCCCGGACCAGCAGTCCGCTCCGTGCGCCGAGTGTGGTGGAGAGGGCGACGACCAGCGGAATCGCCAGCCGTAGACCTCGCCTGCGCTCTCGTTGGCCAGACCATCGGGATCTGCAGGCGGAGCGGGTCGCGCTGGCGCCCGGCTCACGAAAACATTGACATTCCTTCGATCCGGTGGTACTTACCATCGTGCTCGTAGGGGTTTTCCCCACATCTTGTAGGTGAACACCCTACAGCGCCGACCCTCGGAGCCGACCCGTTCACAGGCCCTCCGGCTGTTACCCCGCCAGGCTCCGGCCAGGCATGTCCCTGCAAGGAGAGTACATCATGAGCTTACTCCGCCCCCGATTGTTCCTCGTCATCACGGTCCTGCTCGCTGCCGGCTGCAGCGATTCGGGCACCGGGCTGGACGGCATCTCGATCGACGATTTCACCGGCACGTGGCGCGCCTCGTCCCACAGCTTCACCAACAACAGCGATGCGAGCGAGACGTTCGACCTGATCGCCCACGGAGGCGAAACCCGGGTCACCGTGCTGTCCGGTGGCCGGGCCAGGATGTGGGTGACCGACGACGCGTTCTACGATGAGTGGGACGCGCAGCTGTCGGTGAGCGGCAACGTGCTCACAGCCACGCCCGCGGAGAGCGTCATCCGCCCGGTTCGGCGCTTCGTTTTCGCCCTCTCGGGGGATGACCTCTCCCTGGAGGACGCCGACTCCGAGTTCGACTTCACGTCGTCGGCCGGGACGCCGGTGTCGGCTACGGAAGCGGTGGTGCTGGTCCGCCAGTAGAAGACGGCAGGGCGGCCGGCCGCGACTTCCGGTCGGAGCAGCACATCGGCCGTGATCGGTGCCGGGGTCGTCGTCAGGTCGCCGAAGCCCTCAGCTGCTGGTACTGCGCGGTGTCCGTATACTGCTGAAATCCGACGACGCGGCCGTCACGGACGATCCACTCATGGGCAAACTGGGCGTCCAGCGGCCTCCCGCTGGCCCTGTGCGTTCCGGTGTACCGCCCAAAAGCCACCACGGTCTCGCCGTCCGCCACCAGTTTGTGCGGCGTCACCGTGAAACCGTCGAATTCCTCCATCAATCGACCGAACACACCCTCGCCAACCTGCTGCGGACTCGAGTAGGGGTTCTGATCTGCGTAGGGACCACCCTCCGCCTCGTTCCAGTCCACGTTCTCGTGCATGGCGCCCAGCACGGTACCTGCATCGCCGCGGGCGAACGCATCGTAGAGCGACTGAACCAGGTCGCGGTTGGCTGGCATGTGACCTCCAGGGAATGGGGTTCGGCGAAGAGACGTGCTTCAGGGATCCCCAGGATACTCGTCGCAACCGGGGACCGCCAGACTGGTCAGGATCGGGACCGATTGCCCGCGGACGGGGTAGCAGGGTGATCGTTCCGTCGAACGCCTCCCGTGGTTCGAGCCCGATCCCTGCAGCACTGGAGCAGTCTCATGGCCAAGGTCAGGATCCACAAACCGGATGGCACGCCATCCCCGTATTTCTGGTCGGACAGTGAAGAGTCCGCCCGGGACCACAAGACGGTCTACAAGCAGACGGAGGATGGCGTGAACCGGATGCGCGGCGTCCATTTCGATCCGGTGAAGAAGCGGATGCACCGGCACGGGCGTTGACCGGCGTGCGCCGGGGCATCGGCGTGTGGCGGGTCGACGCGGCCCGCTGTCCTGGATCGGTGAGCGGGGCCGAGAGGATCCCCGGGCCCGGGGAACGGGTCTATACGGCGGAGGGAACGGCCGTGGTCGTGCGCCTGTTGGGTCGGACCGGCTCGAGCGGGCGTCTGCTCGAGCTGGTCATGGACGACGGGCGCAAGGAGCCGTTCTTCGCCGCGGCGGCCAATGTGCGGGTCCCGCCCGCCGCCGGCGAGCCGCTCCGGAAGAACGTGCTGGAGGGCAACCGGGCTTGATCCATTCGCTACCCCGGCTTCTGGCCGATTTCAAGCGCCGGAAGGTGTTCCGGGCCATCGCATTCTACGGGGCCGGCGCGTTCGGGCTCCTGCAGCTGGCCGACATCGTGTTCCCGGCGCTCGGGCTGCCGGAGACCGCGGTCACCTGGCTTGTCGTGCTCTGCCTGGTCGCCTTTCCGGTCGTCGTTATCACGGCCTGGACCTTCGACCTCACCGGGCACGGTGTGGAGCGGACCGGGGCCGCGGGGGACCAGGAGCTCGAGGCGATACTGGCGCAGTCGCGCACCCAGCGCTGGCTGGCGGGGTCGGTCGGGCTCTTCGGCATCGTCCTGCTCACGACGGGAGCCTGGTGGGCCGGGATGCGGACGGGCGAAGGGACTGCGGCGGTGCCCGTCTCCGCGGTTGCCCAGGGGCGGGCGGTCGAGGCGCTTCCCATCGGTTTCGTCGCCGTGCTCCCCTTCGTCAACATAGGCGACCCGGACGACCAGCCGTTCAGCGACGGTCTCTCCGAGGAGCTCAGCAACGCGCTGTCCCAGGTCGAGGGGCTGCGGGTTGCCGCCCGGACCTCCGCGTTCGCCTTCAAGGGACGCGACGCGGACGCCCGTACCATCGGGCGGGAGCTCGGCGTCGGGGCGATCGTCGAAGGCAGCGTCCGCCGGTCACGTGAGGTGGTTCGCGTGTCCGTCCAGCTCAGCCGCACCAGCGACGGCTTCCGGCTCTGGTCGGAGGTCCTCGAACGGGAGCTGACCGCCGCCAACGTGTTCGCGATTCAGGACGAGCTCACCTTCGAGATCGCCCGGGCGCTGACCCGGGAGCTGCGGCCCGACGCGGCGACCCTCCTGGCAGAGCGGCGGACGCCCGACCTCGAGGCCTACGACCTCTACCTCCAGGGGCGCCACCGGTGGGCGACGCGCGAGGTGGATTCGGTGCGCGAGGCCATACGCTACTATGAGCAGGCCATCGCCCGCGATTCGTCGTTCGTCCTCGCCTGGGCCGGCCTCGCCGACGCGTGGGGCGTGCTCCCCTTCTATGACCGCACCGTGACGGGCGACGTGGCGTACCCGCAGGCCCTGCGCGCCGCACAGCGAGCGCTCGAGCTCGCCCCCGACCTGGCCGAGGCCAACGCCGCGCGTGGCATCATCGCCACCGAGTACGAGGCCGACCCCGTGACAGGAGAACGGTATCTCCTGCGTGCCATCGAGCTGAACCCGAACTACGAGCCGGCGCACGCCTGGCTGTGCGAGACACTCGCCATCCAGGGCCGGGATGACGACGCGCTCCCCGTCTGCCGGCGGGCCGTCACGCTGAACCCCCTCGGCCCCATCGCCAACCTGCTCGTCGCCGTGCCCCTCGCGGGCCTCGGCCGTTACGAGGAGGCGCTGGCGCAGGTCCGACGAACGCTGGGGCTCGAGCCCGACATCACGCTGGCACGGCTGATGGAGGCGGGACTCCTGCTTCGGCTCGGCCGGCCCGATACGGCGGCGGCGAGCCTCGAGGCGCTCGCGCTCGGCGAGGGCGTCCCGGGCTCCGCCCTGCGGGCCGTGGCGCGGTCGTATCCCGGGACCGATCCATCGCCCACGGCGATCAAAGCCGTGCGCGATCTCGAGCAGAGCACCGGCCCCGGCCTCTTTTTCGTGGCCGCCCTCTACAGCTGGGCGGGCTCTACGGCGGACGCCGTCCGCGTGGTCGAGACCGCCGCCGCCGACCGGAACCCCTGGATCGGTCTGGCGGCCGTGTTCGGCGAGTACGATGGGCTGCGCGAGGATCCGCAGTTCGCGGAGATCCTCCGCACCCTGGGGCTGCCGAACGGCAACACCGCGTACCGGGAGCGGGCCATGGCACGGGAACGCCCGGGGATCTGACGCGCGACGGGCGCCCGGAGCCCGCTCAGGGCTTCAGCTGTCCCACGCACATGTCACATTGGCGTTCCAGTCGGCGAAGAGACCCTCCGGATTGTGCCGCCACAGCCAGACGTGAAGGGCCCATACACCGGCGTCGGTGTTGGCGTGGAAGTGCTGGCCCAGGAGCTCCGGCGCCTCGGCAGTGGCCGGGAGCTCGGTGAAGGGGATCAGGTATTCGACACCCACCAGTCGCATCTTCCCGTTCTTCGTCGGCTCGTAGAGCAGCGTCTCGGGCTCCAGCACCGCGGCCTCGGCGTCGAAGAAGGGCAGGTTCCCGTAATGCACTCCCATGGCCCCATCCGTGGGGTGGGAGAGACAGTCGGTGACCGGTGTGTCCCAGCCCGCGGCCATGGCCGCATCAATCTGGTGGAACGGCGCGGTCAGGCGGCGCAGTGATGCCAGCTGCCTGCGTACATGGGCGTCCAGCTCGCCCTCTCCGTGTCCGGCCTCATGCATGGACCGGTCGGCATGGCCGACCTCCATGGTGGTGGGCTCCAGTCCGGCCGGTTCGGCGCGTTCGCACGCCGGCAGAACAGCGAGGCCGGCGGCGGCCAGGGCGAGGGACATCAGACGAGCTCGAGAGCCACGCATGAGGGGCTCCTGGGTCAGAATGCGTTCGCGGGCAGGCGTGGCCGTATCGCAGTCACGGCACGCCGGGGGCTGTGCTCCATCTATTGCCAACGGAACTCTGCGCGGTCAAGGCTGACGATCCGGGTGGGGTCTCCGTCGCATGGCGAAGGTGTCCGTGGTCTGGGCGGCAGTGCTCCTGTTCCCGATCGTTGCGGGCGTGGCGTGGCTGTTCCATCCCGGGCTTGCCCACCGGCCGGCGGGACAGCAACTTGCGCCCTTCACGGCGACGCCTCA
Source organism: Candidatus Longimicrobiales bacterium M2_2A_002 (assembly GCA_051418035.1). Lineage (GTDB taxonomy): Bacteria > Gemmatimonadota > Gemmatimonadetes > Longimicrobiales > RSA9 > JAWVYT01. Next base: position 10,020 of record JBPRGE010000052.1, read on the forward strand.
CACGCCGCTGCGCTCACCCCCCCGAGCTGGAGAGACCGGATTGTGACGATCACCATCCGCCGGACCGTCATGCTGCTGGCCGCCACGTGCGCGGCCGCCCTGGCCACGGCCGAAGCCGCTGGGGCCCAGGACCTTCACCCCTCCCGCCGCCCCAGCCCGATCGGCATCGCCAAGACGCACCTCGGCGACACGTACGTGAAGGTGACGTACGGCCGACCCTACGTGCGGGACCGTGTCATCTTCGGCCCCCCTGACGACACCTCGCCGCCGCTGGTGCCGTACGGTCGAATCTGGCGTACGGGGGCCAACGAGGCGACGGAGATCACGACCACCGGCCCGCTCCTGATGGCGGGCGAGCCGCTCCCCGCGGGGACCTACTCGATCTTTACCGAGCCGGCCCCCCGTCGCTGGCGCATCCATGTCAGCCCGCAGCTCGGCCTGGACGGGACCGGGCTGCTGACTCCGGAGGGCTTCACCCCGAACGTCTACGACCCCGCGAAGGACGTGCTGGTCGTGGAAGCCCGCTCCACCACAGTGGAGGAGGTCGTGGATCAGTTCACCATCGATTTCGAGCCCGACCCGGACGGGGCCGTCATGGTGCTTCGGTGGGAGAACACCGAGGTGAGGGTGCCGATCGCGGTACCCGAAAACTGAGCGGAGGTCCCGCCGGGGCCTGAGCTGGACCCAACGCCGATCCCGGGGATCACCCTCCGACCCCCGAGTCCCCCGCTACTGGATCACCAAGGTCGGGGTATCCCGATTCAGATACGTGCCGTCCCCCACCTGACCCCGGTCGTTGAACCCCCAGCAGTAGGCCTCGCCGGCAGACGACACCCCACACGTGTTCGACTCGCCGGCGTTCAGATCGGTCAGAAATGGGCTTTCGCTGGTCGCCGGGCGGGCCTCCCTCTAGGTTCGTCTTCGCAGGGAGCAGCCCATTCACGCAGCCCCGGAGGGCGGTCTGACCCCGACCGGCTCCACCGACAGCGGGACGAACCAGGACGCGGCAGTGCCCCGATGGCGGCTGCTGCTGCGGGGGCTCGTGCCCTTCGTGGCGGTGGCTCTGTTCGTCCTCGCACTGGTCGTCCTCCACCGGGAGCTGGCGGCCTACGGCTTCCGGGACATCACCAGTGGAATCCGCGGGCTGCCGGCGACGAGCCTCCTCATCAGCCTCGCCCTCACGACGGTGAGCTTCGTCGTCCTCGCCGCGTCCGAGACGCTGGCCGTCCGCTGGGTGGACGGGCGCCTGGGTTACCCCGGCGTGGCCTTCACTTCCTTCGTGGGCCACGCCTTCAGCCAGGCTCTGGGCGCTCCCCTCCCGACCAGCGCACCCGTCCGGTACCGGCTCTATTCGGCCTGGGACCTCTCCACGGACCAGATCGCCCGCATCGGCGTCTTCCGTACGGCCACAACGGTGCTCGGCCTGCTGGCGGCGATGGGCGGTGCCCTCCTCCTGCTCCCCGCCGGCGGCCCGGTGGGAGTGCCCGTGCCGGCGTGGGCGCTACGCTCTGCGGGCCTCGGGAGCCTGGGGATTGTCGTCGGCTACGCGGCCTGGACCTGCGCGGCCCGGTCGCCGCTGCGCGTCTTCTCGTGGGAGATCCCGCTCCCGTCGCCGCGGCTGGCCGCCGGTCAGATCGCGGCCGGCGCCGCGGACTGGCTGGTGGGAGCCGGCGTGCTCTACGTGCTGCTCCCGCCCGGACACGGGCTCTCGTTCCTGCACTTCACGGCCGTCTTCGCCGTGGCGCTGTCCGTCGGCCAGATCAGCCTCGTGCCCGGCGGCCTCGGGGTCTTCGAAGCGGCGCTTCTCCTGCTCCTTCCCGAGTCCGTCCCCGGAGGAGCGCTGGTGGCTTCCCTCGTGGCATACCGGGCCATCTACTACCTCCTGCCACTGGTCCTGGCCTCGGTGGCACTGGCCGGCTACGAACGCCGGCAGCCGAGGAGGCTGCTGGCGAAGGCGGTCGACTCCTTCGGCCGGGGCGTCTCGACTGCGGTGCCCCTCATGCTCTCGGCCCTGGTGTTCGTCGCCGGCGCCTTCATGCTGGTTACGGGCGCCCTGCCCGCGCCGGAGGGACGCCTGGCGTGGCTCGGACGCGCTCTGCCGCTCCCCATCGTCGAGCTCTCCCACCTCGTGGGCAGCCTTGTGGGAGCGCTCCTCCTGATCCTGGCCTGGGGGCTCCGCCAGCGGCTGGACGCCGCATACAGGCTCACCGTGGGCCTGCTCGCATTGGGTGCGGTCCTGAGCGCTGTCCGGGGACCCGGATGGATCGAGGCCGCGGGGCTGCTGGTCACACTGGCGATCCTGCTTCCCGCCCGCAGGGAGTTCTTCCGGAAGGCGGCCGTCACCGCCGAGCTCCCATCCCGGCAGTGGGCCGTGCTCGCGGCCGTCGTACTGGCGGGCACCGTCTGGCTCGGACTCTTCGTGTACCGCCGGGTGGACCTCACTACCGAGCTCTGGTGGCAGTTCACGCTTCGCGGCGACGCGCCCCGCTTCCTCCGGGCGAGCATCGGGGCCGCCGTGGTGCTGCTCGGCTACGGGCTGTCGCGCCTCCTGCGTCCTCGAGCGCCGGGCGCTCTCGTCGGACCGGAGACGGGAGTGCCGCCCCAGGTGGACGCGGTGGTCGAGGCCTCGGGCCGGGCCCACGGAGTCCTGGTCTATCTTGGCGACAAGCAGGTGCTCCTGAGCGAGAGCGGCCGGGCGTTCGTCATGTTCGCGGTCGAAGGGCGCAGCTGGGTGGCGCTGGGCGATCCCCTGGGTGATCCGGAGGACTTCGACGAGCTGATCTGGCGCTTCCGGAAGCTGGCGTACCGGCACGCGGGGTGGCCCGTCTTCTATCAGGCCCGTCCGGACTCGCTCCAGCACTATGCGGACATCGGCCTCGGCGCCGTCAAGCTCGGCGAGGAGGCGTACGTTCCCCTGGACGCGTTCACGCTGGACGGACCGGGGCGGAAGGGCCTCCGGCGGACCGTCCGGAGGGTGGAGGACGACGGAGCGACCTTCGAGATCCTCCCCCGAAACGACGTCGGTCGGGTCCTCCCCGGGCTGCGCGACATCTCCGATGCATGGCTGGAGGAGAAGAAGAGCCGGGAGAAGGGGTTCTCGCTGGGGTTCTTCACGGAGAAGTACCTGCTCCGCACACCGGTCGCCGTCCTGAGGGTCCAGGGGAGTCTCGTGGCCTTCGCCAACGTCCTGGCGAGCGGGTCCCGGGAGGAGCTCTCGGCCGATCTGATGCGGTACGCCGCGGGAGCGCCGCCGAGCGCCATGGAGTACCTCTTCGTCCGTCTCATGCTCTGGGGGGCGGAGGAGGGGTACGACCGCTTCAGCCTCGGCATGGCGCCCCTGGCCGGCCTCGAGACCCGGGCCCTGGCCCCGTTCTGGAACCGGGTCGGCGCGGCCGTGTTCCGGTACGGCGAGCACTTCTACAACTTCCGCGGCCTGCGGGCCTACAAGGAGAAGTTCGATCCGATCTGGGAGCCCCGCTACCTGGTGTCGCCGGGCGGTCTGGCGTTCCCGCGGATTCTGGCCAACCTCGCGACGCTCGTGGGCGGTGGCGTGCGCGGTATCCTGACCCGGTGAGCGTGACGGAGCCACGAGCCCCGGACCTGACAGGCCGTCCCATCCTCCTGGCCGCTCCTTTGCGCCTCACTCCTGCCCGCAGCCACATTGCTGCCGGAACCGTACCCAGCCGCTCGCTGCCACCGACGCCATGACCACACTCCTGCTCGTCATCGGGATTGCCCTCGCGATCTCGTTCCTGTGCTCGATCCTCGAGGCGGTGCTGCTCTCGATCTCCCACTCCTACGTCGCGATCCTGGAGGAGCGTGGAGACCCCGCGGGCTCCCTGCTCTCCGAGATGCGCAGGAACATCGACGAGCCCATCGCCGCGATCCTCACCCTCAACACCATCTCGCACACCGTCGGGGCGGCCATGGCGGGCGCCATCGCGCTGGAGGTGTTCGGCGATCGCTGGATCGCCGTCTTCTCCGCGGTGCTCACACTGCTGATCCTGATCTTCTCCGAGATCATCCCGAAGACACTGGGCGCCACGTGGTGGCAGGAGCTGGCCCCGGTGACTGCACGGGTCCTGAAGTGGATGATCCTGCTGATGAAGCCGATCCTCATCCCCCTGGCGTGGTTCAACCGCCTGATCACGCCGCGTGACCGGGACCGAAGCACAGTGAGCCGCGCCGAGCTGGAGATGCTGGCCGAGATCGGGCGCCGTGAGGGGGCGATCGACCAGGCCGAGTGGCGGGTCATGGCCAACATCATGAACCTGGATGAGATACTGGTTGGGCAGGTCATGACCCCACGCACCCGCATGGTGGCCGTGCCGGCCACCGCATCGCCGGAAGAGGCGCAGCGTGTGATGCTCGACACCGGGCGTCTCCGTCTCCCCGTCTACGAAGGCACGCTCGACAATGTCATCGGAGTACTCCTGGCCCGGGACCTGTGGAAGGCCCAGCTGGCGGGCGGTGCCACGCTACCGGACGTGATGCGGCCGCCGAGCTTCGTCCCCGCGTCGAAGCCGGTGGAAAAGCAGATCCGGGACATGCGCCGGCGACGGATCAAGATGGCCATCGTGCTGGACGAGTACGGCGGGACCGCCGGGCTCCTGACCCTGGAGGACCTGATCGAGGAGATCGTGGGCGAGATCCACGACGAGCACGAGCTGGAGCCACACCCCTTCGAAGAGATGCCGGACGGGGAAACGCAGTTCGATGGCGCGGCCCCGGCCGCAGAGGTCAACGAGCGGCTCGACCTCTCCTTGCCGGAAGGGGACTACGACACGGCCGGCGGATTCGTGTTCGGAACGCTCGGACGGGTCCCCGAGGTCGGAGACGAAGTGGCCGTGCCCGAAGGGGTCCTGCGCGTCGTCGCCATGGAAGGACGGCGGGTCGCCCGGCTCGCGTTCGTGCGGGGCGACCACAGGGCGGACCCCGCCCGGGACGAGCCTCCGGCTTTCTGAGTCGACAGGGGAGCCCCGGACTGCGTTCGTGTGCCTCAGGAGCCATGGCCGACGCCGCGCGCCCGGCGCCGTGCCAGCCACCGCAGCCGCAGGACCAGCAGCGCGGCGTACAGAGTGCCGCCCACCGCGATGGTCAGGGCGAACGCTTCCAGCAGCCGCGGCAGGCTGCGCAGCCCCGCCACGGTGAAGAGGTCCAGCAGCAGGATCTGCACGCCCGGGCCCAGCGCCGACACGGCCGTCAGATGGCGGTGATCGCTGCGCAGGGCATCCGCCTCTTCGTCGCGGCCCCGCGACTCCAGCGGCCGGACCGCCCAGCCATCGATCCGCTGCACCAGCCGGTCCTGCCAGCCGTAGATCCAGTCGTAGGCCCCGAGCAGGAGCCGCAGCAGCGCCAGGGCAAACGGTCGGTCGCCGTAGCGAGCCCGGTCCCCGGCGGTCAGCCCCTCGCTCAGCCGGCTCGTCGCGTCACCGCCATGCCGGGCCCGATAGCGAACGGAGTAGTAGTTGAACAGCGACCCCTGCAGGAGGCCGAGCACGAGGGCGGCGGCGGCGAGGAGGGCGGCATGGGCCGGTGGTCGCTCCGCGGCGATGGCCACGGCGAGGCCGGCGAACACCGCCGCGCTGACCGCGGCGTCACCGATGGAGTCCAGGAACCGGCCCACTCTGGACGGCCGGTCCTGGAACCGGGCCAGGGACCCGTCCACGGCGTCCAGGATGTTCTTCGCCTGCATCAGGCCGGCACCGAGCAGGGCGTAGCGGTACTCGCCCGTCGCGTAGCAGAACGCCGCCGCGAGCCCCACGGCGCCCCAGACCACCGTGACGTGCGACGCCGTGACGCTCGTGTCCTTCAGCACGCGGGCGATCCGGACGGCGATCGGCCGGGCGTAGTCGCTGAGGTCGATGAATCGGGCCGACTTCGGCAGCTTCCGGCCCGTGGCTTGCTCGCGCATCGCCGTCCAACCTACGTGCGGAACGACGACTCTACCAACCCGCCGAAGACCGTGCCCGCGGAGCGCCAGTGGACTCTGCCATGGTACTCTCCGCTTCCCGCGGTACATGGAAAAAGCCGCCCGGTGTCGAACACCAGGCGGCCGTTTCCGCCCATCAGCGTGCCGCGTACGCGGCCGCCCTGCGCAGTCCTACACCAGCGTCGGTGGTCAGACGGTGTGGACGTTCTCCGCTGCGGGGCCCTTCTGGCCCTGCACCACGTCGAACTCCACCTCCTGGCCCTCGGCGAGGCTCTTGAAGCCCTCCGCCTGAATCGCGCTGTGATGGACGAAGCAGTCCTTGCTGCCGTCCTCCGGCGTGATGAAGCCAAAGCCCTTCTCGTCGTTGAACCACTTCACGGTTCCCTTGGTACGCATAATACCGTACTCCCTCTGTGTCCTGGTGCCCTCGGGGTGCGGCATTTCCGTACCACTCGATCTCACCGGTGTTCGCAGGCGCCAACAAAAAACCCGGGCCAAAGCGCCCAGGTTTCGTATTCCATTGCTGGTTTCCGGACTTCGCCGGTTGTTGCTCGCCTGAAGGAGTATCACGCCCGGCGGCCGGGAACGCAAGGGGCCGGGGCCATGCCGGAGATGGCATGATGTCTCCTCTACGAGGACGGGCATGGCTAACGCCTTCCCTGCACCGGGGTGATCTCCCTGACCGCCAGGATGGCCTCATGGTTCACCGCCAGGCGCTCGATGGCCCGCTTGCCGAAGGGGGCCCCGGCGTTCCAGAACGGCAGGAACCCCGAATTGGCGTCCAGATAGTCCGACATCCTCTGTTCCAGCGAGATGTTCAGCGTCACCTTCAAGGTGAACCCGTCCACGAGCTGGAGCTCCACCGTCCTGGTGGAGTCGGAAGGGGGCGAGGCCGTGGAGACGTGGAGGGTGTCGTCCAGGGGGACCACCCAGATCACGTTGCTCAGCCGGATGCTCAGGTGACCCCGGGTCTCCCCACGGGTACCGTCCATCTCCACCCGCGAAACGGAAGTGAGGTTCAGGAAGTGTCGCTTCATCCCCAGGAAGTGCAGGAGCGGCTGGCCCTCGGGCACGTGGATCTCCCCCTCCATTCCCGTGCCCCCACGGAGAAGGACCTGAACGCGCTTCTTCTGGAGATGGGAGCGGGCCCGTGGGGTGCGGTTGGATTCCATGTCTTGTCCTCGGGGGTCGACCTGGTCGGCGAAGCCCTATCCGCCGCGGGTGCGGACGATGATGGCCCCGCCGGTGTTGTCCATCCCGTAGCGGGTCTGGGCCTCACGGGCGGTAAGGTACTTCATCTCCTTGATCGTCGCGGTCCGGATGCCGCGCAACGCATCGGGCCCACCCATGCGCATCCCGTCCAGGAAAACCGATACTTCCGTTACCTGGTGGATGCTCTTGGATCCGCGAACCTGCAACCAGGCAGGCCGCAGCTCACGCACGAGGTCCAACCCGTTCGACGCCGAAGCGCTCTGGATCTCCTCATGGGTCAGGATGCTCCGGTCGTACGGGGTGGCGTGCCGCTCGCCCGTGGACCCGCAGGCGGTGACGATCAGAAGAAGAGATGCGGCAGCGGTTCGCATGGCGACTCCCTTCGTACAGGGGGGATCGGAGTGCTCTCAGGGGCTACCGGTGGTCGGTCCCGCACGTTCCATTCGAACGAGATCAGCATAGCGCGCCCGGCAGACAGGCGCAATGTCGGAACCGCCCCGAGGATCCCGGTCCCGCACGAGCTCGAAGCCCGCGTCGCCCATACCGCCACGACGGGGGCCCGGGTTCGCGCGCGCTGCTGCGACGGGGTCCATCCGGATTTCCATCTCCGCTGTGGCCCCCGGTCCATTCCGCCGGGCCCCTCGCCTCGCCAGTTTTGGGCAAGCAACACTGACCCTCGCGGCGGTGTTCACTTTACCCTGAGCGTCGAGGTGCCCGTGGAACCCCTGACACACTGGCCGTGGCCCCGGAGCCTGGCGATGGCGCAGCCGGACAGCGTGGTCGAGGTCGATGACATCCTCTTCGGCGCCATCCGGCAGCGGTGCAGCGAGATGGGGGTCCGGAAGGGATCGGTGATCACCTGTCTCGACCACGGCGACGAGTGGGTCGACGTGGAGCTGCCGTCGGGTGACAACCGGCGGCTGACGCGCGCCTACGCGTGGTTCATCTCGGTCCGGGAGCCCGGCTCGGTGGAGGCGTCCGGCTAGCCGGAGCCGGTCCGGGAGCCCGTCAGCGGCCGGCGGCTCCGGGTGCCTTCATCAGAGGGAAGCGCTCTCCGCCTCCTCGCGAGGCTCCGTCCCGGTCCGGTGCAGGATCAGGAGCCTGCGGGCCTCCCGCCGGCCGGCCACGTCCAGCTTCTTCAGGATGGCGTGGACGTGGCTCTTCACGGTGCCGACCTCGATGAAGAGCCGGTCGGCGATCTCCTGGTTCGACGCGCCCGCGGCGATCTCCTCCAGGACATCCCTCTCCCGGTCCGTGAGCGTACCGATCCTCGAAACGTCGAGCCCGGTCCGGTCCAGGAGGCCGGCCTGCCCCTGGAGCCGCCGGACGAGGTGAAACGCCACCGGCGGCGGGATCAGGACCTCGCCCCGGTCCAGCAGCGACAGCACGAGACCGAGCCCCTCGATGGAGATCTCCTCGGTCAGGTAGGCGTCCACTCCGGCCTCGAGGTACCGGGCGATGACCGACGGGGAGGGTGGCAGGCCGGCCACCACCAGGCCGGGCCCGTCGTCACGGTCCCGGAGCGTACGGGCCAGCTCCAGGATCTCCGCCTCCCCCAGGTTCATGGTGGTCACCACGACGTCCACGTCGCCGGCGCCGTCGACGGCGCCCAGCGCTTCCTCCACGGAGAAGACCGTGCCCCGGACTTCGACCCCCTCCTCGGCGCCGAGGCCGGCGGCGAGGCCCTCGCAGGTGGACCGGCTCCGGTCGAGCGCCAGGACCCGCATCACGCCGACCCGACCCCGGTTCCACCGCCCCCGCCGTCCGTCTCGCCGTCGTCCGCCCCTTCCTCGGGCGCCCCGGGCGAGGTCTCCGGCTCGTCGGTGAGCTGCGGCACGCCCGTCAGAACGCCGTGGAACTCGCGTACCCCCCGCCCGACGTGGATCCCGTCCTCCCGGATCTCGTATCGGTGGAAGACCCGGCTGTGGCCGCTCCTCCGCATCTTGACCACGGTCATCACGTTCTCGAGCTCGCCCCGGATCTCCACGTACCGCTGGAGGATGACGTCGTCGGCCAGCACCGAGACCTCGTGGGGCGTGAGCCGGAGCGCGTCCACGGTCTGGCCCACCTCGCTCACCAGCATCACGGCCACCCCCCGGTCGGTCAGTGCCCGCACGTTCTGGTAGATCCCCTCCCGCACCCGGCGCTCGCTGGGGTCGCTCACCGAGATCTCGAGCCCGGTCAGGGAGTCCACCACTACCCGGGTGGCACCGAGCTCCTCCACCCGCGCCGCGATCTCGGCGAACGCCTCGGAGACCGACAGGTCCGGCAGCGGCTGGTGCACCAGGGCCAGGCGGCCGTCGGCTTCGGCGCCCGCCCAGTCGATCCCGATCTGCTCCGCCCGCTCACGGTACTGCGACGGGTTCTCCTCGAACGCCGCCACCACAACGCTCTCTCCGGCGTCGAGCCCCGCCCGGAGGAAGTGCATGGCCAGGACCGACTTCCCGGAGCCCGACGGCCCGGAGACCATGATCGAGTCGCCCTCCAGCGCGCCGCCGCTGGTCATGGTGTCCAGCCCCTCGACGCCGAAGGAGAGCCGCCGCCGGCTGCGACCATCGCCCTCGCCCTCGCCCCCGCCCTCGCCTTCGCCTCCGCCTCCGCCCCCACCGGCTTCGCTCCCGGCCGCACCGGGCTCGATACGGGGCGGGCCGATCCGCGGGCAGACCTGTACCCCGTCCCCGGTGATCCGGAGCGTGTGGAAGCCCGGGATCTCGCGCCGGCCCCGGACCTTCAGCACCCGGAGCTTGCGAACCGTGGCGTCCTCGTAGACGATCTGGTCGAGGCGGAGAATCCCGTCGGACACGGTGAAGATCGGGCTCTGGGGGAGCGACTCGTCGCTGAACTCGCCGATGAGGAACGACGTGGCCTCCCAACGGGTCAGGTACATCCCCAGCCGGCGCACGAAGTGGCGCAGGTTCGCCCCGCTCTCATCCACGCCCGGCCCGAAGATCGTGCCGTAGAGGCTGGTCATGGAGTCCACCACCACGAACGCCGGGTCGACCCGCTCCACCTCCTCCTCGATCCGGCCCAGCACCGCCTCCAGCTCCCCGCTCACCACCTCGTCCTCCAGGTTCACCAGCTCCACCGCGCCGCCCACCTTCGACCGGTCGAAGAAGGTGAACTGCTGCTGGTAGCGCAGCATCTTGATCGGCGGCTCCCCCGCCAGCGTGATGTACAGCGCCGGCGCCTCCTCGGTGGCGTTCGAGAAGATGATCTGGTTCACCAGCGTGGTCTTGCCGGTGCCGGGGTCGCCCACGACCAGGTTGAAGGAGTACTCGGGGAAACCGCCCCCCAGCACCCGGTCGAGGCCGGGCACGCCGGAGGGGATGGAGCGAATCGTGGGCATCCTTCAGGACTCCTTCATCGTGGGGTTCGTCGACCGCTCGAGCGCCGCCGGGTCGTGACTCTCCACCACGCCCGGCCACTCGGCCTCCAGGATGCGCAGCAGCAGCCTCCAGCCGATCAGTTGGGCCAGGAACGCGAGCATCTCCTCCACCAGCGTCTCCGCCGCACCCTCCGACCCCTCCGCTCCATCCAGCGTGGCACGGAGCGACTCCGGCGGCGGCGGGCCCAGACGGGGGATCTCCAGACGCTTCAGCCGACCGTGCCGCCCCGCACCCCGGATCGCCGCACGGGCCAGAACGGTCTGGTAGCCCGCCGAGCCGATGAGCGGCTGCAGCACCCGATGCAGGTGCTCCAGGAGCGCGTGGGTCGCAGCCGCGGCGGCGCCATCGTCCAGTGACGCTCGCTCGCTCCGCAGCAGCTCGGCCGCCAGACGGCGGGACGCAGAGGCCGACATCAGATCACGTTGCCGATCTTCGAATGGTCGGACCTGGAGATCATCGCCCCCGTTCTGACGCCGTTCGAATAGCGGAGCGCGCCCGGAGGGCGGGCCGCTCGCTGTGCACGGGGTTCAACATACAGGACGGGGCCCGTGCTCGCTCTACCGGTGGCCCTCGTCAACGCCCCCACCGGCCCCATCGCCCCCGTCGCCCGGCTCGATCGCCAGCCGCCGCTCCAGCTCCTCCAGCACCCGCGACGGCGAGGCCGGCTTCCGGATGTGGACGCACCCCGCCGACTCCACACGCTCGGCGACCCCCGTCCGGACATCCGCCGTGAAGACGATGTGGACCCGCGGCGTCACCCCCGCCCGCCCCAATTCGTCCGGCACGCTCCGCCCCGGCGCCGAAACCGGCGCCAGCGTGTACTCGCTGATCACCGCCGCCGGCCGCAGCCGACGCGCCAGCTCCACGCCCTTCCCGATCTCGTCCGTCTCCACCACATCCCAGCCGGCCTCCCCCAGCATCACGCTCAGGATCTCCCGCGTATCCATATCGGCGTCGATCAGCAGGACAGAGCGCGCGGGGCTCCTGCCGTCCATGGTCGGGTCGGCTCCGGCACCGGAGTGGCTTCGCTTCTCGAG
>JBPRGE010000053.1:0-3228 GCA_051418035.1 Candidatus Longimicrobiales bacterium M2_2A_002
TCGCGGGTGAGGGTCCCGTTCCGGGTGCTCTCGGTGTATGCCTGCATGGTTCTCTGCCTTTCCGTTATCGGGCTTCGGGTCCTGCCTTCCACCCTTTATAGGGGCACGGACGGTGCCAACCTCGACGGAATCCGCTAAGTGATTGGTATGGAATGGGTTGGCGGGTCCACAGGGCCGGGCTGTTGCTCCGAAATGGGGCGAAATCGCGCGGTATCGCGCGGGGGAAGTGAGCGATATCGCGCGGGGTGGGGGGATCGTGGATCGTGGATCGTGGATCGTGGATCGTGGATCGTGCACTCTTGCACTCGTCTCTGGCGTCGGCACGGTCGGTGCTGCACAATTTCCTGGACCGGAGCGATCCACCCGACAGACCGAAACTCCAGGGGGCTGCCGATGCGTATGATGAAGCGGGCACCGATCGTCCTTCTGCTGACTGCGGCCGCGTGCGCCGTAAACCCGGTGACGGGGGAGCGGGAGCTGGCGCTGATCTCGGAGCGGCAGGAGATCGAGATGGGGCGGGAGTACTCGGCCCAGGTCGAGCAGCAGATCGGGGTGGTTCAAGACGAGGCGCTGCAGCAGTACGTGGAGGCGATCGGGCTGGAGATGGCGCGTGCATCGGAGCGGCCGGACCTGCCGTGGCGGTTCCGGGTGCTGGACGACCCGACGCCGAACGCGTTCGCGCTGCCGGGCGGGTTCATCTACGTGACCCGCGGGCTGATGTCGCTGATGGGTTCGGAGGCGCAGCTCGCGTCGGTGCTGGGCCACGAGATCGGGCACGTAACGGCCCGGCACTCGGTCTCGCAGATGAGCCGGGCGCAGCTGGCGCAGCTGGGGCTGGGCGTGGGGATGGTGGTGCTCGGGGAGGACGTGCAGCAGTACGCCGGGCTGGCCAGCGCGGGGCTCGGGGTCCTCTTCCTGAAGTACGGCCGGGACGACGAGCGGCAGTCCGACCGGCTCGGGTTCCGGTACGCGCTCGACGCGGGCTACGACGTCCGTGAGATGGCCGATGTCTTCCGGTCGCTGGAGCGGGCGTCGGAGCTGGCGGGCGCCGGGTCGCTGCCGACGTGGCTGTCGTCGCACCCGAGCCCGCCGGAGCGGGTGGAGGCGGTCCGGGAGCGGGTGGACACGGTCACCCGGTCGCTGGCCGGGCTCCGGGTCGCACGGGCTGAATACCTGCGGCAGGTCGATGGGCTGGTCTACGGGAAGGACCCGCGGGCGGGCTACTTCACCGACGGGTCCACGTTCATCCACCCGCAGATGGCCTTCAGCATGGAGTTCCCGGCCGGGTGGCAGCAGCAGAACCTGCGGGATCAGGTGGTGGCCGCGAGCGAGGAGGGCGACGGGATCGTCCAGCTGACGCTCGCGGACGCCGGGCCCGCCGAGGCGGCCCGCACGTTCGCGGCGCAGGACGGGATCACGGCCGCCCGGCCCGAGCCCGGGACGATCAACGGGTTCGACGCCGTGGCCGTGCCGTTCACGGCGGAAGGCGAGACGCCCGTCCGGGGCGTCGCCACGTTCTTGGCCGACGGCGACCGGACGTTCCAGCTGCTGGCGTACTCGGCCGCGGGCGCCTATGAACGCTACGCGCCGGCCTTCCGGTCGTGGACCAACAGCTACGCCCGGGTCTCCGATCCGGCGCTGCTGAACGTGGAGCCCGAACGGATCGCCATCGTCGAGCTGCCGACGGGGAGCACGCTCGAGGGGTTCGAGTCGATCTATCCGTCGGCCATCGGGCTCGAAGAGCTCGCGCTGCTGAACCAGGTCGATGGCCCGGCCGCGCGGCTCGAAGCCGGCCGGCTGGTGAAGCGGGTGGTCAACCGCTGAGTCACGCCCCGGGCGGGTGACCCCGGCCCGGGCGATCACGCTCCGAAGAACTACGTCGGCCACCTCCGTCGGTTCCTGCGGGCCCACCCCAAGGCGCTGGACGAGCTGACCACCGGGCGGGTCAAGCGGTACCTGCTGCAGCTCCAGGCGGACGGGCTTTCGGTCAGCTACCAGCGGCAGGTGATCAGCGCCGTGGGGCACCTGGCCCGGGTGCTCGGCGTTCCGGGCATCGTCGCGACCATCGAGCGGCCGAAGCCCGATCGTCAGCTGCCGACCGTCCTTTCACGCGGCGAGGTGCGCCGGATCCTGGACGCCGTGGAGTTCCCGAAACACAGGCTGGCGCTGACGCTGGCCTACTCCGCCGGCCTCCGGGTCAGCGAGGTGGTCGCGCTGCGCGTCGGCGACATCGACCTGGAGCGCCGCATGATCCGCGTGCGGCAGGCGAAGGGCCGCAAGGACCGCTACACACTCCTCGCCGAGACGGCCGTCCACCTCATGGAGCAGACCGGGATCCCCGGCGACCCGAAGGCGTGGCTCTTCCCCGGCGGACGCCCCGGCCGGCCCCTTACGACCCGGTCCGTGCAGAAGGTCTTCGAGAAGGCGCTGACCCGATCGGGCGTCGCCAAGGAAGCGTCCGTCCACACCCTCCGGCACAGCTTCGCCACACACTTGCTTGAAAACGGCATCAGTCTGCGGCATATTCAACTGTTGCTGGGCCACAAGAGCCCGAAAACGACCGAGCGGTACACACACGTCAGCCAGGGCGAGTTGCGTCGGATCGCGAATCCCCTCGACGCCACTCCCTGAAGTTCACCACGGCTGCAGTTCGCATCATCCATATGTCAACAAGCGAACGATCATCCGGAGCCCGACGAAGGCCTTCATCTTTATCGAAAGCCCATCGGGAGTCGGGTAGTTAGCTGCCATGCTCTACGACCCAACTGGGAAGTAACAAGGCTTTGGAGGAACCGTGCGTGAGACGGATTGGCTGCTTGTGAGCGGTGCGGTGCTCTTTGCCGCAGGGGCGGCAATCATGCTGGTCGCGTTGACACGGAGCGGCGAGAACCTGGTGGCAATAGGCCTGGTTGGACTGGTGGGCGCGGTGGTTTGCCTGGCCATCGGGAGTTGGAGAATGCACGCCCAGGTTGATTGGGAGCGGATCGAGTCGGAGCAACGGCTCTGGGAAAGCGGTCCTCTGGGGCGGACCTGGCTGAGGATCAGAAAGGCCCTATTCGGCCGTCGTTGATTCGCACGGCAGCTAACAACCGTCTGCTGCCTGCGCTCGCTGTGCTCGCTCCGGAGTATCCGGCGCAGAAGCCTGGGCGCTGGTGAGGTGCTCGTTGTTTCGAAGATCGTCGAGCTGTTGAGTTTGCAGTATGCCCGATCAGCAGCCTTTGAACGTTA
>JBPRGE010000054.1:0-39452 GCA_051418035.1 Candidatus Longimicrobiales bacterium M2_2A_002
CCTCCGGGTTCGGACCCTCCATCCCGGGCGAGCCGATCGGCATGCCCGGAACGGAAAGACCCACGACGTCGTCCGGACGCTCCCGGAGCAGTCGCGCCACGACCTCCGCAGGCACGTGGCCCTCGATGGTGTAGCCGCCGACCCGGGCGGTGTGGCACGATCCGAGGTCCGCCGGGACGCCATACTCCACCTTCTTCCGGCCGAGCTCCGCGTACGCCGCGATGTCCACGGCGTCCACGTCGTAGCCCTCCGACTCCAGGTGCGCGATCCAGCCATTGCAGCACCCGCACGTGGGCGACTTGTAGACGACGACCTCGCCGGCCGCCTGTGCCGCGCTCGTCTCGGCCGCCTGCGCCGCGCTCGTCTCGGCCGCCTGGGCGTCACTCGTCCCGCTCCGTTCGCCGTCCGGGGCCGTGTCGCACCCGGTCAGAGCGACCAGGGCGAGGGCGGCGGATGCGATAATGATTCCGTTTCTCATGCGTCCAAGATCACCGATTCGACGCCGGAGGTAAAGGCCTGGCATTGGCGGTCCAGCAGCGGCCCCCGGGCGGCCAATATCAGTCCCGGATTCACGGGGCTGCATGGACGGAAGGGGTCCGGAAAACCCGCGGCGTGGCGCGCGTCGCCCGGCGTTCCCGGGGCCTTGTTCCGCCGGGAGCGGGAAGAAGTAAGCAGAGCTCCCGGCTGCTGCCGACTCGTCAGGTCTACTCCCGATCTCAGCGTGAAAATGCGCCGGTGCATGGAATGGATGGTCGCCTGGTGTGCTATTTTCCGGCTACCGGTTCCGCCGCCCCCGCCGATTCTTCCGGCAGCGCCGGTTCCGCCGCGCCCGCCGACTGTCCTCCCGCCCCCGGTCCCGGCCCGGCCACCGATCGTGCCCCGACCGCCGATCGTGCCGCCACCGTGGGGCGCTGCCGCCGGTCCCCGCCGCTACCCGGGCGCGGTCTCGGCGAGGGCGGCCTGGAGCGCCTGGATGTCGGCGAGCGTGTTGTAGACGTTCGGGGATACGCGGATGGCGGAGCCGCGGAGCGAGACGTAGATGCTGCGCCGGTCGAGCTCGGCCTTGAGGGCGGTGTTGTCGAGCCCGTCCGGTGCGCGGAGCCCGAAGAGGTGGGCCGCCCTGCCCTGCTCCTCGTCGGCCTGGTAGCCGTACCCGGCGAGGGTGTCGAAGAGGCCGGCGGTCAGCCGTCGGCAGTACGCCTCGATCTCGGCTACGCCCCAGTCCAGGAGCTGCTCGAGGGCGGCGATGGCCATGGGCATGAGGACGAAGTTGCTGCGTCCCCCCACGTCGTAGCGGGCGGCGGCGGGGCGGTACTCCTTCCTGTAGGCGACGAGGTTGCGGAAGTCGTCGCTTCCGGTCCGGGCGAGCCAGGCCTCCTCCAGCGGCGTGCCCCGGTCGTAGCGCGGGCCGAACCAGCCGAAGGCGAGGGAGTAGGGCCCGAGGAGCCATTTGTAGGCGGCGCATACGACGGCGTCGGCCCTGACCTCCTCGACATCGAAGGGCATGGCGCCGACGGCCTGGGTCCCGTCGATGACGAAGGCGGCGCCGTGCTCGCGGGCCCGACGTCCGATGGCCGGGAGGTCGAACCGGGTCCCGTCGGTCCAGTGGACGGGGGCCAGGGCGATGGCGGCGGTGTCGGCGTCGATGGCGTCGAGCAGGCGGGCCGTCCACTCCCGGCCACGCCCCCGGGGCCGTTCCGGCGCCCCGACGGTCCGGACCTCGACGCCGTTCTCGGCCGCGAGCCGGCGCCAGATCAGGGCGTTGCTCGGGAACTGTCCCTCGGCCAGGACCAGGTTCTGCCCGCGCTCCATGGGCGTGTTCCGGGCGGCGGTGGCGATCCCGTAGGAGACGGCGGGCAGGATCGCGACGCGTCTCGGGTCATCGCCGTGGATCAGCGCCGCGAAGAGGGCGCGGCCGGTGTCGGCGCCGGCGAAGAAGTCCTCGGGCCCGATGTCCACGGGGAACCGTTTGCCCCGGATCCCGTCGATCCCCGCCGCCTCGACCTTCTTCAGGAGCGGGGACATGTAGGCGCCGTTCAGGTAGTGGACGCCGTCCGGAAGCGAGAACTGGTCGCGCTGGCAGTCGAGCACTTCGGTCCTCAGTCCTTGTTGAGCTTGTTGCGCAGCGTGCGGGGGCTGATCCCCAGCAGCTCGGCGGCCCGGGTCCGGTTCTGGTTCGTCTCCTCGAGCGCCCGCTCGATGAGGATGGCTTCGGCCTCCCGGACGTCGAGCGTGTCCAGGACCACCCGCCCCGCCGTCGCGCGGTCGGTCGAGCCCGGGGCGAGGTCGTGCTCGGCCCCGAGCTCCAGGTCCGTCGCCCGGATGACGGGCCCCGAGCTCAGGATCACCGCCCGCTCCATGGCGTGGGAGAGCTCCCGGACGTTCCCCGGCCAGTCGTAGTCCAGGAGCCTGTCCATGGCCTCGGGGCTGATTCCCTCGACCTTCTTGCCGATGGTCTCCGCGGTCTCGCGTGCGAAGTGGTGCGCCAGCGAGGGAATGTCCGTGGGTCGCTCCCGCAGCGGCGGGATGGTGACGGGGACCACGGCCAGGCGGTAGTAGAGGTCGTCGCGGAACTCGTTGCGGCGGACGGCCTCCTTGAGGTCGCGGTTCGTGGTGGCGACGATCCGGACGTCCACCCGGATCGGCGTGGCGCCGCCCACCCGCTCGAACTCCTGCTCCTGGATCACGCGCAGCAGCTTGGCCTGGAGGTCCGGGCGCATCTCCGTGACCTCATCCAGGAGGAGCGTTCCGTTGTCGGCCCGCTCGAAGGCGCCCTTCACCATCCGGGTGGCGCCGGTGAAGGCTCCCTTCTCGTGGCCGAAGAGGGAGCTCTCGATGAGGGTCTCGGGGAGCGCGGCGCAGTTGACCGAGATGAACGGCCGGTCGCCGCGGTCACTCCAGTCGTGAACGGCCCGCGCGACGAGCTCCTTCCCGGTCCCGCTCTCCCCCTGGATCAGGACCGTGGACCGGGTGGGCGCGACCGTCCGTACCAGCTCGATGACCCGCTTCAGCGGCTCGCTGTCCCCGATGATGGTCCGCTCGCCGCGGAGCTGGCGGACCTCCGCCTTCAGCGACTCGTTCTCGCGACGCAGCCGCGTGAACTCCAGCGCCTGGTCGACCGCGATCTCGAGCTCGCGAGGCTCGATGGGCTTCAGCAGGTAGTCGTGGGCGCCGGCCTTCATGGCGGTGACCGCGTGCTCGATGCTGCCGTGACCGGTCACCATGATGAACGGGACGTCGTGGCGACCGGCCTCCACGGCCTCCAGCAGCTCGAGCCCGGAGAGGCCGGGCATCTGGTAGTCGGAGACCACCAGATCCACACCGCCCCGGTCGAGCACCTTCATGGCCGCCCGGCCATTGTTCACGGGGACGGCCCGGTGGCCGGCCCGCTCCAGCGTCTTCTGGAACGTGCTCAGAACGGCCGGGTCGTCATCGACGCACAGGATCGTGCCCATTCCGCCTCGGGTCCCACGGTGAGCGCCACCCCGTTAACCGACCCGGCCGGAGCGAGTCCGTCAAGGGCGGGGAGCGACCGGATGAGAAAAGGGCGCCGCCGATCCCGAGGTCGGCGGCGCCCCGGGAGCCGGGGTCGGCCCGGATCAGGCGGCGGGCCGGTCGTCGACGGCGAGCGTGAGCGACCGGTCGATCGGCTGCGTGTCCGCGGCCATCCGGCGGAGCGAGCGGGCGACCCGGTACTCGCCGTTGCGCTCGGCGCGCACCGCGGCTTTCAGCAGGTACTCCAGTCTCTGTTCCAGACTCATGGCTCGCTCCTTCCGCGTCGTCGTCTTCCCATCCCTATACGTGGAACGCGTCAGCAGAGTTTCCTCGGACGTCATCCTCCACGCTCTGGGATACAATCCGTCACCGGATGGTTGCATCGGTGCGGTGGCAGCCCGGCGCCATCCGTTCTAGCTTCGACGGCGTTTCCCGATACGACACCAGCGCCGAGGCTCCATGCCGCCGACCGCCCCCGACTCCGCGTCGGGGCCCTCATGGTACAGACGAGTTCCCGTGGGCATCCGTTACATGGCGGGGGCCGCGTTCTTCTTCAGTATCATGAGCCTGCTGGTGAAGGCGGCCGGGCAGCGGCTGCCGCCACAGGAGATGGTGCTCGCACGGTCGGTCGTCGGCGCGGTGCTCAGCTGGTACTGGCTCCGGGCCCGGGGCATCTCTCCCTGGGGGAACCGGAAGGGGCTGCTCCTGGTTCGAGGAGTCCTCGGCTTCGGGGCGATGAGCGCCTTCTTCTTCGCCCTAACCCGGCTCCCGCTGGCGGACGCCACGGTGATCCAGTACACGAACCCGGTCTTCACCGCGGTGCTGGCCGCCATCGTCCTGTCGGAGCGGATGCGGCCCCGGGACGCGGCCCTCGTCCTCGTGAGCCTGGCCGGTGTGGTCCTCATGACCCGCCCCGCGTTCCTCTTCGGTGGACTCGAGGAACGGCTGGCCCCATTCGCCGTGGGCGTGGCGCTGGCCGGGGCGATCCTGAGCGCCGGGGCGTACGTCACCGTCCGGCAGCTCGGCAGGACGGAGGACCCGGTGGTGATCGTGTTCTGGTTCGCCGTGATCGCCACGCTCGGATCGCTTCCCTTCACCGCCGTCAGCGGCGTGATACCGACGCCGTGGGAATGGGGGGCGCTGCTCGCCATCGGCATCGTCACACAGCTCGGCCAGGTGACCCTGACGCTGGGGCTCAGGGAGGAACGGGCGGGCCGGGCCATGGCGGTGGCGTACATGCAGATCGTCTTCGCGGCGATCTGGGGGGTGCTCTTCTTCCGGGAGATCCCGGACGTCTGGGGCGTGACCGGCGCGCTGCTGATCGTGGTCGGGACCACGGGGATCGCACGGAGCCGGATGGAGCGCCGGTCGGCGGGCGACGCGTAGCCGTGGCGGCTGCCCCGGATGGCCCGGCGGGTGGCTCGCCCATTGCATACCCGGTGAATGTGGCTATCGTTGGTGAGCTGAGGTGTCCTCCAAACCCCCGCAGGAGCCAGATGCTGCCATCCGAGGTGTCGACCCTCCGCTCCCGGGCGCCGCGTCGTGCGACCGGGAGCGAGTACGTCCGCCCGTGCCCCTGCACCCGGCGGCGATGAAGATCCGCTACCTGGACGGCCGCCGGTTCCGGCGGGCCCTGATCGCCGCGTGTGACCACGCCCGCACCGCCAAGGGCGAGCTCAACCGCATCAACGTATTCCCCGTCCCGGACGGCGATACCGGGACCAACCTCGCCCTGACCGTCGCCACCGTGGCCGAAGAGCTGAGGCGGAAGGGCGACGGGGATGTCGGCGAGGTGGCCCAGGCCGCGGCGGACGCCGGCGTGCTCGGCGCCCGCGGGAACTGCGGGATGATCCTCTCCCACTGGCTCATCGGGCTGGCCGAGGCGCTCAAGGAGCGCAGCCATGTCGGCGTCGACGACCTCAAGGATGCGCTCCGCAACGCCGCCGACCACATCTACGCCTCCATGGACAAGCCCGTCGAGGGCACCATGCTGACCGTCATGCGGGAGACGGCCGAGGAGGCGGAGGAGTGCGAGACCAGCGACCTGGCCGAGTTCTTCCAGCGGATCCTCGACCGGGCCCGCGACGCCGTGGCACGCACGCCGGATCTGCTGCCCACCCTCAAGAAGGCCGGTGTGGTGGATGCGGGCGCCAAGGGGTTCGTGGAGTGGCTGGAGGGGATTCACGCCCTGATCGAGGGGGACCCGGTCGTCGCCCTGGACGCGACCCCGGACTACGGCGACGCCGAGCCGGTGGCCAGCGCCGAGTTCCCCGCCGGCGAGGGGGAGTACCGCTTCTGTACCGAGGCGCTGGTCCGGGGCGACGCCCTTCCCGACGAGCCGGTGATCCGTTCCGTGCTGCGGGATCTCGGCGACTCCCTGATCGTCATCCGCAGCAGCACGCTGCTCAAGGTCCACGTCCACACCGACGAGCCCGACACGGTCTTCGACTACCTCCGCGGTCTGGGGCGGCTGGAGTCGCACAAGGCCGAGGACATGGCAGCCCAGCACGACGCCGTCGGGCGGTCGACCACCGGCGTCGCACGCCGACCGGTCTCCATCGTCACCGACAGCGCCTGCGACCTCCCGGAGACCGTCGTCCGGGCTCACGGGATCCACGTCGTGCCCCTGTCGCTGGTCTATGACGAGACCGTCCTCCGGGACGGGATCGACATCGATGCCGAGACCTTCGTCGAGGGCCTCCGCAACGGCGAGCACCCCAGCACGTCACAGCCTCCGCCGGCGGCGTTCTTCAACGCCTTCGAGAACGCAGCCGACGACGGGGAGTCCGTTCTCGGCGTCATCCTCGCCTCCGCCCTCTCCGGGACGTTCGGGAGCGCGCAGACGGCCGGCAAGCGGATGGACGATACGCCGATCCACCTCATGGACTCCCGGGGCATCTCGGTCCTGGAGGGCCTCCTGGTCATGAAGGCCGCGGAGCTGGCCGAGCTGGGCCACCCGCCGGAGGCGATCATCGAGGAGCTGGACCGGGTCCGCGACCAGTCGAGCATCCTCTTCACCGTGGACACCTTCGACCGCCTGATCGCGTCGGGCCGTGTGAGCCGGGGCCGGGCCTGGCTGGGCAGCCTCCTGGACATCAAGCCGATCCTCGGCGTGGACGCGTCCGGTGCAGCTAAACCAGTTTCGAAGGTGAGGGGCTATGACGCGTTGCTGCCCAAGGTCTTGGAGCTGGTCGAGGAAGCCATCGGTGACGCCGAGAAGTTCCGGTTCGGCGTGGTCCACGTGGACGCGCCTGCCGTGGCCGAAGAGGTGCGTGCGGCGCTGATCGACCGGTTCGGCGAGCGGGACGTCCTGGTCTCGCCCGCCACGCCGGTGATCGCCACGCACATCGGGCGGAATGCCTGGGGGCTGGCGTACATGGTGGAGGACTGAGGCGCGTCTACCCGGCGAAGGCGATGGCGTCGATCTCGACGCGTACGTTCCTGGGGAGCGTACGGACGGCCACGGTGGATCGGGCGGGCCGGTGGTCGCCGAAATGGGCGCCGTAGACCTCGTTCATGGCGGCGAAATCGTCCATATCGGCGAGGTAGACGGTGGTCTTGAGGACGGCGTCGAGGCCGGAGCCGGCCTTCTCGAGGATGGCGCGGAGGTTGGCCATGACGCGCTCGGTCTGGGCGGTCACGTCGTCGCCGACGATCTCCATGGTGTCGGGGTCGAGGGCGATCTGGCCGGCGGTGAAGACGAAGTCGCCGAGCTTCATGGCCTGGCTGTAGGGGCCGATGGCTTCGGGCGCGTCGTCGGAATGTACGCGGACGGGGTCCATGGCTGGTCCTTTCTCTATTGGGCGATGGCGGCTTCCTGGTGGTGCCGCACGCTGTCGATGATCTCGTCGGGACTCACGGTGACGACGCCGGCCTTCCCGACCTCGATGCCGGCGGCGTGTGTGGCGAGGATGGCGCCCTCGGCGACAGATCCACCGACGGCCATCGTCCCGGCCATGATGGCCGTGACGGTGTCCCCGGCGCCGGAGACGTCGTAGACGGCCCGGGCGACGGCCGGGACGCGCAGGCACTCCCCCTCGGCGGTGGCGAGGGACATCCCGTGGCCGCCCCGGGTGAGGAGGAGGTTTTCGCACTCGAGGTGGCGCCGTGTGCTCTCGAGCCATTCGGGGTCGTCGGGGTGCACGTCGGCGCGCAGCGCGGCGGCCAGCTCCGGCTGGTTCGGCTTGAACACGGTGCAGCCGGGGAAGTCGAAGAAGTGCCGGGCTTTCGGGTCGACCACGACGGGGATCCCCCGGCGCCGGGCGACATCGAGGGCGGCGTCGATCACGCCGGGTACCAGCACGCCCTTGTCGTAGTCCTCGAGGACGATGGCGTGGGCCCGGGCCGCGGCCGCCTCCACCCGCTCGGCCAGCTCTTCCGTCGCCTCGGTCAGGTCGCCGACCTCCTCGCGGTCGTAGCGGGCCACCTGCTGATGCCCCACCAGGACCCGGGTCTTGACCGTCGTGGGGCGCGTGGACAGCGGGAGCACGCGCTCGACTTCGATCCCGGCATCGGTCGCCACATCCCGGAACACGCCGGCGGCCCAGTCCTCCCCGACGACGCCGATCAGCTCGGTACGGATGTCGAGCGCCGCCAGGTTGGCTGCCACGTTCGCGGCGCCCCCGAGCGCGTGCCATTCGTCGCGCACATGGACCACGGGGACGGGCGCCTCGGGGGAGATCCGCGACGCGCCACCGCGCAGATAGACGTCGAGCATCAGATCGCCGACCACGAGGATGCGGACCCCGGTCATGCGGTCCAGGAGCTCGCTCGCGCGAGCGCTGTCGACTCGGTCCATGGGCAGTGCCGGTGACTCCGATGAACAGGTGCGGCTGCGAGGGGCGGAAGCTATCCCCGGCGCGGGAGGGTGTAAAGCGACCGGCACAGCCCCCCGCGGCGATGTTGGGCCGGGACCCGCGCCGGGGACGCGCTGGCGGCCGGCGCCGGCAATACGTCTTGACGCCATCGGGGCCGCCGGTTCTGTTTCGTGTCGATGCGAAGTCTCTACTCGTATGCCCTGTGGGCCGTGATCGGTCTGCTCGCGGTCTTCTGGCTGCCTGTCCTCGCCGTGATCTTCGCGCTCACGGCGCCGTTCGATCCGGGACGGTACACGGCGGGCCGCTGGTTCCGGCGGTCGGCCGTCGCGGCGGTCAAGCTGATCCCTGTGTGGGACTTCACTACGGAGGGCGTGGTCATCGATGACCCCCGGCGCCCGTACGTGGCGGTGGCGAACCACGAGTCGTTCGCGGACATCTTCCTGATCAGCCACCTGCCGTGGGAGATGAAGTGGCTGTCGAAGGAGGGGATCTTCCGGATCCCGGTGATGGGGTGGATGATGCGGATGGCCGGCGACATCGCCGTCCGTCGCTCGGACCCGGGCAGCCGGGCGGACGCCGTGAGCGAGATCCACGACCGGCTGGACAAGAACGTGACGGTGATGATCCTGCCGGAGGGCACCCGCTCCCCGGACGGCAGGCTGCAGCGGTTCCGCAACGGCGCGTTCCGGGTGGCCATCGAGCGTCAGCTCCCGGTGCTGCCCATCGTGGTGGCGGGGACCCGGAACGCCATGTCGAAGCACTCCATCGTGTTCAACCCGGCTCGGGCGATCGCGCGGGTACTGGAGCCGGTGGAGACCGCGGGGATGACGCTGGACGACGTCCCGGCCCTCCGGGACCGCGTGCGCTCGAGCATCGCGGCGGCCCGCGACGAGCTCCGGGACCGACTGGGGGACTGACCGGGAGGCCGGTCGGCAGCCGTCGCCACCGGGTTCCGACCGGTGCGCAGCGCCTGCGTCGTCGCTAGTCGAGGTCCTGTCGGTAGAGGCGGAACCCGTACCCGCAGGTCGAGGTCGAGCAGTCGACCATCCGGACCTCGAACGTGAAGGTCCCCGCCTCCGGGATCCCCACGTTGACGATGGGGAAGTCATCCTCCAGGACATCACTGGCCAGGGTGGCGCCGTCGGCGCCGGACACGACGAGGTCGATGTCCGAGCAGTCGTAGTCGCAAACAGCGACCCCGCCATAGTTCCCCGGCTCGAGGCCGAGGGAGAAGCGGATCACCTCCCCCGCCCCGACCAGCCCGGTCCTCTCATCGGTCACGGACGCGTCCTCCGGCGTGGGCAGCGCTCTCATCTGGAGTGCGATCTGCTCCTCCCAGCCCTCGACTTCGCCGCTGTACCACCGGTAGCCGGTGAAACAGCGAGGGGTGTCGCAGCCGGGCATCGACACCTTGATGAGGACCGTCGCGGCCTCGGCCAGTGAGAACTCGACGACAGGGAACGCGTCCGCCGCGCGGTCGGCGCCGAGCTCGGTCTCCCCGTCGACGCCGCTGACCGACAGCTCGAGATCGGAGCAGTCGTCGTCGCACGCTCCGAGCGCGACATAGCTCCCGGCTGGCAGACGGATGAGGGTCCCGCCCTCGGCGCCGGGTATCATCCAGCCGGAGGACGCCCCCTCCAGGTTGTAGCCGTCGCCGACGAAGCGCGCCTCGAGCTCATCGAGGTAGCCCTCGACCTGGGCGGCGTAGACGTTCTGTGCGGCCGCCACGGCGGGCAGCGCGAGGACGATGATCGCGGCGTGCAGCAGGCCCGAGTACGACGGCTGGCTTGAACGCATGGTCCGGTGCTCCGTTGACATGGTGTCAGGGGCCAGGATCAAAGTGGAGACGGGGTTCGGGGTGCACAATGGGTGGGCACGGGGCACGGGACGGGGGCGTGCACGGGCACGGGCACACGGCACACGGGGAGCTAGGTGATCCAGCCGGTGCCGAGGACGATGAAGAGGAGGGCGAGGCCCCCGAGGAGGCGGGGGACGGTGTGGGTCCGGCGGGTGAGGAGGTGGAGAGTGAGCACGGCCCCGATGGGCGTGGCGAACGCGTAGATCACGAAGAAGGTCATGAAGGCCTCCTTTATCCAGACGCCCAGGAGGCGTATGGGGGCCAGCGCGGCCAGCCCCGTGCCGCCGACCATGGGCCCGGCCACGTTCTGGACCAGGTCGATGGCCATGAAGCCGAGGGCGAACACGGCCCCGACCTCCAGGTAGAGGCGGGCCTCCTCGCGGGCCCTGCGGCGGAACAGGGCGAGGAACGGAGCGGTGAGGCCGCGGAGGAGCAGCGCCGGCGGGGATCCCGGGCGGTTGTAGTAGTAGAAGAGCCGGAGGCGGTGGCTCCATCGCAGGAAGGCGCCGGCCACGGGGACCCGGTCGAGCCAGCCGGCCGCCCCCCCGAGGAGCGTCACGACGATCAGCGCGGTAATGGCGAGCACTCCCTCCATCCCGCCATCCGTGGTGGAGAGGCTGCCCAGCGCGGAGCCGGCCACGATGAGGACGAGGATGTCGCCGGCGAGTCGGACCCCCCGTCGCCACCGCGGGCGGGCGCTCCATCTCGCGGTCCATGCGGGCGGGTCGCGGAGCACGTCGTCGGCCAGGGGCGGCATGAAGGACAGCTCGAGGGGTGGCCGCCCGTCGCGCTGCCGGCGCTGCTGCTGGATGTTGTGGTAGCGGACCATGCGCCGGATCCTCCGGGCGTCCAGGACCCACCAGACCACGAGCCCGCCGCCGGTCAGGAGCATCAGGATCCCGGTCCCCACCCGCTCCAGGTAGAACCGATGGCCACCGGCCCAGCCGAAGAAGAGCCACAGGAGCCACGCCACCTCCGGCCGCTTGCGCCGGTAGGCGTAGAGGTCCTCGAGGACCTCCTGCGCGAAGTCGGGGTCCACGGCCGGCCGATCCGCGTTCGCGGCGTGGGAGCCGGCCTCCCGGTCGGTCCGGGGGTCGTCGGTGTTCATGGGCGTGGCCTGGCCCTCAGCTCAGGTTGGTCTCTTCCTCGAGCGCGGTGACCAGGTCATCCAGCTCGTCCGCGTGGCCGTCCACATCGCGGTACCGGTAGGCGCCGACGAGCGCCCGGTAGTACCAGAGCGTGCCCGACCGACCGCCCTCGTACCGGGACCACGCCGACTCGCCATGGGCGCGGTAGTCCCGGAGGATCTGACGGGCCGTGGCGAGCTTGTCGGCGGCGGAGACCCGGACCGCGGCATCATCGGCCTCCGTCCACAGCTGATGGATGTACTGCTCCTTCCGCTCCTTCCAGCTGTCCTCGTCCGAGTCGTCCGCGAGGCCGTCGGTGCACGCCACCACGATGTCGGCCGGCCGGTCACCGAACCCGTCCCGGATCCGCGACTCCCGGCTCCCGGCCTCGTCCGCCGAGTCCGCCGTCTCGAGGGCGTCATGGAAGAGCGCCGCGATGGCCTGATCCTCATCGCCGCCGGACTCGAGCACCATGCCGGCCACCTGGAGGAGGTGCGCCGAGCGCGGCGGCCCCGACCCGTCCTGATCGCCCTCGGGATACAGCTCGCGAGCAACTTCCAGGGCCCGGGCGAAACGATCGGTCAGGTGGGTCGGCATCTACGGCTCCTCATTGCTGTGTACGGCGTTCCGTTACACTCACGATGCAGCAACGGTGCCGCCGCTGCGCTACGTCGGCTCGAGCCAGGCACAGTAGAGAACGCCGCCGTACGACGACGGGCGCTCGCCCACCACGCGCGGCTCGGTGAGTCCTTCGGCCTCGGCCACCTCCTCCAGGCGCGCGACGGGGAGCGGGTGGGGCACCCACGGGTTGGGCGGCCGATCCTGGTACTCGACGACGACCAGGCGCCCGCCCGGCGCGAGGCGCTCCGCCATCCGCCGGAGCGTACCGCCGGCGTCGGAGTCGAAGTGCAGGGCATTGGCGAACAGGGCGCCGTCCAGCGCGACGCCATCGAGCGGGTCGATGCCGGCGGGGTCGCGGAAGTCTCCCCGGGCCGTCACGATGGTCGCCGGCTGTCCGCCCGCCGCAGCGCCCGCACCGCCCTCCGGCGGTCGTCCGTCCGCGCCTCGACGGTCCAGTCCGCGACGGAGCGACTCCAGCGCCGCCGGCTCCCGGTCCACGGCCACCACCCGGCCCGCGGGCCCCAGGATCCCGGCCAGCGCGAACGTGAAGGTCCCGCTCCCGGCACCCATATCGGCCCAGACCGGGGATGCCGGAGCGTCCTCGCCCGCCGGTACCGCACCCCGGATCAGTCCGGCCGCTTCGTCCGCAGTCACACACCCTCCCTGCCCTGTCCGCTCGTGTCCGCCCTTCCGGTGAGGCACGTTTCGCGCCGACGATCCGTGCCCCTCATCCCGAGCGAGCGACGGGGGCGGGCCAGGGCGGCGGGTGCCCGA
This sequence comes from Candidatus Longimicrobiales bacterium M2_2A_002, assembly GCA_051418035.1. Taxonomy (GTDB): domain Bacteria; phylum Gemmatimonadota; class Gemmatimonadetes; order Longimicrobiales; family RSA9; genus JAWVYT01. Next base: position 12,693 of record JBPRGE010000054.1, read on the forward strand.
CCCCCGCGCGGATGGAGCCGGATCAGCCGCTGGCATCCTCCGTCACGAACCACTTCCGACGGATCCACCACGCCGCCCCGACCACGAGGAGGACCATGATCGGGCCGGTGAGGATCATGAACCACGCACGGTCCTGGGTCGCGTCGAAGTCGCGGATCGACTCGGCCTCGTCCCGGATCCGGGCCAGGTGGCCGAGCACGTCCGCGTAGCCGTACCACCAGGCGTAGTCGGGGCTCATGTGGAAGGCGCCCTTGTACGACTTCAGGTTGCTGAAGAAGAACATGTCGAAGTACTCGCGCTCGATGCTCGACACGTTGAAGTAAAGGCCGGCGGGCCAGTGCTGTGCGGCGCCGGCCGGGAGGTCGGTGGCGGTGAAACGAGGGCCCTGGATCAGCCCCGACGCCAGCTGGCCGTGACTCGGATCGATCAGCCCGTCGGCGTACAGGCTGTCCAGGATCTGCCGCGCCTCGATCACCAGCACGTCGCCCGCCAGCTTGTGGGCGTCGGCCGAGCGCAGGTAGCCCCGGGCCTTCACCTCCGAGTGGCACGTCATGCAGACCTTGACCATCTCGTTCCGCTTGGCCCGGTTCTCCGGGTCGGCGACGATGTCCTCGAGCTGACCGCCCGCCGGCTGCGTGCCCATCCCCCAGATGATCTTCCGGGTCATGTTGTGGCTAGACGTCCGGTTGCCCGCCGAGTCCACGTACAGCATATGACAGTACGCGCACGTGGGCGTTTCGTACTCCGCTTCCGCCATCGGGACCGTCCAGTCCCAGTCGTCGCCCCGGGCCTGATAGATCGAGCCGTGCTTCGAGCTCGTGTACGCCTCGTAGTTCGGGTGGTCCGGGCCCATGTGGCACGTGTGACAGCTCTCCGGCTTGCGGGCCTCCTCCAGGCTGAACGAGTGCCGCGTATGGCACGCCATGCACCCGTTCCGGTACGTGAGGCTGCTCGTGTCGATGTACTGCTGCAGCGAGTCGCTCCACAGACTGTCCGCCGTGGCGCCCGCCTGCGCGTGGCACGGGTCGCACCCCATTTCCATCACCTTCCGCGGCATCTGCGCGTAATGCGGCACCGCGATGTTCCGCTCCCAGTTGATCCCGATCCCCGCTGGACCCGGACCGTACGAATGGCCGCCGTCGACCACGTGGTCCTGATAGATCTGCATGTGGCACGCGGCGCAGCGCGATTCCGGGACCCGCCCCTTGCTGGCCGTGATCTCCGTGTGATTCGTGCCGTGACAGTCCGCGCACGTCATCTGCTTCTGCGGCCAGTCGACCCTGGGATTCTGCGTTCCCGCAAGGCCCATGGCGCTGCCGTGGAACTGGCGAACGATCGTCGGATTGTAGTCCTGGTGGCACGTTGCGCACGACGACGGAGTCTGCTCCCCTTCCGGCACGTCCGCCCGCAGCGGCGCCGGCGGCTCTGCCAGCCCGCTCACGTACTCGTAAATCGCTCGCAGCTCGCCCTCCGTCACGGCGCTCGCCGGGAACGCCGGCATGATGCCCCGCGGTGTCCGCACCTGGTCCAGGAACACCTCGAACGTCAGTGGCGTCCGGGCCAGGTCGGGTCCAACGCCCCCTTCCCCGCTTGCCCCGTGACACCCCAGGCAGCCACGGGCGATGTAGAGGTACTGGCCCGAGGGCCGATCCGAGCCCTGGGCCGTGGATGGTCCGGACTGGGCCTGGGCCGCGAGGCCCGGGGCGGCGGTCATGAGAAGGATGAGCACGATCGTGCGCATGGAGCCTCCATCGGATGGTAAAGGGGACGGGGCCCCGCCGGTCCTCCCAACATAGGTCGCGGCGTTAAAGATGACAAGATTGTGCTGAATACGGTGCGCCCGGAGCCGTGCAGCCGGGTCGGTGCGCCGGTATCTTGTGCACCCGAGCCGGGTGTGAGACGCGTGCCGGAGGATGGTGGCGTGGGAACCAGGTGGCGGGGTATCGAGTCGGTGTGGGCGGCAGTGCTCGTCGCACTGGCGGTGCTGCCCGGGGGACTCCCGGGCCAGGACAGCACCGCCACGGGCGACACGGTTCCCCCGGCGGATGAGCGCCCGGCGACGGGCTACGGGGTCTATCCCCTGCCGGTCATCTTCTACACGCCCGAGACGCGGGTTGCCGGGGGCGCCGCGGCGCTGATCACCCACCGCTCATCCGAAGCGGACCGTCCCACGCTGGCCAGCGTGACGGGGATCTACACGCAGAACGAGCAGGTCATCACGGAGCTGGCACTGGAGGGCTACCCGGGCGGCGGCGACTACCACTACGCGGGATACGGCGCCTACCAGCGGTATCCGGACGTGGCGTATGCGCTGGGCAATGACAGCAACCCGGACGACACCGAGGACTACACCCGGGTCGGGTTCGAGCTCGCGCTGGACCTGGACCGTCGTGTAGCGCCGGGGGTGTACGTGGGCGGGGGGCTCCGCATCGCCGACGACGACCTCGTCGACCTGGAGGGCGGCGGGCCCCTGTCCGACGGCCGGCTGCCGGGGGCGGACGGCGGGACGGTCTGGGGCACGGCCCTCCGGGTGATCCGCGACACGCGGGACGAGGTCATCAGCCCCGCAACGGGCGTGCTCGCTTCCGTGAGCGTGCGCGGGCACCCCGACGGCCTGGGCAGTGACTACGGGTTCCTCCGCTACACGCTGGACGGCCGACGCTACCTCCGCGCCGGGCCGGGGGTCGTCGCCCTGCGGACCACGATGTCCGGCGTGTCGGGGGACGCACCCTTCCGCTTCCTTCCGACCCTCGGCGGCCAGAACCTGCTCCGGGGCTACTTCGATGGCCGGTTCCGGGATCGGTTCCTGGCGGCGGTCCAGGCCGAGTACCGGCTGCGGGTGTGGTGGCGGCTCGGGGTGGCCTTCTTCGCCGCGGCCGGCCACGTGGCTCGGGACCCGCGCGGTATGCGACTCGATGGCTTCCACCCTTCCGGCGGCCTCGGGCTTCGCTTCCTGCTCGATCCTGACCAGGGCGTGAACATCCGGATCGACTATGGCGTCGGCGAGGGAGGCGCCTCCGGTGTGTACATCACGGCCACCGAAGCGTTCTGAGCGCCCGGAACAGCCGCGGATCGCCTCCCATCTCGTTCATCGGTTGAGCCGCCGACGGAACGCCTTCTGCTGGTAGCAGGGGGTGCGAAGTCATTTCACCGGCGATACCAGAACAACGAAGGGATGGGTTTTATGAAGGCATTCGTAATGAAAGGGATCGGCGAGGTCGGCGTGATCGAGAAGGAGCGCCCGGTCGCCGGTCCGAACGACGCGATCATCCGTCCCACGAAGGGGCTCATCTGCACCTCCGACGTCCATACGGTGCACGGCGCCATCGGCGAGCGTGAGGACCTGACGCTCGGCCACGAGGTGGTCGGCGTGGTCGAGGCGGTCGGTGAAGAGGTCGAGCGGTTCGAGGCGGGCGACCGGGTCGCCGTGGGCGCCATCACGCCGGACTGGGGCTCGGACGCCGCCCAGGACGGCCATCCGTCCCAGTCGGGCGGCGCGCTGGGCGGCTGGAAGTTCGCCAACATCAAGGACGGCACGTTCGCCGAGTACGTCCACGTGAACGAGGCCGACGCCAACCTCGCCCCGATCCCGGACGGCGTGACGGACCATGAGGCGACCTACGTGGCCGACATGCTGAGCACCGGGTTCATGGCGGCCGAGCACGGGGAGATCCCCATGGGCGGGACGGTGGCGGTGTTCGCCCAGGGGCCGGTGGGTCTGATGGCCACGAAGGGCGCAGCGCTGCAGGGTGCCGGCATGATCATCGGCGTCGAGTCGGTGGCGAAGCGGCAGGAGCTGGCCCGGGAGTATGGTGCCGACGAGATCGTCGACTTCACCGAGGGCGACGCCGTGGAGCAGATCATGGAGCTGACCGGCGGCGAGGGCGTGGATACGGCCATCGAGGCGCTGGGCAGCGCGGAGGTGCTGGACCAGTGCGTCCAGGTCACGAAGCCCGGCGGCACCATATCGAACGCCGGCTACCACGGCGAGGGCGACCAGGTGGCGATTTCCCGCGAGGGCTGGGGCGTCGGCATGGCCGAGAAGGACATCGTCACGGGCCTCTGCCCCGGGGGCCGGCTTCGGCTGACGCGGCTCCTCCGGCTCATCGACACCGGTCGCGTGGACCCCACGAAGATGACCACGCACACCTTCCCGTTCGACGAGATCGAGGAGGCGTTCCGGATGATGGAGAACAAGGAGGACGGGATCATCAAGCCGCTGATCGAGTTCGGGAGCTGACGGGTCACTGGGCCAGGCTGGGAGCGCCGGCCCTCCCGGGGACATTCGGGAGGGCCGGCGTGCATCCCGGGCGGGGTATGATGCGCCCGGGAACCCGTCTTGCACGCTGCGGTACCGGGAACCGGAGCCAGAGCCTGACTGGGAGGAACCGTGCCCGAGCTGCCCGATGTGGAGGTGTTTCGCACGATCGCCGAGGATGAGGCGCTCAACCGGGCGATCGAGACCGTAAGCTTCCGTCCGGACGGGATGACGGTGACGGCGGCGGAGTCGACGCTCCGGGACGCGCTGCTCGGCCATACGCTCACCGCCGCGCGCCGATGGGGGAAGCACCTCTTCCTCCGCTCCGGTGAGGACCGCCGACGCTGGCTGAGGCTGCACTTCGGCATGACAGGCTCGCTGGTCGCTCTGGAGGCCGGCGACGAGCAGCCCGACAATACCCGGCTCCGCCTCGACTTCCGGGGTGGGGCCGCCCTCGCCTTTCCCTGCCCGCGGAAGTTCGGCGAGATCGGCCTGGTGGACGACCCGGAAGCGTTCGCCGACGAGCAGGGCCTCGGGCCCGACTACCTGCACGACGGCGTGGGGCCCGCCACGTTCCGGGACCGGCTGGCCGACCGCCGGGGTGGGATCAAGTCGGCGCTCATGGACCAGGAGCTCATGGCCGGGCTCGGGAATATCTACGCCGATGAGACGCTCTTCCACGCCGGGCTGCACCCGGAGACGCAGGTGCCGGAGCTGTCCGGCGATCGGCTCGAGCAGCTGTTCGAGACAGCCGTCTCGGTGATCCGCGGCGCCGTGGACGCCCGGGCCGATGTCGACCGGATGCCCGACGACTGGCTGCTTCCCAACCGGGAGGACGGCCGGGACTGCCCGCGCTGTGATGGCACGATCCGGAAGACCGAGGTCAACGGCCGCCCGACCTTCCACTGCGACCGGCACCAGTCGGGGACGTGACATGCCTCACGACACGGGGGTCGCCGTGCACCGCGGGACGGCGGCCCTCCGTCATCGTCCGGCGTCGTCAGTCCCCTTCAGCGCCGATGCCCCGATCATGTAGAGCTGGCCTGCCACCAGCGGGAAGAGCGATCCACCGATGATGAGGAGCCACTGGGCGCCGGAGGGCGGGCTCAGACCAAGGATCCCGGCCAGCGGCGGGGCGTAGATGGCCAGCGCCAGCAGCCCGATACAGAGGGCGAGGGCACCCCAGACGAACGGGTTCCGGGTGACCTCGTTGCGGACCGGGCTCGAGCGGGCGTCCCGCATGTTGAAGACGTGGAGCAGCCGACTGCCGGAGAGGACGAGGAAGGACGTCGTGACGGCGTCGCCGACAGGCAGCCCGAGGCCGTTCAGCGCCCAGAAGAACGCCCCGAGGATGGCCACGGCGATGACGAGTCCGAAGCCGGCGATGGCACCCCAGTGGCGACGCTCGAGGACGGACTCGGCCGGGTCCCGCGGCGGGCGCCCCATCACCTGCCCCCCACCACTCCCCACACCGAGGGCGAGGGCCGGGAAGACATCGTTCACGAGGTTGAGGTAGAGGATCTGGAGCGGGAGCAGCGGGAGCGGCGCGCCCAGGACCGATGCGGTGCCCACGGCCAGGACCTCGCCCACGTTCCCCGACAGGAGGTAGACCACGAACTTCCGGACGTTCCGGAAGATCACGCGTCCCTGGCGGACGGCCTCGACCAGCGTCGAGAAGGCGTCGTCGAGGAGCACCATGTCGGCGGCCTCCCGTGCCACCTCGGTCCCCCGCTTCCCCATGGCGATCCCGATATCCGCCTGCTTCAGCGCCGGCGCGTCGTTGACGCCGTCGCCGGTCATGGCCAGGATCTCGCCCCGCTCCCGGTAGCCGTCGATCAGACGGAGCTTCTGGCCCGGGTCCACCCGGGCGAACACGTGCGCCGACTCCACCAGCGCCGACCGGCGGTCCTCGTCGTCGCGGGCGTCGTCGAGCGCCTGCCCGGTGACGACCCGGAGCTCCTCGCCGGCCGCGAACCCGAGGCGGTCGGCGATGTGCCGCGCCGTCTCCGGGTGGTCGCCGGTGACCATGACCACCCGGATCCCGGCGTCCCGGCACTCGGACACGGCGTCGGCCACGCCCGCCCGGGGCGGATCGACCATCCCGACGAGGCCGAGGAAGACCAGCCCGGTGTACGGGTCGGCGTCCTCCGGCGCCTCCTTGCGGGCGAGGCCCAGGACCCGGAGCCCTTCGCCGGCCAGCGTCTCGTTCCGCTCGTGCCACTCCTCTCTTCCGTCATCGGTGAGCTCCGCGGCGCCGTCGGGGCCCGCCACCCGATCGCACGCGTCCAGCACCGCCTCGGGCGCCCCCTTCACCGCCACGAGCCCGCCGCCGTCCCGCTCGTGGAACGACGCGATCATCCCCGTCTCGCGCTCGAACCGGACCAGCCGCTGCCGGGGGCGGGACTCCAGGAGCTCCGACCGGGGCATGCCGGCGTCCTCACCGAGCCGCAGCAGCGCCACCTCCATGGGGTTGCCGGGCCCCTCCTGTGGGTCCTCGGCCTCCTCGATCTCATTGGCCAGGACCGCCACCTCCACCGCCTCCCGCAGCAGTGGCTGGTCGGCGACATCGATCCGGTCGCCATCCGGAGACGTGAAGGCGACGTCGTCGCCCTCCCGGTCCACCTCGATCCGCCGGGCCGGGACGACCAGCGTGGTCACCTCCATCCGGTTCTCCGTCAGCGTGCCCGTTTTGTCGGAGCAGATGACGGTGGTGGAGCCGAGCGTCTCGACCGAGGAGAGCCGCCGGATCAGCGCGTTGCGGCGGGCCATCCGCTGGACACCGCGGGCGAGGGCGATCGTGGCGACGATGGGCAGCCCCTCGGGGACGGCGGCCACGGCCAGCGCGATCCCGGTCTCGACCATGAGGAAGATGTCGCGGCCGGCCACGATACCGGTCGCGGCGACCACGGCGGCCACGGCCAGTGTGAGCCAGACCAGCCGGCGGCCCAGCATGTCCAGCCGCTGCTCGAGCGGCGTCTCCCCGGCGTGGGCGGCCCCCACCATCTCGGAGATCTCGCCGATCTCGGTGTCCATCCCCGTCCGGACCACCACACCGAGCCCCTCGCCCCGGGTGACGGCGGTCCCCTTGTACGCCATGTTGACCCGGTCGGCCAGCGCTGCATCCTCGTCGACGGGCTCCGCCTGCTTGGTCACCGGCACCGACTCGCCCGTGAGCGGCGACTCATCGACCTGGAGCCCGTCCACCTCCAGCAGCCGGACATCGGCCCCCAGGACCTCGCCCCGCTCCAGCACCACGATGTCGCCGGGGACCAGCTCCGTCGCCGGGATCTCCCGGACCTCGCCGTGGCGGCGGACCTTGGAATCGGCCTGCCCCAGCTCCCGGAGCGACTCCATGGACCGGACGGCCCGGAGCTCGGTGAAGAAGCCGATGGCGGCGTTGATCACGATGACCACGCCGATGGCGATGGCCTCGACCAGGTGGCCAAAGGCCAGGGAAACGACGATGGCCACGACCAGGAGCGCCACGATCACGCTCTTCACCTGGTCCCACAGAATCGCCCAGCGGCTGCGCCGCTCGGCCTCACGCAGCCGGTTCGGTCCGTGCCGCTCCCGGCGGGCGTCCACCTCGTCGTCGGTGAGCCCGTCGCGGTCGGTCTCCAGCCGGTCCAGGACGTCGGCCGGGGCCGTGGCCCACGGCGCGTCGATCGTGTTTTCCCCGCTCACGGGTGCGGGTGCCCCGGCCTAACCGGCCAGCGCATCGAGCGCCTCCGCGTGGGTGTCGAGCGCGGCCTCGTCGTAGAGGACGAATCGGATCCGGTCCACGCTCTCGAGTCCGTCCATGGCGTCCAGGACGGTGTCCAGCGCGACCCGGGCCGCCTCGTCCATCGGATAGCCGAACGCGCCCGTGGAGAGGGCCGGGAAGGCCACCGAGGTCAGCTCGTTCTCCTCGGCGAGCCGGAGCGCCTCTTCGTAGCACGACGCCAGCAGCTCATCCGAGGGCTCGTCCCGACCATACACCGGGCCCAGGCAATGAATCACGTGCGGGTTGAGCAGGTTGTGCCCCGACGTGATCACGGCCTCGCCGGGCTCGATCGGCGCCAGCGGACGGGTCTCCTCCTCCAGCTCCGGGCCCGCGGCCCGGTGGATGGCGCCCGCCACGCCCCCGCCCGTCCGCAGCTGCGCATTGGCCGCGTTCACGACGGCATCGAAATCGTCCTGCCGCGTGATGTCGCCGGACACGAGCTCCAGCCGGACACCGCTCCGCTCGAGCTCCTTCATGGCTCCTCCCTCGGGTGAACGTCGTCACTCCGGAACGGGGCAATCATCGTTCCGGACGACGCCGTCCCGGCGGAACGGCGCGACGTCCGTCAGCTCTTCGGCGGCTCGCCGATCCGGATGGTGCCGAACACCTGGCCGCCCTCCTGGAGCCCGAGCCGGCGGGCCGTCACATCGCCCTCGATGATGGCGGTCTCCTCGAGCAGCAGGCGGTGCTCGGCCTTGACGGCGCCCTTCACGTGTCCCCGGACGACCGCCTCGTGGACCTCCAGCCCGGACCCGATCCGCGCTTTCGGCCCGATCTCCACCCGATGGGCCCGCACGGCGCCGCCGACCTCGCCCTCCACGTGCACCTCGGGCTCGGAGTCCGAGGTGCCCACGCCCTGGACGTCGCCGTCGACCCGGCCGTCGGGACCGATCGACAGACGCTTCGCACGCACGGTCCCGGTCACGCGCCCGTCGATCCGAAGCACGCCATCGGTCTCGCAGTCCCCCTTCAGCACCATGCCGTGCGCGATCACCGAATCCGCCCCGGAGCGCGGGGTCGAGCGCACCGGCTCCGGCGACTCCGCCTTCTGATCACTGGACCGTCCGAATACCATCTCGTCCTCCCTCTTCATTCCGTGTGCTCTACTGGAGAGTAACGGGTATGCGGTCGGGTGCGCAGCCCTCGACTTCCCGGCTCCGGCTCCACAAGTTTCCCGTCCCGCGGAGGCCTCACCAGTGAGGCCCCATGCCTTCCCACGAACGCGGAGCGGTCGATGTTCGGACAGGATTCAAGCGACGCCGACGGCGGCGGTCAGCCGCGTCGGGAGAAGAGGACCCGGGGCCAGGGACTCGAAGAGCGCCGTGTCGCCGCCTGGATCGGCGCGTCGATCGTCATCCAGGGCGACCTCACCAGCTCCGAAGACCTTACCATTGCCGGCGAGGTCGACGGCGACGTCCGGGTGCCGAAGAACACCCTGGTCATCGCGCCCCAGGCCAGGATCCGCGGGAGCATCGTCGCCCACCACGTCGCCGTCCAGGGCAAGGTCCGGGGCTCCATCACGGCCGACGGCTCCGTCGACGTCACCGAGTCCGGCTCCGTCGACGGCGACATCCGCTCGCCCCGCATGACCGTGGCCGAGGGCGCCGCACTGCAGGGCCGCCTCCGGGTCGAGGACCCGGCTCGAAACCGCTCCTAGCGCACCCCGCGCCGTCCGTTCGTTAACATGGGTTGACTTCACTTCCCCATTTCGTGAATTTAATCACGAATGCGGACGCACGGGCAGCGGGGCGGCCCCAGAGGGCGGGCGCAAGGAGATCGATGAAGACACTACGACTGGCGAAAGACCGGCTGGACGAGTTCACCGAGATCCTGGGGCAGTTCGGAGAGGTACACGCCCCGATCGAGAAGGATGGGGGGCTGGTATTCGGCCGGCTGGAGGACGGGTCGGAGGCCCGTCTCACCTACACGCGGACGACCCTGCCCCCCAAGAAGTACGTCCTTCCCCAGCGGGAGACGCTGTTCGAGTACGAGCCGGGGGCCGGGTACCATTCGCGGACGGAGCTGCCGGAGCGCCGGACGGTCCTGCTCGGTGTGCACGTCTGCGACATCTACGGGCTGAACCTACTCGACCGGGTCTACCAGGGCGGCACACCGGACGCGTACTACCGGGCCCGCAGACGGAATCTGGCGGTGGTCGGGATCGACTGTGTGCCGGACGAGCACTGCTTCTGCCGCTCGATGCGTGCGGACCTCGTGGACACGGGCTTCGATCTGTTCCTGTGTGACATCGGCGATCACTACATGGTGCTGGTCGGCACGGCGCTCGGGGATGACATGGTGCTGGCGGGCGAGGGGCTCTACGAGGAGGTCACGGACGAGGACGTCGAGGGGTACAAGCGTCGCTCGTCGGAGAAGGAGCGGGAGCTGCTGCTGAACGTGGACATCCGGGGTCTGGCCGAGCTGTTCGACCTGGAGTACGACCACACGCTCTGGGAGCAGCTGGGCGAGCGGTGCCTGTCGTGCGGGAAGTGCACGATGGTCTGCCCGACGTGCTACTGCTACGACGTCCGGGACGAGCGGACGCTGGGCGAGGAGGGCAGTACGCGGCTCCGGGTCTGGGACTCGTGCCTCTTCTCGAGCCACGGGGCCGTGGCGGGCGGCGAGAAATTCCGGCCCCGCAGGGCCGACCGGATCAAGTACCGCTTCTACCACAAGCATCGGGGGTTCGTGGCCGAGCATGGCCGCCCGAGCTGCGTGGGGTGCGGCCGGTGCATCGTGAGCTGCCCGGCCGGCATCCACGATGTGGACGTCATGAACAGGCTGCGGGGGGTGGCCCATGCCGGCGATTGATCCCGTTTCCAGCACCCGGCAGCCGGTGGGGCCGTGGACGGACAACGCCTACCAGCCGCACCTGGCCCGGATCGTCCGGATCTACAGGATGGTCGAGGACCACTACGTCTTCACCATCCGGTTCGAGGACGACGACCTCTCGGACGGCTTCGAGCACCGCCCCGGCCAGTTCGTCATGCTGAGCGTGCCCGGAAGCGGGGAGGCGCCGATCTCCATCTCCTCGCCGCCGACGCGGCGTGGCGTGCTGGAGCTGTGCGTGCGGCGTACCGGCCGGGTGACGGATGCGCTGTACCGGCTCCGGATGAACGACTACGTGGGGATCCGCGGCCCGTACGGCAACGGCTACCCGCTGGAGGAGCTCTACGGCGACGACCTGCTCCTGGTGGCCGGCGGGCTGGGCATGGCCCCGATCCGCTCGCTTCTCTGGTACGCCCTCGACGAGCGGGAGAAGTTCCGGAACGTGATCCTGATGTACGGCGGGAGGGATCCCGAGAGCATGCTCTTTCGGGAGGAGCTGACGTCGCTGACCGACCGTGACGACCTGGAGTGCCTGCTGACCGTGGACCGCGCCGATCCCGAGACGTGGGGCCACCACGTCGGTCGGCTGCCGGAGCTGTTCGACCGGATCGCCATCGACGCCGACCGGACCCACGCGGCGGTCTGCGGCCCGCCCGTCGTCTACCGGTTCGTGCTGAAGCGACTCCTGGAGCTGGGCTTCTCCAAGAACCGGATCCTCATGTCGCTGGAGCGCCGGATGAAGTGCGGTGTGGGCAAGTGCGGGCACTGCGGGATCGGCGCCAAGTACGCCTGCACGGACGGCCCGATCTTCACCTACTGGGACGCGCTGAACCTGCCGGAGATGATATGAGCAAGCCAACCGTCGGGATCTTCGGGCTCACCGGCTGTGCCGGCGACCAGCTCGCCATCCTGAACTGTGAAGACGAGCTCCTGCAGCTGGTGGAGCTGCTCGACATCCGGGACTTCCTCATGGCGTCGTCGGACAACGACGAGGCGTGCCGCCTCGACATCGCATTGGTGGAGGGCGCGGTGCTGAGCGATCGGGACCGATCGAAGCTGGAGGCCATCCGCGAGCGGGCGGACCTCCTGGTCGCCCTCGGCACCTGCGCGCTGCACGGCGGCGTGCCGGTCATGGATCGCGACCACGACCGGGCCGCCCTCCTGCACCGCGTGTATGGCGACCTGGGCGCCTCCTACGATACCCTGGCCACACAGCCGCTCCACGCGGTGGTCCCGGTGGACCTGGGGATCGCCGGCTGCCCCGTGGAGAAGCACGAGCTCCTGGCCGCCCTGGCGCACCTGCTGGCCGGGGACCCGCCGCTGGGCCGCGACTACCCGGTCTGTGCCGAGTGCAAGATGGCCGAGAACGACTGTGTCCTGAAGGACCCCGCCGGCTTCTGCATGGGCCCGGTTACGGCGGCCGGGTGCGACGCGCGCTGTCCGGAGCTCGGCATCGGGTGCGTCGGCTGCCGGGGCCCGTCGGTGGATGCGAGCCCGCCGGCGCTCGCCGCCGTGTACGCGGACCGCGGGATGCGACCGGACGTGGTCCGACGGAAGATGCGGACCTTCGCACCGCTCCCGACCGTGGAGGAGTCATGAGCGAGACGAGCACGACTGACGGACGGCGAACCCTCTCGGTCGACCACCTCGCCCGGGTGGAGGGGCACGGCGGGATCACCGTCGAGCTGGCGGGAGCCGTCGTCGAATCGGTCCGGTTCGATGTCTTCGAGGGGATCCGGCTGATCGAAGGGCTGATCGGCGGCCGGCGCTGGGACGATGTTGCGCAGATCGTCTCGCGGATCTGCGCCATCTGCTCGGTGGCACACTCGATGACATCGATCCGGGTCACCGAAAAGGCGTTCGGCGTGCGCACGAGCCCCCGCACGGAGCTGCTGCGGGACCTTCTCTGGCGCGGTGAGAGCATCGAGAGCCACGCGCTCCACCTCTACCTCCTCGCCGCGCCCGACTACCTCGGATACGCCAGCGGCCCCGCGCTGGCGGCCGACCGGCCGGAGGCCGTGGCCGTGGGGCTCCGGCTCAAGCAGCTGGGCAACCGGATCCAGGAGACGGTGGGCGGTCGGGCGATCCACCCGGTGAACGCCGTCCCCGGCGGGTTCGGCCGCCCGCCGGACTCCGACACGCTCATCGAGCTCCGGGAGGCGCTCACGGCCGCCCGTACGGACGTCGAGGCCACTCTCGACCTGGTGAAGACGCTTCCTGTCACGCGCCCCCTCGACGCCGATACCATCTACGTGGCGCTCCGGCAGGACGAAGACTACCGCTACGACCGGGGCGAGGAGGTCGTGATTCTCCGGGGCGAGGACCGGCAGGTCGTGCCCGTGGAGGAGCTCCGCAGCGTGGCGCCGGAGCGGGCCGTGCCCCACTCCCACGCCAAGCACACGACGCTGGACGGTCAGCCGTTCATGGTGGGTGCGCTGGCCCGGCTCGCGGTGAACCGGGATCGGCTGCCGGTCCAGGGGCAGGAGCTGATCGAGGAGCTGGGACTCCCCCTGCCTTCCCGGGACCCGATGGACAACAACCGGGCCCAGGCCATCGAGCTGGCCCTGGACGTCGAGCGGGCCCTCCAGCTCGTCGACACGCTGCTGGCCGGCGACCTCGAGCCCGAGCCGCGGCCCACGGTCCGGCCCCGCCCCGGCGAGGCGACCGTCGTGACGGAAGCGCCCCGGGGGATCCTGCTGCACAGCTACATGTACGACTCCGGCGGCTTCATCACCGACGCCGACGTCATCACGCCCACCGCCTTCAATGCCGCGAGCGTCGAGGAGCACTTCCGCCTCGCCGTGGAGCGGGACGGCGTGGACGACCCCGATGCGCTGACCCACACCCTCGAGAGGATCGCCCGGGCGTACGACCCGTGCATCTCCTGCTCCGTGCACCTGGTACGACGGTGACCGGCCGTCCGGCGCCGCGGGACCGAGCGCCGGCCCGGCCGGGGGCCGTACCGTGAAGCCCGTCCTGGTGCTCGGCCTCGGCAATGACCTCGCCGGCGACGACGGGATCGGTGTCCGGGTCGCCCGGCGGCTCGCGCAGCACCCCGAGCTCCCTGGCGACGTCGAGGTCCGCGTCGCCGGCCCCGACCTGCTCCGGGCCCACGACGCGCTTCACGGCCGCGCCCGGGTCTTCCTCATCGACGCGGTTCTCGGCCCCGACGAGCCGGGAACACTCCTCGTTCTGGACCCGGCCGATCCCGGGCTGGCCGAGGCCGGTGGCAGCGCGCACCAGCTTTCGCCCACCGGCGCCCTCAGGGTGCTCCGGGCCGCCGATCCCGCGCTGGCCGATCTCCCGATCGTCCTGTTGGGGATCACCATCGAGGGCGCCGTCATGGGAGCTGGACTCTCGGACGCGCTCGCCGACCGGCTGGACACGATCACCGCGCACGTCCTCCGGCACCTGTCCGGGGAGGCCTCTCCGGAGCGGGCCCCGGGAGTCTGCTGACGCTGGCCGGAGGACGCGCCCGTTCCCATATTGACAGACATGGCGAGCGTCTCACTGGACGGAGTTCGTAAGGTCTTCGGCGGGTCCGACGGGCACGTGGCGGTCCACGACGCCACGTTCGACGTGGCGGACGGCGAGTTCCTGGTCCTGGTGGGCCCCTCGGGGTGCGGGAAGAGCACGATGCTCCGGATGATCGCCGGGCTCGAAACGGCCACGGCCGGCGAGATCCGGATCGGCGATCGAGTGGTGAACGATGTCCAGCCCCGGGACCGGGACATCGCCATGGTCTTCCAGAGCTACGCCCTCTATCCCCACATGACGGTCCGTGAGAACCTGGCGTTCGGGCTCAAGCTGCGGAAGATGTCGAGCGACGAAGTGACGCGACGGGTCGAGCACGCCGCGGACATCCTGGGCATCTCGTCGATCCTGGACCGACGGCCGAAGCAGCTCTCCGGTGGGCAGCGTCAGCGCGTGGCGGTGGGCCGCGCCATCGTCCGTGACCCGCAGGTCTTCCTGTTCGACGAGCCGCTCTCGAACCTGGACGCCAAGCTCCGGGTCCAGATGCGGGCGGAGCTCTCGGCGCTCCACCGCCGTCTCGAGGCCACCATGGTCTACGTGACGCACGACCAGGTCGAGGCCATGACGCTGGGCGACCGGATCGTGGTCCTCGATGATGGGGTGATCCAGCAGATCGACGCGCCCCTCGAGCTGTACGATCGTCCGGCGAATCGGTTCGTCGCCGGCTTCCTGGGCAGCCCCGCCATGAATTTCGTCGAGGGGCGGCTGCTCGACGACGACGCGCCCGTGTTCCGCTCCGCCGATGGGGCCTTCGACGTAACACTGACCGACTCCTGGGCCCGGACATTGGCCGGGCACACCGGCGACGCGCTGACGCTGGGAGTCCGTCCGGAGAACGTGGCCGGACCGGAGGTGCGGCCTGACGCGCCACTGTCCGACGTGGAGGTCACCCTCGAAGCGATCGAGCCACTCGGCAACGAGATCTTCCTCCACGCCGTGGCCGGCGAGCACCGCGTAACGGCCCGGGTCGCGCCCCAACCGCTTCCGCCGGCCGGTGAGACGACCACGCTGGCGCTCGACCTCGGCAAGCTCCATTTCTTCGACGGCGAATCCGGCCGGGCCATCCGTCCCGACGCATGAGCCTGCCGCCCGCTTCTACGCCGACGTTATCGCGTCCAACGGCGTGTAGCGGCGGCTGGCGTCGGGGCCCGCCTCGACGCGCACGGCGCGCATGCCCCCGCCATCGTCCAGGGGAATAACCACCTCGCCATCCTCGATGACAGCCGGCTCACCGTCCACGGAGGCCGTCGTGGGTCCTCCGTCGCCGCGCTGCACGTCGATCTCCCAGCGGGTACCTCGGGGGTCGGTGTACCGGATCCGGAACCCCGGCCACGTCGAGGGCAGCGCCGGTCGCAGCCGGAGCCGGCGGCCCGCCTCCATCCGCAGGCCGAGAAGCGACTCCAGGGCGATCCGGTACAGCCACCCGGCCGATCCCGTGTACCAGGTCCAACCGCCCCGCCCGACGTGGGGTTCGGCTCCGTAGATGTCCGCCGCCACCACGTACGGCTCCACACGGTAGCGGTCCACGGCCTCCGGGGTACGCGCATGAGCCGTGGGCAGCAGCATCTCCAGGAGCTCGGCCGCACGGTCCGTTCGCCCCACCTGGGCCATGGCCCGGACGGCCCACAGCACGCCGTGGGTGTACTGGCCGCCGTTCTCCCGCACACCCGGCAGGTAGCCCTTGATGTACCCCGGGTCGTGGGGCGTCTCGTCGAAGGGCGGTGTGAGCAGGCGGATCAGGCCGTGCTCGTCGTCGACCAGGTGCTCCTCCAGCGAATCCAGGGCCTGCTCCGCCCGGTCCCGTGGCGCGACACGCGAGAGGACGGACCACGCCTGGGCAATCGCATCGATCCGGCATTCATCGCTTTCGCTGGAGCCGATGGGCGCACCGTTGTCGTAGTAGGCGCGGCGGTACCAGGCACCGTCCCAGCCCCCATCCTCGGCGTTCAACGCCCGAACCAGGTCGGAAAGGTACGCCCGGTATCGCTCCGCCCGGGCCGTATCACCCCGAGACTCGCACAGCGGGATCCAGCTGTGCAGGATGTCCGCCAGGAAGAAGCCCAGCCACACGCTCTCGCCCTCGCCCTCCCGCCCCACCCGGTTCATCCCGTCGTTCCAGTCGCCGGTCCCCATGAGAGGGAGCCCGTGGCGGCCTCGAGTGAGCGACCGGTCAATGGCCCGGCACGCGTGCTCGTACACCGTGGCCGTGCGCCCCGTCGGCTCGGGGGTCATGTAGACCTCGTCCTCCCCGGGTCCGAGGAGCCGTCCATCAACGAACGCGGCGGACTCCTCGAGCACCGACACGTCGCCGGTGACGTCGAGGTAGAACCCGGTCACGTACGGGAGCCACAGCAGGTCGTCGGAGAACCGGGTCCGGATGCCGCGATCCGCCGGGGGATGCCACCAGTGCAGGACGTCGCCCTCCGGGAACTGATGCCCGGCGTGGAGCACGATCTGATCGCGTGCGAGCTCCGGGTCGAGGTGGATCAGCCCCGTCACGTCCTGGAGCTGGTCACGGTAGCCGAACGCCCCGCCCGACTGGTACAGCGCCGACCGGCCGTGGATCCGGCAGCTCAGGTCCTGGTACGCGAGCCACCCGTTGAGCATGACGTCCAGCTCGGGTCGTCGAGGGCGAGCCAGGGACCCCCGCCGGCTCGGGCACGATTCTCGTCGTCGAGGACCAGCCCGGTGTGCGGTCGATGGTGTGCCGGTCGCTGGAGCGGGCCGGCTATCGGGTGCTGGAGGCGGAAGACGGAGTGGAGGCGCTGGAGGTCTGCGAACGTGAGCCCGGGATCGATCTCGTGCTGACCGACATGGTCATGCCGGAAATGGGGGGCCGGGATCTCGCGAAGCAGGTCCGGGCGAGGTACCCCGGCATCCAGGTCCTCTACATGAGCGGGCACCCCGACCCGGACGGTGCCCAGCCCCTGGCCCTCGACGACGACGCCGAGCTCCTGGAGAAGCCGTTCGGGCCGGGCGAGCTGCAGCGGAAGGTCGGCGACGTCCTGGCCACCAGCCGCCGAGGCGGCAGCCCCGGGTAGCGACGAGGCCTGCGCCGCACGCAGGGCGCGTTCCGGCCGCGGCGGCCACGGCCCACAACCCGGGGCGGCTGCCTTCCCTCCGACCTACCCCCTGTTCCCGACGACCGCTCCATAATAATTTGGTGCGCGGTCCGACCCCCGGCGGGCCGGGCCCCGCGTCCATCCCCGGCTCATCCCCGATCCGAGCGTCCATGAGCAACGAGTCCATCCACCGCGATGTCGTCGTCCTCGGGAGCGGCTTCGGCGGCACGATGGCGGCGTGGAGCCTGGTGGAGGCCGGCCGGGACGTCCTGGTGCTGGAGCGGGGCCCCTGGGTCGAGCGCGGACCGCACAACTGGGGGTCGAAAGGGACGCTGACTCGCTCCCGCTATTTCGCCGACGGCCAGCTCCGGGTCGTCGAAGGGGGCAGGCGGCGGACCGAGGGCACCTGCGCCTGCGTCGGCGGCCCGTCGGTCTTCTACGGTGGCGTCTCCACCCGCTTCCGAGAGGAGGACTTCGCGCCCCACCCGGAGATCGTGGCCGACACCGGGGCCCGCTGGCCCCTGGCCTACGACGATCTCCGCCCTCACTATCGCCGGGCCGAGGCGATCCTGGGTGTCGCCGGCGGGGACGACGCGGATCCCACGGCGCCCGACCGTCGAGCCGGCTATCCCCAGAGCGCGCCCGAGCTTTCCCCCACGTCCCGGAAGATAGGTCAGGCGGCCCGCCGGATCGGCCGGCGCCCCTACCGGCTCCCCCTGGCCATCAACTACGGCATCTCCGATGGGCGGCCCAGCTGCGTCGCCTGCGACACCTGCGACACCTTCGCCTGCGCCATCCAGGCCAAGAACGACATGGCGGTCGGGGCGCTGCCCCGTCTGCTGGACCGGGGGCTGGAACTGCGGCCGGAGACCGCCGTCCTGCGGCTCGAGGTCGAGGAGGGCCGGGTCCGATCGGCCGTGTGCCGGGACCGCGCCGACGGGCGCGAGCTCGAGGTGACCGCGGACACGTTCGTACTGGCGGCCGGCGCCCTGGGCTCGGCCCAGATCGCACTGGCCTCCGGGCTCCACGGCCTCGCCCCTGCCGGCCACGCCGTCGGCCGCTACCTCACGCGCCACTGCGCCGGTATCGTCTTCGGGCTCTATTCCCGCCTCCCGGACGACGGGGCGACCTTCCACAAGCAGATCGGGATCAACGACTTCTACTTCGGTGACGATGCCCCGGACGCCCCGGAGGGCAAGCTGGGCAACATCCAGCAGGTCCAGAGCCCCGCAGAGGCCACGGTGGGGACGGTGCTCCCCTGGCCCCTGCCGAAGCTGCTCTCGCCCCTGCTGCGGCGGGCCACGGGGCTGTTGGTGCTGGCCGAGGACCAGCCCCGCTACGAGAACCACGTGGCGCTGGACCCCGCCGAGCGGGACGGTTTCGGCCTGCCGCAGACCGTCGTCCACCACCGCCATACCGCCCGGGACCGGGCGGCCCGGGCGGCCCTCTTCCGGAGGGCCAGGGAGGTGCACCGGGAGGCCGGCGCACTGCTCTGCTACGAGCACCGCATCCACACCTTCTCCCACGCCCTGGGCACGCTCCGCATGGGCGACGACCCGGAGAACGATCCGGTGGATCCCAACGGCCGCTTCCGGGGAACGGAGAACCTCTGGGTGGCCGACGGCAGCCTCTTCCCCACCTCCGCCGGTGTGAACCCGAGCCTCACCATCGCCGCCCTCGGCCTCCGGGTCGGCGACCGGGCGGCGGGATCGACGGGCAGCCGGGTCCGGGAAGTGGCGCGCATCGAGGAGGGCGGACGATCCGCGACGGGAGCGGCCGAGGCGGCCACAGACGACCGACGGGGCGGGACGACGTGACGACGCGCCCCCTCACCCTCGCCTTCCTCGGCTGCGGCGAGGCGGCCCGCATGCACGCGAAGACACTGGACTCGGTGGCCCCGGACGTGCGCCGGATCTTCGCCAGCCGGGACGCCGCCCGCGCAGCGGACTTCGCCGACCAGCTCGGCGGCCTCAGGGGGCACGGCAGCTATGGCGAGGCCCTGGAGGACCCGGACGTCGACGTCGCCCTCGTCCTGACGCCCCCGCACCTGCACCTGGAGCTCACGGCGGCGGCGCTGGAGGCCGGCCTGGACGTCATCGTCGAGAAGCCCGCCTACCCCCGCTCGTCGGACTTCGAGAGGGTGCGCGGGACCATGGAGGCCACCGGCGGTCGGGTCCTCGTCGCCGAGAACTATCACTACAAGCCGCTGCGCTCGACGCTCGCCCGCCTCCTGCACGAGGGCGCCGTGGGCCGGCCCCTCCTCCTCCACGTGGACGCGGTGAAGGAGCAGAGCGTCGAGGGGTGGCGCGACGAGCCCGACGTGGCCGGCGGTGGGGCGCTGATGGAGGGGGGGATCCACTGGATCAGCCTTATGGCCGACCTGGGGATGGAGGTGGAGGCCGTGCAGGGGCACCGGCCCGCGCCGGACGGCCAGGTGGAGCGCAGCATGCTGGTCGTGTTCCGCTACGAGGGCGGCACCGTGGGCACCCTCTCCTACTCCTGGGAGGTTCCCTCGCCCCTGAGGGGCCTCCGCCTGTCCCGCATCTACGGCCGCGAGGGCGCCCTCACCTTCGAGTCCAACGGCCTCTTCGTCTTCCAGCGGGGCCGCCGGCTCCGTCTGCATTTCCCCGGCCTGCGGGACATCTCTGGCTACCGGGCCATGTTCCGGGACCTGGTCGAGGCGCTCCGCACGGGACGGGAGCCGAGCATGACGCTGGCGAAGGCGGAACGCGATGTGCGCATCGTGGAGGAAGCTTACAGAACGGCCGGCGTGAGCAGGGACGCGTGACCGACCGCCGAGGCCGGGCCGCGCGCCGTCCGCCCTCCCGGCCGGCCGGAGCGGCCGACATCACGCACTCTCGATCCCCTCGACACCGGAGACTCGCCGCATGGACCCGGTCCTAGCCGCCTTCGTCGGCCTCGCCGCCGGCCTCCACACGGCCACGTGGGGCATGTTCAAGGACGCGCCCCACGAGGGCTTCACCTGGAGCACCTACGCCCGGAGCCCCGTGCTGGCCTCCCTGGTCGCAGTCGGCCTCGCGCGCTTCACCGGCCTCCACGCCGGCGACGCCGCCGGGATCGTCGTCCTCTTCGGGACCACCTACGGTCTGGAGCGGGGGATGGTGGAGGTCTACAAGACCTTCCTGCGGGAGGCGGACCAGTCGAAGTACACGATCCCCATGCAGTTCTCGGTGGGAGGCGAGGTGGTGGAGAGCCGCGCCCTCCGGCTCGGGGCCGGCGGCCTGTACGTGGCCAGCGTCGTCGCCGTCCTCTACGGCACCTGGTGGCTGCAGCGGAACGGGCCGGCCCTCGGCACTGTGGCCACGGCCCTGGCGGTCGGGAGCCTGGGCGGCTGGATCTCGGCCTTCGGCGGCGCCTGGAAGGACGCCCCGGTGGAGGGGTTCCACCTGCTCAAGTTCTTCCGGAGCCCGTTCCTGGCCTTCCTCTTCGGGCTGCTGATGGCGAGCCTCACGGACCTCTACCCGGCGATCTTCCTTGGCGCCCTGGGCTACACAGTGGCCACCACGGAGACATGGAAGACCTTCTCGGATCCCGGCAAGGACCGGGGCAAGTTCATGGACCAGACCCCGAGCCACCCGGAGATGATCGAGCGTCGCTGGCGCTTCGTCCCGGTCTACGTAGTCGTGTGGATCGGTGTCCTCGCCGCAATCGCGCTGGCCCTCTTCGGCGGCTGAGCCGCCCGCGGCCGCGACGGTCACCCGCCCACCCGCACGGACGGGTCCGCGAGCCGGGCCCGGTACCGATCGGCGGCCGCGGAGTTCCCCTGTGCGTCGTGGAGCTCGACGAGTTGCGACAGCAGGCGCCGCACCGTCTGGTGGTCATCGCTGCGCTGCCGGTCCAGGATCGCCAACGCCTCCCGGAGCTGGCTCTCGGCTTCCGATCGTTTCCCCTGGCGGAAGAGTGCCTCCCCCAGCAGCTCCCGTTCCAGCGCGACCATCACCGACGCCGGCCCCTCCGCCGCCTCCATGAGCTCGAGGTTGAACCGGGCCCCGGCCTCGGCCTTCGCGTACTCCCCCCTCGCAAGGTAGAGGCGGACCAGGTTCGACCGGGACGAGAGCGGGTAGCGGTGGGCGGGCGGGTACAGCTGTTCGTACACCGCCAGGGCCCGGCGGTGCATCGCCTCCGCGCGACCGTAGTCGCCGCGTTTGCGGTAGTGGGTGCCGAGAATGTCCAGCTCGGCGGCCATGCGCCAGTTCCGGTCGCCGTAATTGCGCCGGACGATCTCCCGGGCCTCGAGCCAGAGTTCCTCGGCGGCCTCGAGCTCCCCCATCCCCTCCCGGAGGGAGGCGAGGCTGTGCAACGGGTGCAGCAGTGCCGGGTGCCCGCTGCCGAGGCGGGCCCGGAGAATGCGTAGCGCCTCCTCGTACAGGGGCTCCGCCGCCGCCGGGTCCCCGTTGTGCGGA
The DNA here is from genome assembly GCA_051418035.1 of Candidatus Longimicrobiales bacterium M2_2A_002. Classification (GTDB taxonomy): domain Bacteria; phylum Gemmatimonadota; class Gemmatimonadetes; order Longimicrobiales; family RSA9; genus JAWVYT01. The sequence continues at coordinate 34,563 of JBPRGE010000054.1, forward strand.
TAGTACTGGTCCGCGAGGTGGACCATGGCGTAGGCGGCCTCCGGGCTGTCGGTGCCGTGGATGCGTGCCCGGCGCTCGAGGGCCTCCGTGTAGAGGGCGGTGGCCCGCGGATAGTTGCCGAGGCGCCGCCGGGTCACGGCCAGCAGCCGGAGCGACTCGGCCACCAGGGGGTGCTCGGGCCCGAGGGCCGACCGCCGGATCCGGAAGGCTCGTTCGTAGATGGAGAGCGCGGAGGCCAGGTCGCCCCGGAGCGTGGCGAGGCTGGCGAGCCCTACCAGGACGTCGGCGTACTCCGGGTGCGACTCGCCCACCGTCCGGCTGCGGATCGCGAGCGCCCGCCGGTACAGCGCCTCCGCCTCATCGTAGCCGAGCCGACGCCGGACCGCGTCGCCGAGGTGCCTCAGTGCGGTGGCCGTGGCCGGAGCCGCGGGTCCGATCGCCGCCTCCCGGAGTGCGAGCACCCGCCGGAAGACCTCCTCCGCGCGGTCATACTCGCCACGGTTGAGATAGACCTGCCCGATCTCCTCCAGCACCTCGGCCTGGATCACGGGCTGGTCCCGGAGCTGGTCCGACTCCCGGAGCCCCTGTTCCAGTAGCTCGCCGAGCGTCACAGTGGTGCTCCAGACGTCGTTCCGGTTCCCCCCGTTGAACATGTCGGCCAGGAACGCCCGGACCTGTTCCGACGCGGCCAGCGCCCCCTCGGCACGCTGCCGGGCCCGGCTCGCCTCGGCCGCCTGCCACGTGGCCGTGCCCAGCCCTGCCAGCACCGACGCCAGAACCAGGCCGGCCGCCACTACGCCCGCCCGGTTCCGGGCCACGAACTTCCGGGCCCGATAGCCGGCCGTAGCCGCCCGGGCGACGACCGGTCGTTCCTCACGGTAGCGGCGCAGGTCCGCCCGTAGCGCCGCCGCCGACTCGTAGCGGCGCCCCGGATCCGCTTCCAGCGCCTTCATGACGATGTTGTCCAGATCGCCGGCCAGGAGGCGGCGCAGCCCCTGCGGCGACGTCCCCCGGGCGGCGGCGACCGCGGCGGGGTCCCGGCCCTCCGCGCCATTCCACTCCCCGCGCCTGGTCGCCGCGACGCTGGGCCGTGGGGGCGCGAGAGGCCGGGCGGGGTCCGGCACCGGCGGCCGGTTGCCCGCCAGCAGCTCGTACAGGAGGACGCCGAGGGCGTAGACGTCGGTGGCCGTGGCCACCGCCCCCCCGGCCAGCTGTTCGGGGGCCGCGTACTCGGGGGTCAGCGGCCTGTGCCCGGTCCGGGTGACGGGGTCGCCGTCGCGGTCCTCGTTCAGCAGCTTGGCGATGCCGAAGTCGAGGAGCTTCGGCCGCCACTCGCCGTCGGATTCTGTCACCAGAATGTTGCCCGGCTTCAGGTCCCGGTGCACCACCAGGTTCCGGTGGGCGTAGCTGACGGCGTCGCAGACCGCTTCGAACAGGCGGAGCCGCGCCCGGATCCCCATGCGGACCCGGTCGCACAGGTGGGTGATGGGCTCCCCGTCCACCAGCTCCATGGCCAGCCACTCGGTGCCATCGGGCATCACGCCCCCATCGAGGAGCCGGGCGATGAGCGGGTGGTCGAGGCGGGCCAGAAGCCGCCGCTCGAGGAGGAAGCGCCTGACGTGGTCGGGACTCGCCAGGCCCACGCCGGGGCGCAGGATCTTGAGGGCGACCCGCAGGCCCACGTCCTCCCGCTCCGCCAGGTACACCGCCCCCATCCCTCCGCGCCCCAGCTCCCGGATGATCCGGTACGGCCCCACCATATGACGATCCCGGGGCTCCCCGGGGGGTGGCCGGACGGCGTCCAGGAGCTCGGCCGGCGTTGCGTCCAGCACGGGCGTGGGCTCCCCGTCGGCTGCCAGCAGCGCCTTCACCTCCTCCACCACGCCCGGGTCGTCCCCGGCCGCCCACTCCAGCCAGCGGGAGCGCTCCGCCGGCGGCAGGGCCAGCGCACGCTCGAACAGCACCCGGATCCGGCGCGACCGGTCCGTCACCGCGGCTGCACCTCATTCCGGATCCACGCCCGGGCCAACCGCCAGTCCCGTTTCACCGTGGGCGCGGAAACGCCGATGGCCCGGGCCGTCTCCTCCACGCTGAGGCCCACGAAGAACCGCAGCTCCAGGACCCGGGCCGCCCGAGGGTGCTCGTCGGCCAGCCGGTCCAGCGCCCGGTCCACGTCCAGGATCGTGTCCAGGTCCACGGGCCGCCCGCCCATTCCGGTGTTCAACGTCACGGGCCGGACCCCCCCGCCCCGCTTGGCGGCCCGTCGGGCGACGGCGGCGTCCATGAGGAGCTGTCGCATCGCCCGGGCGGCCAGGCGGATGAAATGGCGCTGGTCGTCCCACCCGGCGGAGGGCGAGCGGACCAGCTTCAGGTACGCCTCGTGGACCAGCGAGACCGTCCCGGGACCCTCGGCCGCGGCCCCACCCCGGAGGTGGTGGGCGAGACGACGGAGGTCCTCATATACCCGGATGAAGACCGCGTGCAGGTCCGATGCGGACGCGGACGCAGTCGATGGCGGATCGTGCATTCTTCGGGGGGGTGCACGGTGAGCCGAATGGGACACGCCATCATGTCGGTCGGCCCCCCGGTGGCGCAAGGAGGTCTGCCGGGGCACCACGATCCGTCCCCGGAGGTTTTTCCGTCTGTGAGAGTAGAGGGCCCTGTCGGACGACGGAACGCCCCGCCCCTACCCGAACCGCAGAAGCCCATGAAACCCGTCGTGCTCACGCTCGCGGTGCTGTCCGCGACCATCACACTGCCGTCCCCCTCCCCGGCACAGGAGGCCGAACCGCCGCAATTCGCCGTTCAGTCAGTGAAACCGGGGCCGGAGCGCGCCCTGCCGTCGGACCCCGACGTCGAGGAGGCACTGGCGCTCCGGATCGAGGAGGCGCTCGAGAGCCATCGCCGCAACCGCCTCCTGGGCAGCGGCCTGGTCGCCGCTGGCGCCGCCGCCGTGGTGGGCGCCCTCGTCGACTGGTCCGGCCACAACCGCCTCGGCATGCGCCCCGGCGCCGCCGCCACCATGTTCGGTGGCGTCAGCCTGGTGGTGTGGGGCGCCGACCGCCACGTCGCCGCCCGCGAGGCGCTCCGACGGGCCGAGCGCCTGCAGACCCGATAGTCGGCTTCCGCGAGGCCGGATTCTGAAGGGGGTTCAGCCTGGAGCCCGCTCCGTGACGAAGTCCACGGCCCGGGCGACCACACCGGGGTCCCGGAGGATCCGCCGGTGTCCCAGCCCCCCGGTCTCGATCAGCTCGGCACCTCGCCAGGCGTCCGCTACGGCCCGGGCGTGATCCAGGGGTACCACCTCGTCGTCCCGGTCGTGAAACACCAGCAGGGGCGGCGGGTCGTCGGGTGCCATCCCCTCGGGTCTGAGGGTCTCCCAGGGCACCCCCGTCCGTTCCTTGAACATGGCCTCCATCCGCAGCCTCACCTCGTCGGTGAACCCGAGCTGACGGATGAAGAACTCGGCGAAATAGTCCAGGTACCCCGGGGGGCTCACGAAGACGACCCGGCCGGGCATCAGTCCCTGGCGCATGGCCATGGCGGTGGCCCAGCAGCCCACGCTGTGGGCCACCATCGCGTGGATCCCGCCCAGCTTCCGCTGCAGCTCCGCCAGATGGCGCCCGATGTCGGGGGCGGTCGTGGTCCTCCCCTCGGAGTCGCCGTGGGAGGGGGCATCGTAGGTCACCGCCTGGAACCCCCGGGAGGTGATGGGCTCCACGAACGGCGCGAGCCGGCTCCCCCGGCTCCCCCAGCCGTGATGGAGGAAGACGATGGGGCCCTCCCCCCAGCGCCAGCAGGCCAGCCGCCGGCCTTCCACCTCCATCCGGAAGGCCTCGGCCCGGGCCATGGTCGCTTCCTCCTCCGGGTGGACCTTCCCCCGCTTCGGGCGGGCGAAAAGGTAGGCGGCGAACCGCACGGCCAGCGGCGGGGTCAGGCGTGAGAAGCCATTCAGCACCAGGCGGACCGGTGCAGGCGCTCGATAGAGGTCGCTGTTCAGCCCCCCGTCGGGGGCCTGACGGCTCGAAGACACGGTCCGGTCCCTTGCAGTGGTTCCCTGGCAGTGGTTCCCCTGGTACCCACGGTACGATGGTCGATCGCGACCGGTGCGGCCACCGGACACGTCAATCGCGGCCCTCAGCCGGGTCCCGCCGCCCGGATCGACTCCGGCTCCTCGCCCAGCCATTCCGGGTTCTGCGCCGTGCCGTCGAACACCGAGCTCGTCTTGAACAGCTCCACGTCGCCCGTCGCGGCGGTGCCGGCGGTGCGGTTCAGGAGCGCCTGGCGCTCGTCGTCGGTCAACGGCTCGAACTCCGACGCCACGCGGACCGCCTGGTCCAGGATCTCCAGGCTGTCGATCCCGGTGATGACCACCGAGGTCGGAAGGCTCAGGGCGTAGCGCAGGCACTCCTCGGGGGACGCCACGCCGCGCTCCAGGATGGACCCATCGGCCATGCTCTTCATCCCGAGGACGCCGATCTCGTCGCGGACGAGCCGGGGCAGCACCAGCTTCTCGAAGCTGCGGAAGTGGGCATCGAGAACGTTCAGCGGCATCTGGACGGCGTCGAACGTGAACCCGTGCTGCTCGGCCACGTCGAGCATGTGGAGGTGGACGTGGGGGTCCTTGTGGCCGGTGAAGCCGATGTAGCGGATCTTCCCCTCCTCCCGGGCCTCGAGCAGCGCCTCCTGTGCGCCGCCCGCGCGGAAGATCCGGTCGGGGCCCTCGAAGCGGATCAGCTCGTGGTGCTGGACCAGGTCGATCTGTTCGGTATCCAGGCGACGAAGCGACTCCTCGAGCTGCCGGCGCGCGGCCTCCTTCGACCGCCCGTCGATCTTGGTCATGAGGAAGACCTCATCCCGGTAGCCGTCGGCGAGGGCCCGTCCCATGCG
>JBPRGE010000055.1:0-1243 GCA_051418035.1 Candidatus Longimicrobiales bacterium M2_2A_002
GTCCACACATGATCCGCGAATTCCATCAGGGCCAGCGGCCAGGTGCCGCGTCAACAGGCCGGACACATGACCGCACCCGACCGTGGCGGCAATCAAGTCAAATTCTCCTTGCAACGTAGGGGCCGTCCACACATGACCCCATTGCTTCCTGTGACCCCATTGCTTCTTGGTGGACGCCGCCCGGCGGCGCCACGTTGCCGGAGGACGGTTAATCAAAGGTTGTAATAGTACAATAATAGACTTGACCCCAAATTCATGACCCCGAATTCACAAGGGAGCGACGACGCTCAAAAAGACGACCAACGGCGCTCGCGCCGATAGGGAAGTATTTTCCCGCTTGCCAAACCGCCTAATGGGCGACCACCGAAGCCCTTGTTTCCAATCTAACGCAGCAATAATCGAGCGTGACCCCGTACCTTCACCCTATCGCATTTGTCAGAAGTGTCACCACTGCGCCCACGACGGCACCAATAAGAGCACTCACCACCGCTATCCTCATATTGTCCCTTCGGATGATTTTGAACTTGAGAAGGTCAATTTCTCTCTGATGTTGGTCGCGTGCGTCAGGGTCACCGAACCCTCCACCCTCACCAGTGAACGCAACGAGCTTATCGAGTTCCTTCTATAGGGTCTGTTGACAATTAAGGGATTCTCAGGTCCGACGAAAAGTGATTCAAGCTTCCTTTTGAGGGAGAGCTTGGATGGACACGGAGCGTTTGGTTATCGGGGACGAGGTTTGGGAGAAGATTTCGCCCCATCTTCCGGGCAAGGTCACGGATTGCGGGGTTACGGCGGCAAACAATCGCTTGTTTTTGGAGGCCGTTTTATGGCGGGTTCGCACGGGATCGCCGTGGCGCGACCTGCCGGTGGTTCTGGGCAAGTGGAATAGTGTTTTTCAGCGCTTTCGCCGATGGGCGATAAAGGGTGTCTTCGAACAACTGTTCGAGGCCCTATCGGAAGAGCCGGACTTCGAGTATGCGCTCATCGATGGCACCATCGTCAGCGTTCACCAGAAGGCGAGCGGCGCAAAAGGGGGACTCAAAATCAGGCCATCGGCCGATCGCGAGGAGGCCTGACCACCAAGATCGTTGCCTTGGTGGATGCATTGGGATGTTTGGTCCGGTTCGTGCTGCTTCCCGGTCAGCGCCATGACATGGTGGGTGTCGCTCCCTTGATCCGAGACCTTGGCTTCGACGCCCTGCTGGCCGACAAGGCGTTCGATGCCGACTGGTTGCGAGCGGAA
>JBPRGE010000056.1:0-5129 GCA_051418035.1 Candidatus Longimicrobiales bacterium M2_2A_002
CGCGATTCGTTCGAGCCCGAACGAAATACCGGACCAAGCGAACGCCTATCTCGTTGTAGCGCAATGCTTTAGCCATTTCCGTTACTGGATCGTTCGTTCGCGAACGAACGATCTCTGCCCACGAACAGCTTTGTACCGGCAGGATTCGCGAGGAGCGGAAGCCTGCATCCTGCATCGTCTCCCCGGCGCGGATACTGCAAGACCGTGTCGGTACCATGACCGAGCCGACCCCCCATCTCGAGCCGCCGGCCGAGGGGACCGGGATCTCCCGGGCCCTGTCGGACAACGTGAACCTGTTGGGCTCACTGCTGGGCGACGCGATCCGTCGTCATGCGGGCGAGGCCGTGTTCGGGCACGTGGAGACGCTGCGACGGCTGTGCAAGCGTGCGGCCGAGGAGGACGACCCGTCGCTGCGTGAGGAGGCCGCCGACCGGATCGCGGGGCTGGACGACGCGACGCTGGGGTGGCTGCTGCGGTCGTACAGCGCGTTCTTCCACCTGGTCAACCAGGCGGAGAAGCGGGAGATCCTGCGGATCAACCGGGAGCGGAGCCAGGGCGACGGGCCGCGTCCCGAGTCCATCGCGGAGGCCATCGGCCGGCTGAAGGAGGAGGGCCGGACGCTGGACGAGGTGGTGACGCTGCTGCGTCGCCTGGACATCCAGCCGACGCTCACGGCGCACCCGACGGAGGCGCGGCGGCGGACGCTGCTGAAGGTGCAGCGTCGGATCGCGGAGCTGCTGGCGGAGCTGCGTCGTCCCGATGCCACGCGTGCGGAAGCCGAGTGGGCGGAGCGTGCGCTGGCGAACGAGGTCACGCTGCTGCTGGCCACGGCGGAGATCCGGGTGGAGCGGCCGACGGTCCGGGACGAGGTCGGCCAGGGGCTGTACTTCATGGAGTCGACCATCTGGGACACGGCGCCCCGGATCCACCGGGACGTGGAGCGGGCGCTGCGGGACGCGTACGGCGACGAGGCCCGGGAGGTCGACGTGCCGGTCTTCCTCCGGTGGCGGTCGTGGATCGGGAGCGACCGGGACGGCAACCCGAACGTCACGCCCGGGGTGACCCGGTGGACGTACCGTCGTCAGCGGGAGGCGGCGGCGGGGAAGCTGGTCGCCGAGCTGGAACGGCTGCGCGACGAGCTCAGCGTCTCCGAGCGGCTGGCGCCGGTCCCGGACGGGCTCCGCGAGCGGCTGGACGAGGACGACGTCGCCCCCGCCGAGGACGAGTACCCCGGCGAGCCGTACCGCCGGCTGGTGACCCGGATCATCCGACGGGTGCGGAATGCTGCCGGCGACTACGGCCGCGAGGAGCTCGTCGCCGATCTCGACCTCATGCGCGCATCGCTGATCGAGTCGGGGTTCGGCGACGTGGCCCGGGACGGCCGGCTCCAGCGGGTCCGGGTCCTGGCCCGGACGTTCGGGCTCCACATGGCGGCGCTCGACGTGCGGCAGCACAGCGACGTCCACGAGGAGGCCGTCGCCGCGCTCCTGGCCGCCGCCGGCGTGGAGGACGACTACACCGGGCTGGACGAGCCCGACAGGGTCGACGTGCTCCGTCGTGAGCTGCAGAACCCCCGGCCGCTGCTCCCGCCGGGCGCCGACATCGAGCGGGCCGCCGACGCCCTCGAGACGCTGGCGGTGGTCCGGGAGATCGCCGACGCCGACCCCGACGCCATCGGCGCCTGGATCGTCAGCATGACCCACACGGTGAGCGACCTGCTGGAGCCGATGCTCCTGGCCAAGGAGGCCGGCCTCTGGCGGCTCGGCGACGACGGCGTGGAGACGCCCCTCGACTTCGTCCCGCTGTTCGAGACGATCGACGACCTCCGGGACGCCCGCGACCGGATGGCCGCCCTCTTCGACGACGCCGTCTACCGGCAGCAGGTCGAGGCCCGGGGCGGGTTCCAGGAGATCATGCTCGGCTATTCCGACAGCAACAAGGACGGCGGCTACTGGATGGCCAACTGGGCGCTGCACCGGGCCCAGGCCGAGCTGGGCGCCGTCTGCCGGGAGCGCGGCATCGACTTCCGCCTCTTCCACGGCCGCGGCGGGACGGTCGGCCGGGGCGGCGGCCGTGCGAACCAGGCCATCGGCGCCATGCCGCCCGCCAGCCAGAACGGCCGGATGCGCGTCACCGAGCAGGGCGAGGTCATCTCCTTCCGCTACGCGCTCCCCGGCATCGCCCACCGCCACGCCGAGCAGCTGGTCAGCGCCACGCTCCTGGCCGCCGCGAGTCCCGATTCCACCGACGACCCCGTCCCGGCCCCGGACGCAGCGCCCCTCATGGAGCAGCTCGCCACCGCCTCCATGCGCGCCTACCGCGGCCTCATCGACGACCCCGCCTTCTGGTCGTGGTACGTCCGGGCCACGCCCATCGAGCAGATCAGCCGCCTCCCCATCGCGTCCCGCCCGGTGAGCCGGGGCGACACGTCGGAGGTCGACTTCGAGGGGCTCCGGGCGATCCCGTGGGTCTTCGCCTGGACCCAGATCCGGGCCATCGCGCCCGGCTGGTACGGCGTCGGAGCCGGGCTGCTGGCCGCCGGAACGGACGGGGAGCGGCTCCGGTCGCTCTACCGCGACTGGCCGTTCTTCCGGGCCGTGGTCGACAACGCGCAGCGGGAGATGGGTCGCGCGCGCCTCGAGATCGCCCAGCACTACGCCCCGCTGGCCGACGACGGCGACGCCTTCTTCCGCCGCGTCCTCGAGGAGTTCCAGCGCGCCCGCGACGCCATCCTCGCCGTGACCGGCCAGGACGAGCTGCTCGACAACAGCCCCGTCATCAAGAAGTCCATCGGGCTGCGGAACCCCTACACCGATGTCCTGAACCTCGTCCAGGTCGAGCTGCTCCGCCGCTACCGCGCCGAGGACGACGAGGCGGAGAAGGAGTCGCTCCGCGAGCTCCTGTTCCTGAGCATCAACGGCGTCGCGGCGGCGATGCAGAGCACGGGGTGAGAGGCGGAGTCAGGAGTCAGGAGTAAGGAGTGCACGATTCTGGACTCTGGTCTCTTGCATCCTGACTTCTGACTCTTGACTCCGGCGCCGCAGGCGCCCTGTCGGGAGATGTCCCACCGGGGTTTCCTGCCATTCCCGTACTGACAAACGCGACGAGATTCCGCATGTTCAGGGGGTCCAACCCGAAAACACCCCCACAGCCAACGGATTCCCCACCATGAGCGAGCGCGACGCGCAGGACATCGCCGTATCCTCCCATCAGAGCGCCATCGAGACGCTGATGGCCGACGAGGCCGCCATCGCCCCGCCGGAGTGGCTCGCCGACGAGGCGGCCATCGACTACGACGCCGAGCGCGAGGCGGCGTCCGCGGACCCATCGTCGTTCTGGGGCGAGAAGGCCGGGGCGCTCGACTGGATCGAGCCGTACGACGAGGTGCTGCAGTTCGACGCGCCGGACCACCGCTGGTTCGTGGGCGGGAAGCTGAACGCCACGCTGAACTGCATCGACCGTCACGTCCACAGCGCGCGCCGGAACAAGGCGGCGGTGATCTGGGTCGGCGAGGACGGCGAGGAGCGGACGTTCACGTACAACCGTCTGTACCGTGAGGTGAACCGGTTCGGCAACGCGCTCCGCCGGCTGGGCGTGGAGCAGGGCGACCGGATCATCCTGTACATGCCGCTGGTGCCGGAGGGGATCATCGCGATGCTGGCGAGCGCCCGGATCGGCGCGATCCACAGCGTCGTCTATGCCGGGATGGGCACGGAGGCGCTCCGGAGCCGGATCCAGGACGCGGGCGCGAAGGTCGTGGTCTGCAGCGACTACACGTACCGCCGCGGCAAGGCCGTGCACCTGAAGCCGACGGTCGACCAGGCGGTCACGGACCTGCCGGAGGTCGAGCACGTCATCGTCCACCGCCGGGGCAGCTACCCGGGCGACCCGGACCGGCCGGACCTCGAGGGCGAGCGGGAGCACGACTTCTACGACATCCAGAACCCCCGCGACATCCACTGCGAGCCGGCGACGGTCGACGCCGAGGACCCGCTGTTCATCCTCTACACGTCCGGCACGACCGGGAAGCCGAAGGGCGTGGTCCACCCCACCGGTGGCTACATGGTGGGCACGACGTACCTGAGCCGGGCGTTCTACCAGATCGGCGAGCGCGACATCTACTGGAGCACCAGCGACATCGGCTGGATCGTCGGCCACTCGTTCATCGTCTACGGGCCGCTGAGCACGGGCGCGACGGTGCTCTGCCGCGAGGGCGCGCCCGACTACCCGTCGCCCGAGGTCACGTGGGAGCTGTGCGAGCGCTTCGGCGTGAACCTGATGTTCACCGCGCCCACCGCGCTCCGGATGTGGATGAGCCATGGCGGCGACGTCCCGCAGAAGTACGACCTGAGCCGGCTCCGGCTCCTGGCGTGTGCCGGCGAGCCGCTGAACCCGGAGGCCCAGAGCTGGGCCACCGAGTTCCTGGTCGGCCAGGCCGACGGGTACGTCGTCGACAACTGGTGGCAGACCGAGATCGCGGGCCCCGTCCTCGGCACGCTGCCCACCTTCCCCGCCCGCCCCGGCAAGGTCGGCAAGCCCATGCCGGGCGTGGAGGCGAAGGTCGTGGACGCCCACGGCAACGAGGTCGAGCCCGGCAAGGGCGGCCGTCTGATCCTGGAGCGACCCCTGCCCCACATGCTCAAGACCGTCTGGAACGACCCGGACCGCTACGCCGAGTACTGGCAGGAGTTCGACGGCCGCTACTCCGCCGGCGACGTCGCCGTCCGCGACGCCGATGGCTACTTCGCCGTCCTCGGCCGCGCCGACGACGTCATGAACGTGGCCGGCCACCGGATCGGCACCGCCGACGTCGAGGGCTCGCTGCTGCGCCACCCGGCCGTGGCCGAGAGCGCCGTCATCGGGCTCCCGGACGAGGTGAAGGGCGAGTACATCAAGGCCTTCGTCGTACTGAAGCCCGGGACCGAGCAGGCCGGCGGCCTGGTCGGCAGCCTGAAGGACCACGTCCGCCAGGACCTCGGCCCCATCGCCCAGCCCGCCGAGATCGAGATCCGCGACACGCTGCCCAAGACCCGCAGCGGCAAGATCGTGCGCCGGCTCCTCAAGGCCGAGTCCCTGGGCGAGGACCCGGGCGACCTGAGTACGCTGGCGGACTAGGACAGACTAGGGGG
>JBPRGE010000057.1:0-35285 GCA_051418035.1 Candidatus Longimicrobiales bacterium M2_2A_002
CGCCCAGGCTCGACTTGCCCAGCCCGCCCAGCAGGTCCCGGAGCGTCCGGTAGCCCAGGAAATCCAGCCCCTTCCCGGTCAGGTTGAACTCCACCTGACGGGCGGCGTCGGCGGCATCGTCGATCTTCCCCTCGCCGTCCACCTCCTGGAACGACGACGGCATCCCCTGCTCCCCGTCGAGCGTCAGGTAGCCCTCCTCGACCAGCCGCTCCACCAGCTCGTCCAGCAGGTCGGCGATCTCCTGCCGCACCTCCTCCGACCCCTCGCCCTCACCCCGCAGCTCCGCCAGCTTCTCCGGCGTCAGCTGTCCGCTCTCCATCAGCGCCCGAATCAGCGCCTCCTTCAGCGCGCCCAGCGACCGGTCCCCCTCCTGCGGCTGGTCCCACGCCCACCACGGCTGGTCCTCCGGCCCACCCGCGAACCCCGCCTGGAGCAGGAAATCGCTCAGCTGCTCCAGCAGCGACTCCAGGTTCAGCGCGTCCAGCCAGCTGCCCTTGTACTTGCTGTACGTGGTGAAGCGCATGGGGGTGCCTCGGCGAGTAGGGGTATTTCAACGGTCACGATGATCCGGGGTTTACGCAATCCCCGGGCGGGGCAGCAGTGAACGAACAACGAACAACAAACAACCAACAACAACAACCAACAACAACAACCAACAACTACGGTACAGCTTGCGGGGGGATGGGGTGTGGGCGCGGGGTCAGGGTTCGGTGGGCCCGGGGCCGGCGCCGTCGGCAGCGCGGTCGGCGGAGGGGGCAGCGTCTCGAGGGGGCTGGCGTCGCTCTCTGCCGCGCTCGCGGAGGAGGCGGGCGTTGGTGGTGAGCATGGAGATGATCTCGGTGAGGAGCTCCCGGAGGTAACGGCGGTCCTCAGCGCTGCCGATATCGAGACGGTCGGCGATGGCCACGCCGGCGCCTGTCTCACGGGCGGACCCGTTGGCGATGTCCAGGAAGCGGGCCCGGTCACGGTACCCGTTCCGGCCCGTCGACTCCGCGACGTTCTGGGCCACCGAGGACGCCGACCGGAACATCTGGGACGCCAGAGCCTTCCGGTAGCCGCGAAGCGGTCGCACGAAATCGTCCACCGCCTCGACCAGCTCCAGCGCCCGCCGGAACACCTGCATGTCCTCGAAGTCGAACCGGTTCCTGGCCATGCTCCCCACGATGCGCACGCACCCCTCGCCGCGGCCATGGCCTGATCAGCCACCCTCATGCCTGCAGGAGCCGTTTTTCTACAGCCGTCCCGCCCCAGCCGAGAGCAGAGCTCCCCCCGTACCCCACAGGCTGTTCCGTAGTTGTTGGTTGTTCTGTGGTGTTCCGTCTGCCCCGAACTGCCTTGTATTCCCCCACAGCCCCTGCATATTTGTCAATGAAGCCGCCTGCCCATCCAACCGATCCCAATCGGAGGGCGGCATGCCTGAGTCCGGATCCGGGTTCGAGCGGTTCTTCCGGGAGCTGAAACGTCGCCGCGTCCTGCGAGTCGCCGTCGTGTACATCGTGGCCGGCTGGCTGGTGGCACAGGTCTCCGAGGTCGTGGGCCCGGCGCTGCTCCTGCCCGCATGGACGCACACGCTTGTGGTGGTTCTCCTGCTCCTGGGCTTTCCGGTGGTCGTGGGGGTGGCATGGGCCTTCGACATCACGCCCGAGGGTGTGCAGAAGACGCAGCCTGCCGGGGCGGTCGAGGCCCCGGGTTCCGACCGGGACGAGACAGCGCGCGCGGCCAGGTCGAGATCCGCCGTCTCCGACGTGCTGTTCGGCCGGATCGCGGTCATGGGGGCCATCCTCATCGTGGCCCTCGCGGGGATTTCGTTTATCGTATTCAGCGGTGATGACGGCGACGCAGCCGAGCTCGACGAGACGTCCATCGCGGTGCTCCCGTTCACGGTTCGTGGCGGCGACCAGGTGGACGTCCTGGCGGAGGGCATGGTCGAGCTGCTGGGCACCAAGCTCGACGGGCTCGGGAGCCTCCGTGCGACGGACACCCGGGTGGTCCTGCGTATGGCCAGGGACGCCGAGGACCCCGACGATGCGGAGGCGCTGGCCCGCCGGCTGGTGGCCGGTTACTACGTGGTGGGCAGCGTTCTGGAGTTCGGCGGGGAGATCCGTCTCCAGGCGGGTGTCTACCAGACCGGCCAGCCGGACCGTGCGCTGGCGCAGGCTTCGGCGGAGGGTCCGGCGGAAACGTTCCTGGACCTGGTGGACGACCTGGCGGCGGAGCTGTTGACCACCGGCGAGCTGGCCCAGCCGGGTCGCATGCCCCGGATCGCGGCGCTGACCACTGAGAGCCTGCCGGCGCTGAAGGCGTTCCTGGAAGGGGAACAGGCACTCCGGGAGAACCGGCCGGATGACGCCATCGTCCTCCTCGAGCGGGCCGTGGAGGCGGACACGGCGTTCGCCCTGGCCTACTACCGGATGGCCGTGGCCGCATGGTGGGCGGAGCGTGGCGGCCTGGCCCGGACGGCCCTGGCTGCGGCCCGGCGGCACGGCAAACACCTGAGCGAGCGGGACCTGGCGCTGGTGGCGGCGTTCACGGCGAGGCAGTCCGGTCGGCACGCGGACGCCGTGGAGCTCTACGAGGGAATCGTCCGGTCGTACCCGGATGACGTGGAGGCGTGGTACGAGCTGGGCGAGGAGATCTTCCACTGGGGCTACCTGCTGGGCTACTCGCTCACCGATTCCCGCGAGGCCTTCGAGCGGGCGCTGGCGCTGGACCCGGGCCACGGCGCATCCCTCTTCCACCTGAGCAACATCGAAGCGATTTTCGGCAATGTGGCGGTGGTGGACTCCCTGACACGGGCCGCACTGCGAACGCCCGGCGGCGATCTGGATCCCACCATGGAGGTTCAGAGGGCCTTCGCCGCCCGGGACTCCGTCGGCATGGACGAGGGGTTCGCAGCAGCGGAGGCCGGGGAAGAGTCCGGTGCCGCCTACTTCTTCGCCATGTGGGTCACCGACGACCTGGCGACGGTCCGGAGGATGGCCGAGGCGGTCATGCGAGGGCTCCCCGTCGAGGCGAAGGCCGTTGCGTCCCACCTCCTTGCCATGACGCTGGTCAAGTACGGCCACCCGGAGGAGGCGTTGGCGGAGCTGGCGAAGCTCAGGGCCGATGTTCCTGACGCCATGCTCGCGTCCCGCGTCATGTTTGCGTCGTGGTCCATCCTGAAGGTCCCCCGGACGGAGCTGGAAGGGCTGCGGGCCGAGCTCCTGGCCTGGGACCCCGGGCCGGTCGTGACGGAGCCGGCGCCCGGCGACCCGACCGACCCCCACGCGCTGTTCCGGCCGCACCTCCGGACATATTTGCTGGCCCTGGTGGAGAACCGGCTGGGCCGTCGTGATCAGGCGCGCCGACTTGCCGACGAGCTCGAGGCATTGGGTGGAGTGGACCGCGTCCGAACACTGGCGGCCGACCTGGCCCGGCATGTCCGGGGCACGGTCGCCCTGGAGGAGGGTCGGCCGGCCGCGGCACTCGAGATCATCGAGGGCGCCTCATTCTGGGAGGAGTACCCCTGGAACGTGCTGGCGTCCCCCGTGCTCACCCAGATCGCCAGCGTGTCTCTCCGGGCCGAAGCGCTGTTCGAAGCGGGACGCTACCGGGAAGCGATCCGCTGGCACCGCGCGATCTCCACCTTCCCGTCGCGGCTTCCCTACGCCCACTACCGGAGCGCCCAGGCGTACGAGGCGCTGGATGAGCCCGGGCGGGCCGCGTCGCACTACGCCGAGTTCATCCGGCTCTGGGAGGACGCCGACCCGGCGCTCCAGCCGATGGTCGCGCACGCACGGGAGCGGCTGGTGGCGCTGACGGAGGAGACCGGCGCGGTGCTGGACTGGCGCGAGAGCGGCGAGTGGTAGGCGGCGTCGGGACAGCTTCCCGAATGGAAGCGCGCCCGGGCCGACAGCTGTGGGACGGCTGACCGCCAACCCGACCTTGATCGGGCGGCGCGGCGACTCGACAGGCGTGGCCCGGTCCGGTACCGTGTGGCCATGCCGAGCCCGAAGCCCCACGAGATCGCCCGCGCCCTCCTGACCCACTTCGACGCCCATCGCCGCGCCATGCCGTGGCGGGAGACGTCGGACCCGTACGCCATCTGGGTCAGCGAGGTCATGCTCCAGCAGACCCGGGTCGAGACGGTGGTCCCGTACTGGACGGAGTGGATGGAGCGGTTCCCGACGGTGGACGACCTGGCGGACGCCGACCTCGATGACGTCCTCAAGCGGTGGGAGGGGCTCGGCTACTACTCCAGGGCCCGCAACCTCCACGGCGCGGCCAGGATGGTCCGGGAGCGATTCGGCGGCAGGGTGCCGGAAACGGTGGAAGAGCTGCGGGAGCTGCCGGGCGTCGGGGAGTACACCGCCGGCGCCGTCGCCAGCATCGCGCACGGGGTCCCGACACCGGCCGTGGACGGCAACGTCCGGCGGGTGCTCTCCCGGCTCTACGACCTCGAGGCGCCCACGGCCGCGGAGCTCCGATCGCTCGCGGCGGACCTCGTCCCCGCCGACCGGCCCGGCGACTTCAACCAGGCGCTGATGGAGCTCGGCGCCACCGTCTGCACGCCCCGCAGCCCCGACTGCGACGCGTGCCCGCTGGCCGGGTGGTGCGAAGCACGACGGCTGGGCGTGCAGGAGCAGCGGCCGAGACCGAAGGCCCGGAAGGCGATTCCGGAGGAGACCGTCCGGACGGTCGTGATCGCCCGGGACGACGGCGTGCTCCTCCTGGTTCGTCGCCCGGAGGACGGGCTGCTGGGCGGGCTCTGGGAGTTCCCGGGATCGCCGGCGGCAGAGGACGGGTCGGGTCAGGACGGACCGGATGAAGGAGGACGTGACTGGTCGGACGCTGTCAGCGCGCTCATCGAGGCGTCCGTCTCGTCCGCAGAGCTCGACCCCGTGGTCCACACCTTCTCGCACAAGCGCGTCACCTACGAGCCCGTGCTGCTCCGGGTCCGTGACGCGGACGCGACGCCCGGGGTCCGCGGCGAGGGTGCCGATGACGCGGCGTGGGTGCCGCCCGCCCGGCTCGCCGAGTACGCGCTCCCCGTGGCCCAGCAGAAGATCGCCCGGTGGGCGACGGCACGGCTCCAGCGCTGAGCAGCCCCGGGCTGCGCCCGACGCTCAGGCCCCGAACAGCTTCCGCTTCACCGCCCGGCCGACGAACCGGAGCCGGTCCTTCCACGGCAGCCGCAGCAGGTTCGTCTTCACGACGCCCCTGGTGAAGTAGGTCTTCCGGCTGTAGTCGATGGCCACGTTCACGAGGATCGGCTGCCCGTCGGCGAGGGTTGCGGCCACACGGTCGAGCACGGCGGGGATCTCGTCGTCGGTGGGCAGCTCGACGCATTCGATGCCGGACCCCGCGGCCATCCCGCAGAGGTCGTAGTCGTGGACCTCCGAGGCCGTCTTCCGGGAGAGCGCGGTCTCCTGGAACTGTGAAATCTGGGCGAGCTCCTCGTCGCGGAGCACGAAGATCGCGACCGGGACCCCGTAATGCCTGGCGGTGAGCTTCTCGAGCCCCGTCATGAGGAACGCTCCATCGCCCGTCAGCGCGACCACCGGCCGGTCGGGCGCGGCGAGCTTCGCGCCCACGGCCGCGGGGACGCTGTACCCCATGCAGGAATAGTCGATCGGGGCCAGGAACTGGCGCGGCCCCGGCAGTCGGAGCGTCTCCATCGCGAGGAAGGTCCCGTTGCCGCTGTCGGTCGTGAACACCGTGTCGGGGCCGAGCCGGTGGTGGATGGCCCGGATCAGCGCGAAGGGGGAGACGCCGCCATCGGAGCGCCGCGCCCGCTCGGCGTCCACGGCCTCGTGGCCCTCGGCGATCCGGCGGCGGAGGGCCGGGTCCGCGGGCTCCGGCGGGAGCCTCTCCAGCAGCGCTTCGACAACGAGCGCGGAGTCGGCGTTCACGGCCTCGACGGTATCGAAGTTCCGGCCGGGCGCCGCGGGGTCGATGTCGACGTGGATCAGCGGCCCGGGCAGCTCGAGACCGTAGCTCCCGGTCCCCACCTCGCCGAACCGACAGCCGATGGCCAGGACACAGTCGCAGTCGGCGGCGACCTCGCGCGCGAACCTGGGCGCGGCATCGCCGAACCCCGGCCAGAGCGCCAGCGGGTGGTCCTCCGGGAACACGCCCTTCCCCTGGAACGTGGTGGCTACGGGCGACTCCAGTCGCTCCGCCAGCGCGATGAGGTCATCAGCGGCCGGGAGCGCGCCGAGGCCCACGTAGAGGAGCGGGCGCTCCGCCGCCTGGAGCCGGCCGGCGATCCGCTCGATCTGGTCCGGGTCCGGCGCCGCTCGGCGAGGCTCGATGTCCCGCTGCTCGGCGCGCTGTTCCTCCAGGTCGACGTCGTGGGTGAACAGGTACAGGTTGGCGGGGACCTCGACGTACACGGGCCCCGGGACGCCCTCCTGCGCCAGCCGGCACGCGTTCCGGATCGCGGGGTACAGCGCGTCACCGGACTCGACCCTGATCTGCGCCTTGGTCACGGGCGCCACTATCGCCGCCTGGTCGATGTCGTGGAGCTGGTAGCCGTGGCCCGTGTCCGTCCGGATCCCGCAGCCGAGGACCAGCATCGGGATCGTGTCCATCCACGCCTCGGCGATCCCCGAGAGCGCGTGGGTCAGACCCGCACCCGGGACGACGTTGACGCACCCCAGCCGCCCGGACGCCCGCCAGACGCCGTCCGCCATGAACGACGCGCTCTGCTCGTCCGTGACCAGGATCGGCCGCACCGTGTCCGACTCCGCCAGCGCGTCGTACAGCTCGATGTTGTGGGTGCCCGGGATCCCGAACGTGAACGGCACGCCCGCGTCCTCCAGTGCGCGGACCACGATCTTTCCACCGGCTATTCCCACGTGTTTCTCCTTTTCCATGCGACGACATTCGGGTCCGCGCTCGCGGCGTGCGGCCAGCTTCCCGGCAAGGCCATCTTCAGCTCACGCGAAGTCGCGAAGAGCGCGAAGGGGGCGTCGAGTGCCGCGGATTCGCGAACCCCGATTCGCGCCTTCGCCCCTTCGCGTCTTCGCGTGAGTCCCCGGGCGCCTGTCGAGCCACGCGTCCGTTCCGGCCGCGCAACGCCCGTCCGGGTCACCGGACCACGTCCTCCGCCACTTTCTCCGCGACCCGGTCCGCCAGCCCCATGATGGTCAGGTACGGGTTGATCTCGAGGCTGTCGGGGAAGAGCGACGAGTCGGCCACCCGGAGCCAGGGCGCGCCGTGGACCCGGCCCCAGGCGTCGGTGACCGAGTCGGTGGCGTCGATGCCCATCCCGGCGCCGCCCATGAGGTGGGCGGCCGAGACACTGATCGTGCCGGGCAGGAAGTGCTCCCGGGTGATCAGCTCGTCCACGCGGTCGGCGTCCGCCTTCTCGATGAGCGGCGGGTCGGCCTCGGGGGCGTGGACCCGCTCGGCGCCCGCGGCGAAGAAGATCTTCGCACTGGCCCGCGTCGCCCGGACCAGGGCGTCCACCACGGGGTCGGTATAGGTGTAGTGGACGACGGGGCGGCCGTCGTCGTCGACCTCGATCCGGTTCTCGGGAACGGCCCTGTCCAGTGCCAGCACCAGGATCATCTGGAGCCGGCCGAACGCCCGCATGAGCCGGCTGTGCGGCCCGCCGAATCCGGTCAGGTTCTTGGCGGTGATGAACGGGAAGTACATGCACGTCTCCAGCACGTACCCCTGCTCCCAGTGGTCCAGGTAGTAGCTCTTGGGGTGACCGACCGTGTTCGTGATCGGCCGGTCGTGCTCCGCCACCAGGATATGGGCCGGGTGGCAGGTGAAGCCGTGGCCGAGGGCCGGGAGCGCGTCGCCGAACCCGGACCGGAGCAGCAGCGCGCTCGTCCCGATGGAGCCGCCGGCCACCACCACCAGCTCCGGGTCGATGACGTACTCGCCGGGCTCCCACTCGCCGGGGTGGCCCCTGTCGCCGGGCCGCTTCCCGGTGACCCGGACGTGCACCGACCGGTCGGCCGGGTCGATACGGGTCACCTCCGCACGGGTCACCACCTCCACGCCCCGCCGCTCCGCTTCCGGCAGCTGGACCTGGTGGGTGCCCTGCTTCGCTCCGTTCGGGCACCCGAGGTTGCACAGGCTCGAGCCGTGGCAGCCCCTCACGTTGATCGGGAACTGCTCGGCCTCCCAGCCGAGCGCCTCACAGCCCTCCCGGAAGAGCCGGTTGTTGTCGTTGATCAGCGCGTCGTCGAGGAGGTGGACGTTGTTCTCGCCGGCGTACCGCGCTGCGCGGGGCTCGAGGTCGGCGTGGGTCAGCCCCGGGACCGACCACTCCCCGTCGATCACCCGCGCCGGCGGGAGCAGGCTCGTGCCCGTGTAGACGACGGTGCTGCCGCCGTACGCCCGGCCGAACGCCAGCGTCATGGCGCCGTCCGACGTCAGGAACCCGCCGTCATCCTCGTACAGCGCGGCGGCCATCTCCAGCTCGCGGCCGGTGCACTCGTCGGCATCCACGCGCGGGCCCCTCTCCAGCACCAGCACCCGCCGGCCCTGCTCGGCCAGCGGCGCCAGCTCCCGGGCCACCGTGCCGCCACCGGCGCCGGAGCCGATGATCACCACGTCGTACGCGAGCCGCTTCATGATCCGCCCCCCGTCGCGCTGCGGAGGGTGGCGTCGCGGGCCGCGTCGTCGGCGTCCGGGTGCTCGAGCCAGCCCCGGAGACGGGCGTCGTACCCGATCGCGGCGTACCCTTCCGGCCGGGCGTAGTAGCCCATGTACACGAGCGTGCGGAGGCCCCAGAACCCGCGCCGGAAGAGGAAGACCCGCGACCGCTGGATCCCGTTCAGGAACCGGACCCGCTTCTCCGCGTCCAGCCGCCGGAACGGACGGAGCCACCGGAGCCGCGGCAGGATGTCGAGGAGGCGGACGAAGACGGCGAACTGCCGACGCATCCCCGGCGGTCGCTTCGACAGTGCGTTCTCCACGATCGCCTCGAGGTCCGCCCACCCCGCGTCACCCAGCTCCGCGCTCTCCGGGACGATGGTGGTCGCCAGCGCCCGGAACCGGGCGCGGATGGGCGGAAGGACGGGGTCGCTCGTCGCGGGGCCGGCCGCGTGCTCAGGTGTCATGAGACGTGGTGATCTCGGTGGGAGTGAGGATATAAGGTGCCGGTGCAGGCGCCGGGTCGCCAGGGTTGGCCGTGGCCCTCGCCTGTTGCGAGCCGGAGGCGAGCCCACGACGTTGTCCCCCATGAAGCGACCCGATCCCCTCGACGAGCTGGCCCTCCTCGTCCGGTCCAACCACGGGCTCGTGGTCCTGGAGACGCCGGAGGAGGAGCGGGCGGAGTCGCTGCTCACCCACCTGGCCGACCGGCTCGGCGTGCCGTACTTCAGGTGGACCCGGAGCCGGGGGCTCAGCCGGGCGGACATCGATACATCGACGTACAACACGCAGCAGCCGGCCGCGGCACTGACCCACGTCCAGCACGCCGCCTTCCCCGCCGTCTACCACTTCCGCGGGCTCGGCGATTTCCTGGACGACCCCACCACCGCGGCCGCTCTCTCCGACGCGATCGAGCCGTACGAGGGGAACGACGGGATCGTCGTGCTGACCGGCACCGGGATCGAGCTGCCGAGCCGGGTGCGACGGCGGGCCGCCACCGTCCGGCTCGCGCCCCCCGACGACGAGGACTACCACGAGCTCCTCGGCCGGATCCTGCGGGACCTGCGGCACCGGGCGGACGTGGACGTGGAGATGGAGCCGGAGGACCTGCGTCGCCTGTATGCCAACCTCCGCGGGCTGACGCTGATGGAGGCCGAGAAGGTCCTCACCAAGGCCATCATCGAGGACGGCCGGCTCCGGCCCGACGACATCCGGACGGTGCTCGACCACAAACGCCAGGTCGTGGAGCGGGAGGGGCTCCTGGAGTATTACCCGACCGAGGAGGCCATGACCAGGATCGCCGACCTGGCCACGCTCAAGGAGTGGCTCGCGAAGCGGCGGTCCATCATCACCGACCCCGGCCGGGCCCGGGAGTTCGGGCTCGAGTTCCCCAGGGGCGTGCTCCTGGTCGGGATACCGGGCTCCGGAAAGTCGCTCTGCGCCAAGGCCGTCGCCCACGAGTGGGGGCTGCCACTCCTGAAGCTCGACCCCGCCGGACTCTACAACAAGTACATCGGCGAGACGGAGAAGAACTTCCGACGGGCCATGGACACCGCCGAGCGGATGGCGCCCGTGGTGCTGTGGATCGACGAGATCGAGAAGGCGTTCGCCGAGGGGGGCTCCGAGGACGGCGGTGTCTCGACCCGCGTGCTCGGCACCTTCCTCTCCTGGATGCAGGAGCGGCGAGGCGATGTGTTCATTGTGGCCACCGCCAACGCTGTCGAGCGGCTCCCGCCCGAGCTGCTCCGGAAAGGCCGCTTCGATGAGACGTTCTTCGTGGACCTCCCGGATCCGGCCACCCGGGCCGAGATCTTCCGGATCCACCTGGAGCGACGGAACCAGGAGCCCGACGCATTCGACCTCCGGGCACTCGCCCGCGCCACCGACGGGTTCAGCGGCGCCGAGATCGAGCAGGTCATCATCAGCGCCCTCTACTCCGCCTTCGCCGACGACCGCGCCCTCGTTACCGATACCCTCGCCGCGGAGATCCGCGCCACCCGCCCGCTCTCCGTCGTGGCCGCCGAACGCGTCAACGAACTCCGCCGCTGGGCCGAGGGCCGTACGGTCCGGGCCAACTAGCCGACTCGTGGATCGTGGATTGTGGATCGTGGATCGTGGATTGTGGATCGTGGATCGTGGATCGTGGATCGTGGAATCGACGTAATCCATCTCCCCACATCATTTTCAGCAACCACCCGACTGCGATCGGGTGCGCTCGATGGCATCATAGGAACCGAAGCGGGGGTACCGCGGCGCGCGGGTAGGGGCTTCGCCGGAGAGTCGCCGTAGGGCCCTCGTTTCACCTTATTACAGAGCCGTCCGCGGGAGGTGAGCATGCCCAGTAGGGTCCTCGTTCCTGTTGACGGCTCTAATTTTGCCGAGCACGCCCTCCCGTACGCCCTGGGCGTGGCCCGTCGCACCGGCGCCGCCATCCACCTGGCGCTGGTGCACGTCCCCACCGAGCTGGTCAGCCCGACGTATCCACTGGCGGACGCCATGGAGATCCGGAACGCGGAGCTGCGCGAGCACGACTCCTCGTACATGGAGGGGCTGGTCGAGCGGCTGGCGCCGGCGGAGGTGGAGGTCCACCCGTCGCTGCTGAGCGGGCGGGTCGCCGTGGCGCTGACCGAGTTCGTGGAGGAGCAGGACATCGACCTGGTGGTCATGACCACCCACGGGCGTGGCGGGCTCCAGCGGGCGTGGCTCGGGAGCACTGCGGACTCTCTGATCCGCCACTGCATGATCCCGATCCTGCTGGTCCGGCCATCGGACGAGACCCGGGAGATCGACCCGGAGAGCGACCGGGAGATCGGCCGTGTCCTGGCGGCGCTGGACGGGAGCGACACGTCGGAAACCGCGCTCCGGAACGCCTTCGAGCTCGGCATCACCGACGATGCGTCGCTGGTCCTGGTCCACGCGCTGCAGCCGCCCGTGGCCGCCGCATCGCCCTACCTCCCCCACACCATCCAGCTGACGCACGACGAGATGGCGGCCCGGGAGGAGCACATGAAGGGCTACCTGGAGCGTGTGGCCGCGCAGGACTGGCTCGGCGACCGGCCGACGGAGGTCCGCGTGCGGGTCGACTACCACCCGGCTCCCGCGATCCTCGAGCTCGCCGAGGAGGAGGACGTCGACCTGATCGCTCTCGGCACGCACGGCCGGGGCGGACTCCGACGGCTCGTGCTCGGCAGCGTCGCGGACAAGGTGATCCGTGGGACCCACCGGCCGGTGCTGGTCCACCGCGGCGTGGGACGGATCGCCCGGCTGCGGAGCACGTAGCCGGGCGTCGCAACCCTGGTCCGTCTCGCGGGTAGCGTCAGACATGGGAACCGAGACTCGCGACCGCACCGATACCTCCGCCGTCCTCTTCGACCTGGACGGCACCCTCATCGATACGAAGTCCCTGTACCTGGAAGCGTACCGGGTGGCCGTGGAGCCGTACGTTCGGAAGGACATGACCCACGAGGACATCATGGCGCTCCGGCCCACGTCGGAGATCGCCTTCATCCGGGCCGTGGTGGAGGAGACCGACTTCGAAGCGTGCCTCGAGGACTTCTACCGCGCGTACGAGCGGCTCCACACCGACCGGTTCCGGGGCGTGTACCCGGGGATCCCCGAGGCCCTCGCGGCGATCCGGGGCCGGGGGCTGCCGCTGGGACTGGTCACCGGCAAGAGCCGGCGCTCGTGGGAGATCACCCGCGCACTGGTCGACGAGCTGGGGCCGTTCGACACGCTGGTCTTCGACGACGACGTACGGGCCCCCAAGCCCGATCCCCACGGCCTCGAGCTCGCACTCGCCGCCGTGGGCGTGGACCCCGGCGCGGCCGCCTACGTGGGCGACACCCGGTCCGACATGGAGGCCGCCCGGACCGCCGGGCTCCGCCCCGTCGCGGCGCTCTGGGCACGGGACCCGGACGACCGCGACGAGCATATCCGACGCGTGGAGGCGGAGGGCGCCATCGTCATCCACAGCCCGGAGGAGCTGATCCGGGCCCTGGCCCTGGAGTGACCGGCTAGAAGGCCACGTTCATCATCAGGTAGCCCCAGACCTGGTTCTCGTCGGGGTTGCCGAGCCCGGTCGACCACGCATCGCCGGCCACGAAGTACGAGAGGCCGCCGGTCACGTCCACGCCGGGCATGTACACCCACCGGTACGTCAGGTCCAGCTCGGTGCCGATGTGCCCGCTGTCCAGCCCGTCGCCGGCCGCCACCAGGAACGTGTGGAGGTCCGCGCCCACCGTACGATCATCGGCGAGCTGCCACTGCGTCTTCAGTGCCGCGTCCTGCAGCCCGCGGCCGTTCGTGCTCGTCGGGATGTCCAGGAACAGGTCCATGTACCCGTAGAACTTGTGGTTCGTGGCGTACAGGGTGTTGAAGACCCCGATCTCGTCGTCGGCGGGGTCGTCATCGCCGGAGAGGTAGTCGTACCAGAGCGTGGCCTCCAGGTCCTCGTTCATCTGCGTGCCGACCCGGACGCCGAGCATGAACGCGCTGCGGTCACTGACGATCGGCCCGGCCGTGCGCTCGCCGAGCTGGTACGCACCCTCCAGACGCCACGTCAGCGACTCGCTGCCCGAGACCCACCGGGCGCCCAGCGTGACGATGTCGTCGTCCACCGTGACGCCGTTCTGCGTGTCGAGCAGA
This sequence comes from Candidatus Longimicrobiales bacterium M2_2A_002, assembly GCA_051418035.1. Lineage (GTDB taxonomy): Bacteria > Gemmatimonadota > Gemmatimonadetes > Longimicrobiales > RSA9 > JAWVYT01. The sequence goes on from JBPRGE010000057.1 coordinate 13,240, forward strand.
CCGAACAGGTCCAGGTCGCCGCTCGCCTCGAACGTCGAGTAGACCCCGTACAGGCTCCGGTCCGCCTGGACCCCGGTCACGGAGGCGTCCGAGATCCGGAACGCGAGTCCGTCCACCACCGCGTCCGCCGACGGACGGTAGCGGGCACGGACCCCGTCGAACGAGCGGCCCTGCTGGGTCCAGTTCACGGCGCCGACCAGCCGCTCGCCGCCGTACACCGCTTCCTGACGACCGACCCGGACCGACCAGTCCGAGGCCTCCGCGTCGCCCAGCTCGACCCAGCCCTGGTGCAGGTCCAGCCCGTCCGCCGAGAAGTCCCCGAGCGTGCTCGCCTCCTCACCGAAGACCCGCACGTCCTGCAGCTGCACGAACGCCGTGACCGCGCCGTCGAGCGCCACCCGCAGTGATGCACGGGTCCGCATGCTCGTGAACTCCACGGTCCCGGCACCGGCTACGGGGTCCCGGATCTCGAAACGGGGACGGACCTGACCGCCCAGATCCGCTTCCTGCGCCGCCGCCGGCGCCGCCAGCACGAGCGCCACCAGCCCGGCTGCCAAACTCCGCTCCATCACAGTGCCTCCCTCGCATCTCGGTTGAGGTCGATACAGCGCCCGCCAGCCCCGCAAGGAGCCTGCCCCCGCCGACTTGATTTACGACCGGGGTATCCTAATATCGGGCGGTGGCGGCGGAGGACTCGAGACGACGGTGAGAGAGACGATATGACGATGTTCCGCGCGGTGTTCGCAGCGGTGTTCATCGGGACAGCGCTGCTGGTGGGCGCGTTCTGGATCCAGTCGGAGCGGCCGGCGGTGGAGGTGGAGCAGCCGACGCCGGAGCTGGTCCGGGCCACTGGCAAGTGCGCGTCGTGCCACCGTGAGGAGACGGCGGCCGTTGTGGCGGAGTACGAGCGGAGCGGGCACGCCCGGGAGGGCGTGAACTGCCTCGACTGCCATCAGCCGGTGGGGAACCAGGTGGGTCAGGAGCATCGGGGGTTCACCATCGCGATGAGCGTGACGGCCCTGAACTGCGACCAGTGCCATGCGACGCAGTACCGCCAGTTCCTGCGGAGCCGTCACGCGGCGCCGGCGTTCGCGGCGGTTCGGGGCTCGGCGCCGTTCACGGACGAGCAGATCGCGCATGCGGAGACGTACCACCCGGGCGCGGTGGATCGGGAGCCGAACGCGCTGGCTCGTCTGGAGGGCGAGACGGCGATAGCGTCGGGGTGCGAGTCGTGCCACAGCATCGGGCGGCCGAACCCGGACGGCAGCATCGGGACGTGCACCGCGTGTCACAGCCGCCACTCCGCGTCGGTGGAGCTGGCCCGGACGCCACGGACCTGCGGCCAGTGTCACATGGGACCGGACCACTCGCAGATCGAGATCTACGAGGAGTCGAAGCACGGCGTCCTGTTCGAGGCCCGCGAGGACGAGATGAACCTGGGCGCGGAGCCGACGGAGCTGACGGTGGAGGACATGCCGGTCCCGACGTGCAGCACCTGTCACATGAGCGGTCTCGAGGGTGCGAGCCCGACGCACGACGTGACGGAGCGGCTGAGCTGGTGGCTGTTCGCGGCGGTGAGCGAGCGTCGTCCCACGTATCTCCAGGGCCAGGCCGAGATGAAGGCGCTCTGCATGAACTGCCACACGGAGACCCATACCGACACGTTCTACGAGGAGGCGGAGGCGGTGGTGGAGGCCACGAACGACAAGGTGGCCGCGGCGCGGGCCATCATGGACTCGCTGCGGGCCGAAGGGCTGCTCACGCCCGAGCCGTTCGACGAGCCGGCGGAGTTCCTCTATTTCGACCTCTGGCACTATTTCGGCCGGACGGCGAAGCACGGCGCGTTCATGGGCGGTGCCGACTTCGTGCAGTGGCACGGCAACTACGAGCTGCTGCTGAAGACGGTGGAGCTGAAGGAGATGGCCGCGGAGCTGCGTGAGCACGGCAGCCCCACGGCCTACCCGTCCGCCTACCAGGGCCAGGGCGGGGACGAAGCCCGCTGATGCTCTTCCGCCGGCGGTCGTTCCTGGTCGAGGTCTTCGCGGCCCTCAACCTGACATTCCTGGCGCTGGATATCTGGGTGGCGCACTCGGTCAACGAGTTCGGTCACTGGGCGGAGTGGATCCCGTTCTGGTTCACGCTGGCCGGGGCCGCTGCGCTGCTGGTCAACCTCGCGCTCGCGACGCCCGCGCGATCATCGGGGCGGGGCTTCAAGGAGGGGGCCGGGCTCTGGACGGGTGTCGTGGTGGGCGCGGCGTCGATCCTGGTCGGGGTGGCGGGGCTGCTCTTCCACCTGGAGAGCAACTTCTTCCAGGTCATGACGCTCCGCAGCCTGGTGTATTCCGCGCCGTTCGTGGCACCGCTGGCGTTCACCGGTCTCGGGCTCCTGGTGCTCCTCAACCGGACGGTCCCGGGCGAGAGCCGTGAGTGGGGCCGTTGGGTCCTGCTGCTGGCGTGGGGCGGGTTCGTGGGCAACTTCGTCCTGTCGCTGGTGGACCACGCCCAGAACGGGTTCTTCCACGCCGCCGAGTGGATCCCGGTCATTGTGGGGGGCGTGGTCGTGGGGTGGCTGGTGCTGCCGATCTTCTGGCGGGTGCCGGAGCGCTACCTCAGGGGCGCCCTGGCGCTCCTGGTCGTGGCGCTGGTCACCGGCGTGGTTGGGTTCGTCCTGCACGCCATCCCGGTGATGCGGGATGTGACCGGCACGCTCGAGGACCGGGTCATCTATGGCGCGCCACTGTTCGCACCGCTCCTCTTCTCGGACCTCGCGCTGCTCGGCGGCCTGGCCGTCTGGGACCTGATGGCCAAGGGGTGGGTCAGTGCTGAGCGGGGCTCCCCAGCATCTCGCGGACCCGGGCCGTGAGGTCCCTGGGCGAGTAGGGCTTCGGCAGGAATTCGACGCCCTTGAGGATCCCCTCCTCAGTGAGCCGGCGGGCGCCGTAGCCGGAGGTCATGAGGATGCGGATGCCCGGCCGGACGTCCTTCACCCGCTCGGCCACCTCCCGGCCCGTCAGGTCGGGCATGGCGACGTCGCAGAAGAGCATGTCGATCTCGCCGGGATGCTTCAGGGCGAGGGTCAGCCCCTCCCGGCCGCTGAGGGCGGGCAGGACCTCGTACCCCTGCCGCTCGAGCGTCCGCTGGGCCATGGACAGGACCGCCTCCTCGTCCTCGACCACCAGGATCGTTTCGGAGCCACCGCTCGGCTCCACGGCCGGGGCCCGCTCCTCCCTCTGCCCGGCCGGCTGGTCGCCCTCGGCCCGGGGGAGGTAGACCCGGAAACTGGTGCCCACCCCCGGCTCGGAATCGACCCGGATATGACCCCGGGCCTGCTTCACGATGCTGTAGACCGTGGACAGTCCGAGCCCGGTGCCCACGCCCACCGGCTTGGTGGTGAAGAACGGCTCGAAGATCCGCTCGATGGTCTCCGGCGCCATCCCCACACCGCTGTCGATGACGCTGATGATCGCGTACGGGCCGGGGCGCACCTCGTACGGCAGGGAGTCGGCCTCCTCCCGGTCCACCTCCGCCGAGCCGGTCTGAACGGTGATCCGGCCACCGTCCGGGAGCGCGTCCCGGGCGTTGACCACCAGATTCATGACCACCTGCTCGATCTGGTTCGGGTCGGTCAGCACGGTTCCGGCGTCCACGGAGAGCTCGACCCGGAGCTCGATGGTCTCCCCGATCAGCCGCTCGAGCAGCGACTCCATGCCCTTGACCAGGCGGTTCACGTCCAGCGGGCGCGGGTCCACGGCGCCCTGATGGGCGAAGTTGAGGAGCTGCCTGGTGAGCGCGGCCGCCCGGTCCGCAGAGCGGGAGATCTGCTGCAGGTCCTCCTCGATCTCGCTCCCCCCCGCGCCGCCCGAGAGGATCAGCTCGGTGTTCCCCTGGATCGCGGTGAGCAGATTGTTGAAATCGTGGGCGATCCCGGCCGCGAGTCGACCCACGACCTCCAGCTTCTGGGCCTGCCGCAGCTGGGTCTCCAGCGCCTCCACCTCGCGCTCCGCGTCCCGGGCGTGGCTGAGGTCCTCGACCAGCGCGACGGTGCCGGCGACGCTGCCCTGGTCGTCGTAGATCGGGGCGGCGGACACGCTCACCTCGATGATCCGGCCGTCCCGGGTGGTGCGCTTCGTCTCCACACCGGTGATCGTCTCGCCGGCCAGGACCCGGTCCCTCATGTCGAGCCACCTGTCCCGCGTCTCCGGGGGCACGGCGGGGTAAGGCCGGCCCAGCACCTCGCCCGCCGGCCACCCGAAGATCCGCTCGGCAGCGTCGCTCCAGAGGATGATCCTGCCCTCGAGGTCGCCGGCGGTGATGGCCAGCGGGGAGGCGTCGATCAGCGCCTGGAGCTGGGCACGCGTGAGGTCCCGGCTCCGCTCCGTGGCCTGCGCCATCCGGTGGCCGAGGACGAACGCGCCGGAGAAGAGGAGGATGATGCCCGCGACCCCGGCCACGGGCGTGAGCCAGCCTGCGGGCCCGCTCGTGTCCCAGGTCAGTACCGCGTATACGGTCAGGAGCACGCCGCCGGCCAGGAGCGCGGTGAGCAGCAGACCGATACCGGATTCGACGCGCTCCGACCCGCGGGCGGCGCTCGACGGTTTCGACCTCAGCGTGTGGCTCCTTTCCACTTTTTGCGGTCCTGTCTCATCGCCGGGCCGTCTCCTGCCCGCTGTCCCTCGCCGGCCGCTGCCTCGACCGTATTGTCGGGGTGTTGGAGGTCAGGGGGGCCCGTTACCTTGCCGATCCCATGACGTCCACACCCGTTCCAGCGGTCGTGACCGACCTCGCGGCCGTCACCGATCAGCACCCGTTCGCCCGGAAGTTACTCGTCTGCACGAGTATGGGCGAGGGTCGGGAGCTGCTCCGTTCACTGGCGCGGCACAGCGGCTCGTGGATCGGGTGGGAGATCACTACGCCCCGGCGTCTGGCCATGGGGCTGGTGGGGCCGGCGCTGGCCGCCGAGGGCCTGTCGGTGGCCGATCCGTACGAGGAGCAGGCGGCGATCGACACGGCGCTGGACGGTGCGCTGGAGCGGGAGCGGATGGCGTCGCTCCGGGAGCTGGCGGAGACGCCGGGGTTCCGACAGGCGGTGGTCAACGCGGTCGAGGCGCTCCGACTGGCCCGGGTTGACGCCGGCCGGGTGGACCGGTCCGGGCGGAGCTCCCGGGTCCGGTCGCTCGTGGCCGACGTGCTGAGGCGCTACACCGGCGTGCTGGAGTCGCGGGGCCTGGTCGACACGGCGCACGCCCTCGACCGTGCGCCGGCCGCGCTGAACGGGCCCGGCGCGCCCGACCCTTCAGCCGTGTATCTGGTGCCGGGGCTGAGTCTCCGGGGTACGACCGGCCGTCTTCTTCAGGCGCTCCTCGACCGGGGTGCCCGGCCGCTCGCGTCCGATCCCGTGGTGGGTCTGGAGGCGCCCGCCGTGGTCTGGCGCCCCCGGGAGGAGGAGGCGCCGCTGTCGGCGCTGTCCCGGAGCCGGCTGTCGGGGCCGGGTGTCGAGCTGGATCTCTTCGCCGCGTCGGGCCCCGTCGAGGAGGTGCGGGAGGTCCTGCGCCGGGTGATCGCCGGGGGCCTCCGCTGGGACGAGGTCGAGGTCATCACGCCCGACCCCGTGGTCTACGGCGGTGCGCTCCACGCGGTGGCCGAGCGGCTCGGCATCCCGGTGAGCTACGCCGTGGGTCTGCCGGTGGAGCGCACCCGCCCGGGCCGGGCGATGGCGGCATACTTCCGCTGGCTCCGGGAGGGGTACCCGGCGGACGAGCTCCGACGCCTGCTGGAGTCGGGCGACCTCGAGGCCCCGCACGGGATCAGTCCGCTCCGGCTGGCGCGCCGGCTCCGCGGGCTGCGCATCGGATGGGGCCATCCCCGGTACCTTCCGGCCATCGAGCGCGCACTGGAGACGCGGGAGGTCGTGCGACCCCGCCGGGGCGAGACCGACGCCGAGGCGGCGGACCGGATCGAGACGGAGCGCGCCGAGCTGGAGGCGCTCCGGTCGGTGGTGAAGCCGATCCTCGACGCCGCGCCGGTGCTCGAGCGGGACGACCCGGAGCAGCGCGTGACGCCCGCGGACGTCGCCCGCGGGCTGCGGGCGCTCCTCGACCGGGTCGCGGCGGCCGACGACCCGTCCGCCACCGCCCGGGACCGGCTCCGCGGGATCGCCGACCGGGTCGCCGCCACGCTGGATCGGCCCATGGAGCCGGCCGCCGCCATCGCGCTGCTCCGGCGGCAGCTGGAGATCCGGGTGCCCGCCCCGCAGCGCGAGGGCGCCGCGCCCTGGGTCTCGGATGGCGGCCACCTGCACCTCTCCGACGTCGAGCATGGGGGCTATTCCGGGCGCCCGGCCACGTTCGTCGTCGGGCTCGACGCCGACCGGTTCCCCGGCGCGGGGCTCCAGGACCCGCTCCTCCTGGATGCCCAGCGACGGGCGCTGGACCCCCATGCGCTGCCCACGTCCGCGGATCGGCTCGCGGCCCATCGGTTCCGGCTGGCCGCGTGCCTGGCGCGGCTCCGGGGCCGGGTGACGCTGAGCTACAGCGCATGGGAGCCGGCGGAGGCGCGGGCGGTCGCGCCGTCATCGGTGATGCTGGAGGCGTACAGGGCGACGACGGGGCGGCCGGAGGCGTCCTTCGAGGACCTGACCGCCGGGCTCGGCGACGCGGCCTCGCCCATGGCCCGCACCGGAGCGGTCGATGCCGTCGACGTCTGGTTCCGGGCGCTGGAGTCGGACGGGATCCTCCGCTCGGGCACCGCCACGGTCCGCGCGGCCTACCCGAGCCTCGACGCGGGCCTCGAGGCCGTCCAGGCGCTGGCCGGCGACACGGCGACCCCGTACCACGGCGCGATCGAGCCGAGGGACGCGCTGGACCCTCGGAGCAATCCGGAGATCGTCCTTTCCGCCAGTGGCCTCGAGGACCTGGGTACCTGCGCGCTGCGGTATTTCTACAAGTACTGTCTCCGTGTCCGCCCGCCGGACGACCCGGACCCGGACCCGGACATGTGGCTCGATGCCATGGACCGGGGTCGCCTCCTGCACACCGTGTTCGAGAGAATCCTGGCCGGGGCCCGGTCGGCCGGGGTCAGGGCCGGAGAGGACGCCTTCGTCGCGCTGGCGCTGGAGCGGCTGGATCGGGAGGCCGATCGCATGGCCAGGGAAGTGCCACCCCCCGGCGAGGCCGTCCGGCGGAGGGAGATGCGGGACCTGCGGGCCGATGTCCGGTCGTTCGCCCACATGATGGAGGGCAGGGACGACCGGTGGCGGGCGCTGGAGCTGAAGTTCGGCTTCTCCGGTGAGCCGCCGGCGCCGCTGGAGCTGAAGGGCGGCGAGGTCCGGCTCCGGGGCGCCATCGACCGGGTGGACGAGACGGCCGAGGGGCTGGTGGTCATCGACTACAAGACCGGCAGCACCAGCCACTACGAGCGCCGCCACGGCATCTTCCATGGCGGCCGCCGGCTCCAGAACCTGGTCTACAGCATCGCGGCCGAGTGGGCGATGGACGGCGAGGTCGCCCGGATGGAGTACCACTTCCCGACCTGGCGGGGTCAGAACGAGGTCATCGGGTTCCGGCGCGACGAGCTCCGTCGGGGTCGCGGGTTGATCGCACGGCTCCTGGACGGCGTGGCCGCCGGGCGGTTCCTCCCCACCGAGGAGGCCGGCGACTGCCGGTTCTGCGACTACAAGCCGATCTGCCGACATCACACCGACGGCTGGCAGCGGGCGTGGGAGACGCCGCGGGCCGACTGGGCGGCCGCGCACTTCGGAACGCTGCCCGAGTACCGGGAGCGCCGGGAGGCCCGCAGCTGGGAGGAGACGTTCCTGGCGGAGCTGGAGGACCATGGCGAAACGCCCTGACGACCCGACGCAGCTGGGGCTCTTCGATCCCGCACCGGGGACCGGAGCGCCGGACGGCGCGCCCGATTCCGGGGCCCGGACCCCGGAGCCCGATTCCGGGCCCCCGTCCGCCGATACCGGGGAGCGCACCGCGTCCCGGCCGTCCCCGGGACCCGGGCCGACGCCCGAGCCGGTCCCGACCCCCGAGACGCCGGCGGGCGTTCCGGTCACGCCGCGCCGGTTCGTCGACGGGCCGCTCCCGGACGCCGGAGCCCGGGCCCGCATCCGGGAGGCGCTCGACACGAACCTGCTGGTCGAGGCCGGCGCCGGGTCGGGGAAGACCACGGCGCTCGTGGAGCGGATGGTAGCGCTGGTCCGGTCGGGCACCGCCCGGGTCGACGAGGTCGCCGCCGTGACGTTCACCCGGAAGGCGGCCGCGGAGCTGCGACAGCGGTTCCAGACGGCGCTGGAGACGGAGCTGGCCGAGGCCCGGGACGCAGACCGCCCTGACGTCGTGGACCGGCTGGATGTCGCGCTGCGGGAGATCGACCGGGGCTTCATCGGCACGATCCACTCCTTCTGTGCCCGGCTCCTTCGGGAGCGGCCGATCGAGGCCGGGCTGGACCCGGCGTTCCGGGAGCTGATGGGTGCCGAGGAGGTGCGTCAGCGCCGGGCGTTCTGGCGGACGCACCTCGAGCGGCTGTCCGCGGTCTCGGACCCGCTGGCGGCCGAGCTGACGGACGTGGGGCTCGTCCCGTCGCAGCTGGAGCCCCTCTTCGACGAGCTGGTGGCCAACCCGGACGTCCGGTTCCCCGCCGATCCGGTGTCGCCGCCGGGCGATGCCGAAGTGGCGGAGGTCCGGGAGGCGGTGGACGCGCTCCTGGACCGGGGCGCCGCGCTGATGCCGGCGGAGGCCCACGAGGACGGGTGGGACAGCCTCCAGGCCCGGATCCGGGTCCTGCTCTTCCTCCGGCGGGTGGTGGATTGGGACGACCGGACCGTCTTCCTCGACACGATCGCCGAGGAGCTCCACGGCCGGTCCCACAGGCCGACCCAGAAGCGGTGGCCCGATGGCGGTGCGGCCAAGGCGCTGGGAGAGGCGTGGGGCCAGCTCCGGGACGGCCCCGTGGCCGAGGTCCTGGACCGATGGTGGGCGCACCGGTACCCCATCGCACTGGCCTTCGCCCGCCGGGCGGCCGAGGCGTTCGAGGCGGAGCGCCGCCGGACCGGCGCCCTCAACTTCCAGGACCTGCTGATGCTCGCCGCCCGACTGCTGCGGACGCACCCCGGGGCACGGGAAGAGCTGGGGCGGCGGTACCGTCGGGTGCTGGTGGACGAGTTCCAGGACACCGACCCGGTCCAGGCCGAGGTCCTGATGCTGCTGTCCTCGCCCGCCGATGACCGCCCGTGGCAGGAAGTCGAGCCCCGACCCGGAGCGCTGTTCGTGGTCGGCGACCCCAAGCAGTCGATCTACCGGTTCCGCCGCGCCGATATCGCCGTCTACAACCTGGTCCGGGACCGGTTCGCCGAGTTCGGCCACGTGGTGGAGCTGGTGGCCAACTTCCGCTCGCTCCCGCCCATCGGCGAGCTGGTCGATGGCGTCTTCGGCGACGACGGCCGGTTCCCCGATCATGCGACCCCGTACCAGGCGGCGTTCGCACCGCTGCGCACCCGGCGCGTGTCGGACCCGGGGCGTCAGGGCGTGCACCAGTATCTCATCGACCCGGACGGACGGTCGCACCGGGCGGCCGCGGAGGACGGTGCCGCGCGGCTGGTCCCCTGGATCGCGGAGCAGGTCCGGGCGGGTCGGAGCCCCGGCGACTTCCTCATCCTGGCCCGACAGAAGGCGGAGCTGGCCACGTACGCCCGGGCGCTGGAGGCGTGGCGCGTCCCCGTTCAGGTCACCGGGGCCGGCGTGGACCGGACCGAGGAGCTCGCCGAGCTGCTGGTCCTGCTGGAGGCGCTGGCGGACCCCACCGACCCGGTCCGGGTCGTGGCCGTCCTGGTCGGGCTCCTCTTCGGGCTCGACCACGACCGGCTCGCGGACTGGGCGCTGGACGGCGGCCGGTTCGACATCACCCGACCCCATGCCGGCGATGACTCGGCCGTGGGACGCGCGCTCCGTCAGATCCACCGGTGGTGGGAACGGTCCCGGACCGAGCCGGCCGACGTGCTGGTGGGCACGATCGTCGACGACGTGGGGCTCGTCCCGCTGGCGGCCGCCCGGGACCTGGGCGAGCTCCGGGCCGGCTCACTCCTCTTCGCGCTGGACGCGATCCGGATGGCCGCTCTGAACGGCGACACCTCGGTCGCAGCGGCCACCGAGGCGCTGCGGACGGCCCTCGAGGCCGACGAGGCGGAAGCGCCGCTGGAGCCCGTCCGGAGCGGGGTCGCACGGGTCATGACGCTGCACCAGGCCAAGGGGCTGGAAGCGCCGGTGGTGGCGCTCGTCCACCCCGTCGCCGGCGGGGCGCACCCCGTGGTCCGCCATATCGAGCGGAGCGAGGACGGCTCGGCCGTCGGATATCTCGTGGTGCAGGAGCGGGCGGATGCGTGGCGCACCCGGGTCATCGCTCGCCCGCCCGGCTGGGAGGAGAAGGAGGCGGAGGAGCGACGGTTCGAGGAGGCGGAGCAGGACCGGCTGCTGTATGTCGCCGCGACCCGGGCGGGGGAGCGGCTGGTGGTGGCCCGGAAGTCGGGCGACGAGTCCCGGTCCGTCTGGGCGGGCCTCTACGACTGGATCGACGCCCACGGCGACGACCTCCGGCTGGAGCCCGGATCGACGCCGTCGCCTGCGGAGCTCGACGTGGACGCCGACGCGCTGGTGGCCGCGGCGGACCGACTGGCCGCGACCCGCGCGGAGCGGGGCGCCGCGAGCTACGAGGTGATCACGGCGACCACGCTGGCCAAGAGGCCGGCGCCGGAGGAAGAGGCGGGCGCCGATGCCGCGCCGGTGACCGCCCCGCTCCCGGACCCCCGGGACGGCCCCGACCCGGTGTTCCGCGGCCTGAGCTGGGGGATCGCGGTCCACGCCACGCTCGACGCCGCCGGTCGGGGCGTGGCGGGATCGGAGCTCCGCCGGGTCGCCCGCAGCGCGCTGCTCGAGGCGGAGCGCCCCGTGACCGACGGCGAGCCCGCGGAGCTCGACGAGCTGGTCGGGCTGGTGGAACGGGTGCTGGAGTCGGAGGTCTGGCGTCGGGCCCGCGACGCCGACATGGTCCTGTCGGAGGTGCCGTTCGCGTACCGGGAGCCGGGCGCCGGCCCCGAGGGCGCGCTCCGGATCATGGAGGGGGTGATCGACCTGGCGTTCCGGGAGGAGGGCGGCTGGGTCATCGTCGACTACAAGACGGACGTGGGGACGGACCCGGGGTTCCCGGACCGGGCGCGGGCCTACCGCCGGCAGGTCGAGCACTATGCCCGGGCGTGGGAGGCGATGACCGGCGAGCCGGTCTCGGAGCGGGTGCTCCTCTACACCGCCCGGACGGGCGAGCGGGTGGAGGAGCGCTGGTAGGGGGCGGAACGCCGGCGCCCTCCCGGCCCGCGCCCTCCGCGCCCGGATGTGGAACGGGCCCGCCGGTCCCTGGACCGGCGGGCCCGTCGTCTAGCACTGTCGTGCGACGAGGTCAGGTCTTCGAGACGTGCTGGTTCACGAGCTTCGTCATCTCGAACATCGAGACCTGGTTCTTCCCGTTGAAGATCGGCCGCATCGTGTCATCGGCGTTGATCATTCGACGGTTCTCCGAGTCCTGCAGCTTGTTCTTCTTGACGTAGTCCCAGACCTTCTTCGTGATCTCGCTCCGCGTCATCGCCTGGTTCCCGACGACCTTCGCGAGCATTGCGTCCGGCTGCACCTTCTGTGCAAGACCACCGCGTGCCTTGGCCATCCCGTATCCTCCGTGTGAGGGGTGATGAAGTGTTAGTCTTCCCGCCTCCCAAGCTACGCGCCGAGCGCGGGGACGCAATGATAGCGGGTTCCGGGTCTCAACCGGAAGGCCGAACGATCAGGTCGTCGCCGATATCGAATCGGAAGACCGGATCGTCCACCCCGAGCCCGTGAAGTGCGGGGCTCAAAAGGCGTTGCAAGGCTCGTGCGGCGTTGATCCTCGGCTGGTACGAGCTCGCGAGGTGGGCGGTCCCCTGACGTCGGAGCGCGCCCTCGATAACGGCAATGGCCTGCCGCTCGACCTCCTCGCGGGCCCCGGGGAGCCGGGCCCAGCCCCGCTCCGTCTCCACCTCCAGCGCCGTCAGGTCGGGCTCCGCCGAGTAGACCATTAGCGTCGGGAGCTCGACCTCGATGGCGCCGTCCGCGGCCAGCCGCACCATCTCCGGGCGCAGCGAGTCCGCCGGGAACCCGTACGAGACCCGGCCCGGCACCCGCACGGTGGCCCGGGCGGTGCCCAGGTCGAGTCCGACGATCCCGGGGAGCAGGACCCGGCTGTCCTCGATCCGGGTCGTGACGGTGACCTCGAGCCGGCCGGTGACGAGGAACGACGCCGGCACCTCGCGCTCGACCGTCGTCAGGATCGCCTCCCGGACCTGCTGCTCCATCAGGCCCGGCGCCGCGAGGAAGTAGAGACCGGCCGCTCCGAGCGCCAGGAACGCCACCACGACCACGAACCGCGTCACTGTACGCATGGTGGTAAGAGTAGGGGCAGGGGGCCCGGGCGTCGAGCCGCCCGGTGGTGCCCTGAAGCCGCGACGGCCGCGGGTCGGGTCCCCGGCGGCGTCCGCCGCCCGCCTGCCGCTCCCGCCCTACTGCCCGTTGGCCTCCACGAGCTCCAGCCCGAGCGTCTCCCCCTTCTCGGTTGCGGGGATCCCCTCCTCGAGCCAGACGGGGGGCGGCGCGCCCTTCAGGTAGTGGTCGAAGAACTGCTGCATCCGGATGTTCCAGTCCTTCTTGTTCGCCGCCGTGATCGGCCAGTGGGGCTGCTCGTTGTAGACGATCATCCACGTCGGCTTGCCCAGTCGCCTGAGTCCCACGAAGAGCTCGATCCCCTGGTACCACGGGACCGCGCCGTCCTCATCGTTGTGCATGATCAGCAGCGGCGTCTCCACCTCGGGCAGGAAGAAGAGCGGGCTGTTCTCGATGTACCGGATCGGCCGGGCCCAGAGCGACCCGCCGATCCGGCTCTGGGTCCGCTCGTACTGGAACATGCGGCTGAGCCCGCTGCCCCAGCGGATCCCGCCGTACGCGCTGGTCATGTTCGAGACCGGCGCGCCCGCTTCCGCCGCCTTGAAGAAGTCGGTCTGGGTGACCATGTACGCGATCTGGTAGCCACCCCAGCTGTGGCCCTGGACCCCCACGTTCTCCTCGTCGACCCACGGCTCCTCCGCGAGCATCAGTGTGCCGGGCATCACGCAGTCCAGGGCGCTCTGGCCCGGGAAGCCCTCCTCGTAGACGATGTCCGGGATGAACACGATGTAGCCCCGGCTGGCGTAGAACGTGGGCTGGATGATCGACCGGTGGGGGAGCGGTGGCGCGTGCTGGTGGAGGTTGTCGCTGTTCCGCTCGTAGAAGTACACCATCATCGGGTACGCCTTCGACGCGTCGAAGTCCTCGGGCCTGTAGAGCAGCCCCTGGAGCTCCTCGCCATCCGTGGACAGCCACTCCACCAGCTCGACCGTGGCCCAGTTGTACTCGCTCTGCTGCGGGTTCGCGCTGCTGATCTTCCTCGCCCCGTCGAGCTCGACATCCGCCACCCAGAGGTCCGGGAACTCCTGCACGTCCTCCCTCGTGTAGAGGAGCACGTCCGCGTCCTCCGCCTTCGACAGGTCGTCGAACCGCTTCGGCGCCCAGACCAGCTCCTGGGGCCGATCGCTGCCGTCGACCCGGTCCCGGAAGAACCCGGACTCCTTGGTGTAGATGTCGAAGCCCGAAAGCAGCATCGGCGCGTCCGGGTCGATGAACCGCTCCTCGTCATCGAGCTGGACGTAGCGCAGCCGGACGTCGTTCTCCCGGCCCCAGCCGTCGGTGATCCGGCGGGCGGCGTCCCCGCACATCGGGTCCACCGCCCAGATATCGAACCGGTCGTAGACCAGGAGCCGCTCGTCGTCCGCCGTCCAGCCGGCCAGCCCGTAGGGATACGGCGCCATGGGGTGGTCGTCGGTCTCGTCCCAGACCGGGTAGCCGATGTCGCACGTGAGCCGGAGGATGGCGTCGCGGCCGGTGGGCATCGTGTACCAGCCGCGCTCGTCGTAGTCGTACCAGGCGAAGTAGCGGGTCCCGGGCGACAGGTGCGCCCCTGCGATCCGCTGCTCCTCCAGCACCAGCCGGCGGCTGCCGTCGGTCACGTCCACCAGGTACACGTCGCTGTAGCCCGGCGACTCGATCCCGACCAGGTACAGGTACTTCACGTTCGTCTCGGCCAGCGCCAGGTCCGCATCGCCCTCATCGCCGACCTCGACCTCCGGCATGTCCTCGTTCGCCAGCTGCACCACCCGGTTGTCGCGGTCCAGGTGGGCCACCGCCCGGTACGTGCGCTTGCGCTCCTCGTCCGCCCGCAGCTTCTGCATCGGCTGGATCAGGTCGTCCTGCCAGTGCCACACGTCCAGCTTCACCTTCTCCCCGTCCAGGAGCTCCGGCTCATCCTCGTCCTCGGGCTCAGGGCGGGGGGCCGTGCCGAAGAAGAGGCGGGCGCCGCTCTCGGAGAACTCGAGCTCGCCGTGCTCGCTCACCCACCAGTCGGCGGGGACGCCCTCGGTGCCCGCCCGGGCAATGGCCTCCGCCGCCTCGCCATCACGGGAGTGGAAGAGCACGAACTCGGGCTGGTCCTCGAGGAAGCTGTCCCGGTTGGTCAGGAACGCGAGCCGGCGGCCGTCATCGCTCAGCACCAGCCGCTCGTACAGCCCCTCGCCCGTGGCCACGGCCACAGCCTCACCCGTGGACGTGTCCACCAGGTACACGCCGTCGGCCTCCCCATCGTCGCTGCTCGCGGTATAGGCGACCCGGGCACCGTCCTCACTGATCGCGAAGTCCACCGCGTGCTCGTACCGGTGCTCCTCGCCGGTCTCGAGGGACCGGATCACAAGCGTGTAGGTGTCGGGCTTCTCCGGCTCTTCCGGCTCCTCTTCGTCCGTGCCGGGCGCTGCGGGCTCACCGGCCGCCGCCGCGGCCTTTCCCGCCTCCGGCTCCTCCGCTTCCGGCTCCTCCGCTTCCGGCTCCGGCGGCTCCACCAGGTAGGCGACGAGGGCGCCCGACTCCTCCGGCAGCGTCCACCGCTCGACGCCGGGCACCCGGTCCACGGCGCCGGTGGCCAGCGTCAGGATGCCCAGCGTGTCATCGGGCATGTCCGCCGGCTCCGTATCGGCCAGTCGCAGCGTCCGGACACTGTCGTACGCCGGCTCGATGGTGAACACGGCGAACCGGGAGTCCGGGCTGAACCGTGCGTCCGTGCCGCGCGCCATCCGGTATTCCTCTTCGCCCCGTCGCGTGACCACGAGCTCGGCGTCGCCGACCCGGACGGTCAGGTCGTACAGGACCCACCGGCCGTCGGCAGACAGGGCTTCCCCTTCGATGGACCTCCAGATGTCGTACGCGTCGTGGTCCAGCACCTTGTCCTGGGCCGAGGCCGGACCGGCCACGGCGAGGAGCAGCGCACAGGCCAGCGGACGGACGGTCGAACGGAGCAGAGACGTCATGGTTTACCGTGGTTCGGTCGGGTTCCTTCGCCGGGCGGCCGAAGCGGACCGGCGCCGGGCAGCGAGCCGGGGGAAAGTGTGCGGGCCCGGGGACCCGGTCAACCGCCGGCAGGCGGTGCCGACTGCTCCTCGGGGCGCCGGCGCGCCCGCTGGACCAGGAGCACCAGCCAGCCGATCAGCGCGATGGCGGCGAAGCTGAACCACTGCACCGCATACGAGAGGTGCGGTCCGGGGTCGAGCTCCGGCGCGCCCGGCGGGATGGGCGCCGCCGGGGCGGCAGCCGAAGGACCGCCGCGCGGACCGGCAGCGGCGCCATCGGGGTCGGTGGGAGCCCGCGCCGGCCCGGGCCCGCTGCCGACCGTCGCCGGCTCCACGACCGCCGTGGCGGCCAGGTAGAGCGGCGCCACGGGATACGGGTACTGGGCCCGGATGGCGTCGCCATCGAACCGGAACCAGGTCACGCGGAAGGGCTCGGGCTCCGACGCGCGATCCACGTCGGGGAACGGGAGGAGCACACCCTCCACCGCCACGGGGCCGTGGAGCCGGACCGCATCCAGATCGACGGTCGCGGCGTCGGGGGCGGGCAGCCATCCCCGGTTCACCAGCACCGCTCCGGTCCGGAGACGGACGGGCGAGAGCACGTTCACCCCGGGCGCACCGTTCCGGCTCCGACCGGCCAGGATCAGCGCGCGGTCGCCATCCGCGCGGCCGACGACCCGGGCCCGGCGGTACGCGAGCCCGCCGGTGTCCCGGGGCGCGCTGGTGAGCGCCACCGGGGGCATGGCCATCCGCTCGGCGATGATGTCGTTCCGGGCCGTTCGCTCGGCCCGGCGGTCCAGCTGCCAGAGTCCGAGCCGTACGCACACGGCCGCCACGATCAGGACGACCACCGTCCCGATGATCCCGCGGCCCGTCAGGTCCAGAGCTCTCATGGAGTGAAGTCTCCCCGTTCGGCTCCCGAAACGCCACCCCCCGCCCTCCGTGCGGGTGCAGTACCTGTTCCGAACCCGGCGACGTACCTTACGGCAGACGCGTCCACCATGTCCGGAGGCTCGCTTTGAGGACCCACACCGTACGTATCGGCCTGATGGCCGGAGTCATCTCGGTGGCCACCATCGGTGCCACCTGCAACGAGGGGGTCGGCCGGGTCGACGAGGGCCCGCTGGCGGACAGCCTGGCCGTCGAGGCCGTGGTCAGTGGGCTCTCGGCGCCCGTCTACCTCACGGTGGCGCCCGGCGAGCCGGCGGGGTCGGGCCGCTTCTTCGTGGTGGAGCAGGCCGGCCGGATCCGGGTGGTGGAGGATGGGACTCTGCTGGACACACCGTTCCTCGACCTCACCGGCCGGGTCGAGGCCGGTGGGGAACGGGGGCTGCTGAGCATGGCGTTCCATCCCGACTACGCCGACAACGGTCGGTTCTACGTCGACTACACCGACAACGCCGGCGACACCCGGATCGAGGAGTACACGGTTTCGAGCGATCCGAATGTGGCCGACCCGGGCAGCGCCCGACTGATCCTGGGCGTGCGACAGCCATACTCGAACCACAACGGCGGGCTCGTGACCTTCGGACCCGACGGGTACCTGTACATCGGGATGGGCGATGGCGGGAGCGCCGGCGACCCCATGGGCAACGGTCAGGACTCCACCACGCTCCTCGGGGCGCTCCTGCGGATCGACGTGGATGGCGGCGACCCGTACGGCATCCCGCCGGACAACCCGTTCGCTGCGGGCGGCGGCGCGCCGGAGGTGTGGGCGTACGGGCTCCGCAACCCGTGGCGCTACTCCTTCGACCCGGGTGCCGGCCACCTCTACATCGCCGATGTGGGCCAGAGCGAGTGGGAGGAGGTGCACGTGGCCGACGACGACGCGGCCGGGCTGAACTACGGCTGGAACATCCTCGAGGGCAGCCACTGCTATGGCGCATCCAGCTGTGACCGGTCGGGACTCGAGGTCCCCGTTCACGAGTATTCCCACGACGAGGGGTGCTCGATCACGGGTGGGTACACCTACCGGGGCAGCGCCATCACGGGCATCGAAGGCCACTACTTCTACGGCGACTTCTGCGGCGGATGGGTCGCCAGCTTCCGGTACGACGGCGGCGGCGCGGTGGACCACAACCGATACGACTTCGGGGACATCGGCCGCGTGCTCTCCTTCGGCAGGGATGCTGCAGGGGAGCTGTACGTGCTGACCGACCAGGGAACCGTGTACCGCCTGGTCCCGAACCGCTGAACCGAGCTCCGGCGAACCGTCGCCCGGCGGCGACGGCGCCGGTTGGAGGCTGCGAATGGGCGCCATGAAGAGTGTGAACCCGGCGACGGGCGAGGTGCTGGCCGAGCACGAGACGCTGAGCGGCGACGAGTTGGAGGACCGGATCCGGGCGGCGGCAGACCGGTTCGAGAGCTACCGGCACACGTCGCTGGAGGACCGGCAGCTCTGGATGCGACGGGTGGCGGACCTGCTCGAGGCGGAGAAACGGAAGTGGGCCGAGCTCATGACCCGCGAGATGGGGAAGCCCATCGCCGCGGCCGTGTCGGAGGCCGAGAAGTGCGCGTGGGTCTGCCGCTACTACGCCGACCACGCCGCCGACTTCCTGGCGGACGAGCCGGTGGAGGCCGACGCCGACCGGAGCTTCATCCGCTACCAGCCCATCGGGCCCGTTCTGGCCGTCATGCCGTGGAACTTCCCGTTCTGGCAGCTGTTCCGGTTCGCTGCGCCGGCGCTCATGGCCGGGAACGTCGGGCTCCTGAAGCACGCGTCCAACGTACCGGGCTGTGCGCTGGCCATCGAGGAGATCTTCCGGAGCGCGGGCTTCCCCGAAGCCGCGTTTCAGACGCTGCTCATCGGGTCGGGCCAGGTGGACGCGGTCCTGGAGGACCCGAGGATCCGGGCGGCCACGCTCACCGGCAGCGAGGCGGCCGGGGCGGCCGTGGCCTCCACAGCGGGCCGCGTGATCAAGAAGACCGTCCTCGAGCTCGGCGGGTCGGACCCGTTCGTGGTCATGCCGAGCGCCGATCTGGACGCGGCCGTCGAGACGGCGGTGACGGCCCGGCACATCAACAACGGCCAGAGCTGCATCGCGGCCAAGCGGTTCATCGTCCACGAGTCGATCGCCGGCGAGTTCATCGCGCGGTTCGTCGACCGGACGGAGGCGCTCCGGCTCGGCGACCCCATGGATGAGCAGACGGATATCGGTCCGCTGGCCACGGAGTCCATCCGCGACGAGCTCGCCGATCAGGTCGAGCGCTCCGTGGACGCCGGGGCCCAGCTCCTGACGGGCGGCTACGCCCCGGACCGGGACGGGTGGTTCTACGCGCCGACCGTGCTGGCCGACGTCCCGGCCGACAGCGCCGCGGCCACGGAGGAGACGTTCGGCCCGGCCGCGGCGATCTTCGTGGTCGGTGGGCTGGACGAGGCGATCGAGGTGGCCAACGCCACCGAGTTCGGACTCGGCGCCAGCGCGTGGACCACCGACGCGGCCGAGGCCGACCGCTTCATGGACGGGCTGGAAGCCGGCTGCGTCTTCATCAACCGGATGGTCGCCAGCGATCCCCGGCTCCCGTTCGGCGGCGTGAAGAAGAGCGGCTACGGTCGCGAGCTCAGCCGCTACGGGATGCGGGAGTTCCTGAACATCAAGACGGTCGGCGTCGACGGCGTCTGAGGACCGACGGGTGCCGTCGGGGACGCCAGGCCCGGCGGAACCTCAGCCGGGGGGCGCCGGCTCGACGGAAGCTCAGTGGCCCGCGACCACCCGGTCCCCGGTCCGGCCCAGCTCCATGATGACTACCTGCTGGACGTCCAGATCGTCGCGGTGGAGCACGCCGATCCGGTCGGGTCCCAGAAAGACATCGGGGAACGGGACGCCGCGCAGCTCGCCGACCAGCGCACCGCTCCTGTCGTACAGGTCGATCCGCTCCACCTCCCCGGGCGTCTCCTCGCTCACGCCCACCCAGACGATGCCCTCGGGGTCGATCCGGAGGTCCACGATCCGGGGGATCAGCTCGGCGAACGTCATCTTCTGCACCCGCTGCTCCAGCATCCGCTCCCGGGTGGCCTCATCGGGGCCGCCCCCGCCGAGCCGGATCCCGCCGCCCTCCGACTGCTCGCGGACCCGCTGGCGGGCGAGCTCCCGGTCGGCCTCGGTCGTGGCCCGGGGCGCCGGCGCCCGGGCCACGGTCCTGACCCGACGGCCACGGGGGTCGAGGAAGTGCAGCACGTACGCGGCGGTGTCGGAGACGACGATCCCGCCATCGGGGAACCCGGCCCACTGGAAGTCCGGGTAGAACTCCCGGCTCATCACGGTCACCATGACCCTGCCGCCGGCCTCGAGCTGGACCACATCCATGGGCGGCTCCGGCGTGGCCCACAGCGTGTCCACCGTCTCCAGCGAGTCGGTCAGCCGCATCACGGGGAGCACCGGCCGGTCCTGCGCTTCGGCGCCCTCGTCATCGCCCCGTGCGACCTGGGCCCGGCCGGCCTGCATCCGGATCCCGAAGACGGGTCGCATCAGGGTGATGAACCCGTCGTCCAGCGCCTGCAGCCGCTGGCCGGGGATCACGCCCTCCCCGGGGAACGGGATGGTGCGCGGGTCGCCGCCGTCCTGCGGGTAGCCGGTGATCCGGCCGTTGGAGAAGTCGCTGACCCAGACGGTGTCGCCGGGGCCGACCGCCAGCGCGATCGGCTGGCTCAGCTCGCCCGGGCCCCCGCCCTCCCGGCCCAGTGTGGCCAGGTGGCGACCGTCTCGGCCGTACTTCAGGACGCGGTTGCCCTGCCGGTCCAGCACGTAGAGGCTGCCGGCCTCATCCGCGGCCAGTCCCCCGGCCGACACCTGGTCGAACTGGTATTCGTCCTCGGCGAACGCGTCGCCGATCACGGCCACCGTGTCGATGGGCCAGTCCAGGGCGGGCCCCGGGTCCGCCGGGTAGGCGACCCGCTCCACGCCGCCGACGGTATCGACCGCGGCGCTCATGGCGGGTGCGGCGTCGTCAGTGCTGCAGCCGGCGAGGAGGAGCGGGATCGCGAGCCAGGCAGAGGCGTGTCTCATGGGCCCGGGGCCCTCGCGAGGGTTGCCCGGCTCGCTGCGCCGTCGGTTCAGAAGGCCACGCCGAAGTTCAGTCGCGCCGTCGGGAGGAAGGTGTTGATGTCCTCTCCTCCTACCGACTCGTCGCCGAAGAACCGCTTGGCGCCGAACCCGAGACCGAGGTACCACCGCTTCTGCTCGCCGTAGAGCCAGCTCCAGCCGAGCTCCACGCCTATGGTGGCGCCGGAGACCTCTTCGTCGGTATCGGCCTCGGTCACGGAGGTCATCCCGGCGATCCCGCTGATGGCGAATCCCTCCAGGGGCACGCCGCCCGGGTAGAACCGCAGCTTCAGGTCGGCGGCCAGGTACTCCAGGTCGGGCGAGAAGTAGCTGAAGCCGAACACGGCGGCGGCCTGCTCGCCGAACGCGTACTCCACCTCACCGGTGTACCACTCGGCCAGGGCCAGGATCGGGCTGATCGAGATCTGGAAGCTCGGCTGCTCGGTCGCTTCCTGGGCGTGGGCCGGCTGGAACGCCGCCATGAGCCCAAAAGCTATCGCCAGGACTACCGTTTTCCGTGTCATGCGGACTCCTTCTTCGGGAGATGGACTGGGCTTCCGCTGTCGGAGAACGGGGTGTGGCTTGCCCCCAAGGTAGGCGGGGCCTCATCCGTGAGCAAGACGGCCACCGGTGGGGCGTGGATGCACGAAGCCCCCGACGGGGACACGGGGTCCGTGTCGCCGGGGGCTTCAGGTCTCGGCCCGTGACCCGGTCAGTGCAGGTCGGGCTGGGAGCCCGGCGTCGCCTCGCTGTCCGCCAGGAGCACGGTCTCGGGGAACGTCAGCTTCCCCTCCTCGAGTACCGCGCCGCGCAGCGAGTGGACCAGCACCTCGCCCAGGTCCTCGGCCGTGTGGAAGGTGATCTCGGACCGGGCCTCCTCGGGGAGGTCGTCCAGGTCGGCCTCGTTCTCCTTGGGCAGGATCACCTCGCGGATCCCCGCCCGGAAGGCGCCCAGCACCTTCTCCTTCACACCGCCGATGGGGAGCACGCGGCCGGTGAGGGTGATCTCGCCCGTCATGGCCACGTCGTTGCGGACGGGCCGGCTCGACAGCACGCTGACCACGGACGTGGCCATGGCCACACCCGCCGACGGGCCATCCTTCGGCACCGCGCCGGCCGGCACGTGGATATGGAGCTCCAGATCGCTGAGCCGGTCCTCGGGGATCCCCAGCTGGGTGTTGTGCGTCTTGGCGTAGGTCAGCGCCGCGCGGGCGGACTCCTTCATGACATCGCCCAGCTGGCCCGTGAGGATCAGGTTGTCCTTCCCCTCGAACACGCTGGCCTCGACGAACATGATGTCGCCGCCCATGGGCGTGTAGTACATCCCGGTGGCCACGCCGACGGTGTCCTCCTTGGCCTTCGGCTCGGGGTGGACCCGGGGCCGGCCGAGGAGCGGCTGGACGCCGTCATCGTCGATGGCGATCCGCTCCTCCGACCCGGCGGCGATCTGGCGGGCGGCCTTCCGTGCCAGCTTGCCGAGCTCGCGCTCGAGCTGACGGACG
>JBPRGE010000058.1:0-108455 GCA_051418035.1 Candidatus Longimicrobiales bacterium M2_2A_002
CTCCTGACTCCTGACTCCTGACTCCTGACTCCTGACTCCTGGCTCCTGACTCCTGACTCCTGACTCCTGGCTCCCCGATTGCCCCTCCCCACCTCCCCGCCCATCTTCCCGCTCGTACCCTCACACGCCACCGCTGACAGCCGACACGACCCGCCATGAGACTTCACGCCGCACGGCCCATCGCCCGCCCCGCCCTGCTCGCCCTGCTGATCCCCGGCTGCACCCTCGGCGGCACTTCGCCCGATACGCCGGAGCCGGAGATCATCGAGGTCGCCATCCACGCGCCGGCGGCGGTGACGGCCCGGGACTACCAGCGAGCAGAGCGGTTCCTCCAGGGTGCGGTGGACTCGCTGGTCTACGGCCAGGTCGGTCCGGTCCAGTGGACGGCGGACGGGCTGGCGGTCTACACCACGACCAGGCCGACGGGGCGGGAGACCGTGATCGTGGACCCGTCGACCGGCCAGGTCCGGCGCCACGGTCCGGACTCCGAGGTCTCGCGCCGGCTCCGGGAGCTGGGCGACCGGGGGCCGGGGCGCGACGTCGTCGTGTCCCCGGACGGCCGGCTCGGGGCGTTCATCCGGGACCACGACCTGTGGATCCGGCACCTGGAGACGGGCGAGGAGTGGGCGGTCACGACCGATGGCGTGGAGGGCTACGGCTACGCGACGAACAACGCGGGCTGGGTCCGGAGCGATCGGCCGGTGCTGAAGTGGTCGCCGGACAGTCATCGCATCTTCACCTTCCGGCACGACGCCCGTGGCGTCGGGATGATGCACCTGACCACCACCGAGGTGGGGCACGGCGAGCTGGACAGCTGGCACTACCCGATGCCGGTGGACACGGTCATCTTCCGGATCGAGCGGCTGGTGGCGGACGTGAGCGACCCGGCCCGGACGACCGTCACGTTCCTGGACATGCTCCCGGACAGCCACCGCAGCTCGAACTGCGACCACGTCTACTGCGCCGGCGAGTTCACGGACGTGGAGTGGGCCGAGGATGGCGAGTCGGTGGCGTTCCTGTCCACGACGAGGTACCACGACCGGGCCACGCTCCGGGTCGCCGACGCCCGCACGGGCGACGTACGCGATGTCCTCTCCCGCGAGGTCGAGACCTTCTTCGTCTCCGGGCTCTGGGGCGAGGGCAACAACTGGCGCTACCTGCCGGAGAGCGGCGAGGTGGTCTGGTACACCCACGAGACCGACCGGGGGCACCTCTACCTCCACGACCTGGAGACCGGTGAGCGGAAGCGCGCGATCACCGCGGGCGACTGGAACGTGCTCACCGTGGAGCGGATCGACCCGGAGCGGCGCGCGATCTGGTTCATGGGCAACGCCCGGGAGCCCGGCGACCCGTACTTCTACTACCTCTACCGGGTCGACATGGACTCGGGCGATGTCACGCTGCTCACGCCCGACAGCGCGCACCACGAGGTCAGCTTCAGCCCCGACGGTCGGTACTTCGTCGACGACTACTCGACCCCGACCACGCCGGCGGTCACCGTGCTCCGGGACGCGTGGACGGGCGACGCGGTGCGGGAGCTGGAGCGGACGGACATCACGCGGCTGGTCGATGCCGGCTGGCGGCCACCGATCCCGTTCACCACCAAGGCCCGGGACGACAGCACGGACCTGTACGGGCTCATGTTCGTGCCGAGCACGATGGACACGCTGAAGCAGTACCCGGTAGTGAACTACATCTACCCGGGCCCGCAGGGCGGGAGCGTCGGGAGCCGGAGCTTCAGCGCCGCGCGACGGGACCACCAGGCGCTGGCGGAGCTGGGGTTCATCGTCGTCGCGCTGGACGCGCTCGGCAGCTCGGGCGAGCGGACCCAGAGCTTCCAGGAGTTCTACTACGGGCACATGGGCGACAACGGGATCCCCGACCAGATCGCGGCGATCCGGCAGCTCGCGGCACGGCACCCGTTCATCGACCTGGACCGGGTCGGTGCCTGGGGCCACTCGGGCGGCGGCTACGCGTCGACCCGTGCGATCCTGGCCTACCCGGACTTCTACCGCGTGGCGGTCAGCCAGGCCGGGAACCACGACAACCGGAACTACGAGGACGACTGGGGCGAGTGGTGGCAGGGTCCGCTGGTCGAGTACGAGGGCGGCGGGACCAGCTATGACAACCAGGCCAACCAGAAGCTGGCCGACCAGCTGAAGGGGAAGCTGCTCCTGGCCCACGGGCTCATGGACGACAACGTCCCGCCCGCGAACACGCTCCTGGTGGTCAACGCGCTGATCGCCGCGGACCGGGACTTCGACCTGATCCTCTTCCCCGACGCCCGCCACGGCTTCGCCATGCACCCGTTCATGATGCGGAACCGGTGGGACTACTTCGTGGAGTACCTGCTGGGGGCGGACACGCCCATCGACCGGAACGGCGGAGTAGGAGTAAGGAGTAAGGAGTAGGCATGCAGAAGGGGTACGTTCAGGTCTATACCGGGAACGGGAAGGGGAAGACGACGGCGGCGCTGGGCCAGGCGGTCCGGTCGGCGGGCGCGGGGCTCCGGACGTTCATCATCCAGCTGATGAAGGAGTACCCGTACTCGGAGCTGGTGGGGCTCGAGCCGCTGGCGGAGCACATCGCCATCGAGCAGTACGGCGGTGACGCGTTCGTCTACCAGGGCGAGATGCCGTCGGAGCAGGAGAAGGCGACGGCGGCCCGGGCGCTGGAGCGGGCGGTGGAGGTCATGGAGTCCGGGGAGTGGGACGTCGTCGTGCTCGATGAGGTGTGCGCCGCAGTGTACTTCAAGCTCATCACCACGGCCGACGTGCTGGCGGTCATCGACGCGAAGCCCGTGTCGGTGGAGCTGGTACTGACCGGTCGCTACTGCCCCGACGAGGTCGTGGCCCGGGCCGATCTGGTCACGGAGATGCGCGAGGTCAAGCACTACTACAAGCAGGACGTGCCGGCCAGGAAGGGGATCGAGTCGTAGCGCCGGCCGGCGCCGCGGAGACGTCACGGCCCGCACCCGCTCCGACCGCGCCCACCCGGGGACATCCGCTCCGATCACGGCCGCCCGATCACATGTCGCTGTGGACTCCCCGTCCGATCCGCGCCACGATCTCCGGCAGCGCGTCCACGTCGTCGGTCGTGGTATTGAAGTTCACGATACACGCCCGGAGCACGTAGCGGCCGTTCAGCACGGCGTTCGAGACGAACGCCTCACCGGACCGCTGGATCCGGTCCAGCAGCGCTTCGTTCAGCTCGTTCAGGTACTCGGTGGTGCGGTCGTCGTCGAGCCGGTCCTGGAGCTCGGTGGGCAGGTACCGGAACGTGTTGATGCTCAGCGACTGGGTGAACGCCTCGAGCTCGGGGTGCGCCTCGACGGCCGCGTGGAGCCGACGGCTCAGGGCGATGTCGTCGCCGATCATCCGCTCGTATCCCTGCCGGCCGACCTGCCGGAGCGCGAGCCAGACCTTGAGCGCCCGGAAGCCCCGGGAGTTCTGGGAGCCGTAATTGACGTAGCTGACGGCCTCCTGGCCGAAGTGGTAGTACGGCGGGTGGTACGAGAACGCGGCCCGGAGCGCCTCGGCGTCCCGGACCAGTACGCAGCCAGCCTCGAGCGGCGTGTAGAGCCATTTGTGGGGGTCCACGGCCACCGAATCGGCCAGCGCCAGCTTCCGCAGGTCCGACGGTGCGTCCGGGGCGGCAGCGGCGAACCCGCCGTACGCACCGTCGACGTGGAGCCACACGTCCTCGCCCCGGCACACGGCGGCGATCTCGCCCAGTGGATCGACGGCGCCGGTGCTCACCGACCCGGCCGTGGCCACCACCATCATGGGGACGCCGCCGACCTCCCGGTCCCGGGCGATGGCGCGCGCCAGCGCCTCGGGGTCCAGCCGGAGCTGGTCGTCGGTCCTCAGCCACCGGATGGCGTCGGTGCCGAGGCCGAGGAGGTCTGCGGTCTTCTGGACCCAGGTGTGAGTCTCGCGCGAGCCGTAGATCCGCAGGCGCCGGCCATCGACGCCCGCCGCGCGGATCTCTCCGTCCGCCGCCGCGCGTGCGGCCGCGGCAGCGGTGAAGTTCGCCATGTTCCCGCCGCTGACGAAGAGTCCGCCGCAGTCGGTGGGGTAGTCCAGGAGCTCGGCCACCCAACGGATCGCCTGCGCCTCGATCTCGCTGGCCATCGGCGACAGGTCCCACCCGCCCACGTTCGGGTTCACCGCGGCCGCCAGGAGATCGCCCAGCATCCCCACGGGCGCGGCCGAGGACGTGATGTAGCCGAAGAAGCGGGGGTGGCCGTTGAACAGCGAGTGGCCGAACAGCAGATCGGCGGTCTCCGCCAGCAGCCCGGCGACGTCGGTACCCTCCTCCGGCAGCCCCGCGTCGGCGTCCAGCGCCGCCCGGATCGTCTCCGGCGACTCGCCGGGGGCGACCGGCCGGTCGCGTACCGTGTGCAGCAGCTCGGCGATCCGGTCGACCAGGTCGTGGCCCGCGGCCCGGAACGTCTCGGGCGTCAGGTCGATGGGGGCATGTCGGGCCTCACCTGTGCCCGACGGGATCGGACCGGAGCGGTCGCCCGATGGCGGCCGTCCCGGGTCCGGGCTCACTTCCTGAGTCATGATACACCTCGGTCGATTCCGGTGAACAGGTCGGTCTCGGTCTCACGGCCGCCGTTCACCGTGCTGAAGACGCGGTAGAAGGTCTGAGTGCCCCACAGCCCTCGATGATGCTCCGGCGACAGCTCGGCCAGTCGCCCGTAGATGGCCATCTGCGTCTTGTGACACTGCACGGCCTCCCAGACCGTCTCCCACCAGGCACGGGTGTCGACACGGGTGGTGATCGACCAGCCCGGCCACGGCATGGCGCGCCGCGCCGCACCATCCACCGTGCTCGTCAGCGTCTTGAACGCTTCCTGGTACGCCGCCCACGTCGACTCGTCCCACGCCATGTAGTAGAGCTTGGAGACCCGGTGGGCCGATCCGTCGGAGCCCGGCAGGTAGTCCGGGTCCGCGGCCGCCG
Organism: Candidatus Longimicrobiales bacterium M2_2A_002; assembly: GCA_051418035.1. GTDB lineage: Bacteria > Gemmatimonadota > Gemmatimonadetes > Longimicrobiales > RSA9 > JAWVYT01. The sequence goes on from JBPRGE010000058.1 coordinate 4,969, forward strand.
TCACCGCGGCGCACGAGAGCTGCGAGATGGCGATGTGGTCGGGATGCCCGTAGGCGCCGAACGGGTCGAAGGTGACCACCACCTGGGGACGGACCCGGCGGATCGCCGGCACCAGCCGCGCCAGGACGTCCTGGACCGGGACCCGGTCCAGGCCGCCATCGGGGTAGCCGAGGACCTCCACGTCGGCCACGCCCAGTACCGCGGCCGCCGACCGGAGCTCGCGCTCCCGGACCCGACCGACCTCGGCGTCCGACGGACGGGGCCGGTCGCCGTAGTACCGGCCGGCCTCACCGCGGGTGGCCGTGACCAGGTGCGTGGCAACGTCCTCGGAGGCGTACCGGGCGAGCACGCCGCCCATGCCCAGCGACTCGTCGTCGGGATGCGCCAGCACTGCCAGCAGCCGGCGACCCGCCATGGGGACGCCGCCTTCCTCGCCGGAGGAAGTGGTCACGGTAACGGATCCTCGATCTGAAAGGGGGTAGAGGACGTGCTGCGAACACCGGAGGGCCGCCTACACGGTGACGCGGACCGGGGGCGAAGTCAAGAAATCCGGGACGGACCGCCGCCGGCTACTCGGCATCCAGGACCCGCACCGGGTCGACCTTCCCCGCACGCCTGGCGGGGACCGCTGCCGCCAGTGACCCCGCGAGCGCGAGCGCCGCTGCCACGGCGCCGAACGTGACCGGGTCGAGGGCGGGCACGCCGAAGAGGAGTCCCTCGACGAACCGGGACAGGACCCCGGCGACCACGAGCCCGACAGCGACCCCGGTCCCGACGAGGATCATGGCCTGTCGCACGATCATCCGGGTGATCTCCGACCCGGCCGCGCCGAGCGCCATCCGGACCCCCAGCTCCGGGAGGCGGCGGCCGACGCTATACGCCACGACGCCGTACAGCCCGACCACGGCGAGGAGGAGAGCGACGACGGCGAAGAGGGAGAGAAGGGAGGCGACGAACCGGTCGGAGGCGATGGCGTCTCTGACCAGCGACTCCATGGTGGCCACGCGTCCCACGGCCAGTGTCGGGTCGAGCTCGGCCACGGCACGGCGGACGGACGGCACCAACGTCTCGGTCGGGACCGCGGTCCGCAGGACGGGGAAGACGAACGGCGCCGTCGCCTGCTCGTACGGGAGGTAGACGGCTACCCGGCTGTCGGCCCGGATCCCGAAGTTCTTGATGTCGCCGACCACACCCACGATCTCCCGCCAGCTGACGTCGGACCGGTCGCCGAAGTCGATCCGCTTGCCGACGGGGTTCTCGCCCGGGAAGTGGCGGTTCGCGAACGTCTCGTTGATGACCACCACCTGAGGCGCGTTCGCGTCATCGGCGGGCGTGAAGGCCCGACCGGCCAGAAGCCGCATCTCCATGGTCTTGAAGTAGTTCGGCGTGGCCCGTCGGACCCATGCGGCCTGAGGGGTCTCCGGGTCGGGCACGGCGCGCCCCTCGATGTTGAAGTCGGCATCGCCGTCGAAGCCTGTCAGCGGCACCGTGCTGGTGAACGCGACCTCCTCCACGCCGGGGATGGCCGCGAGCCGGGTGTGGAGGGCGTCGTAGAAGCTCCGCCGGACATCGCCATCCTGGTAGTCCGGCCCGAACAGATTCACCTGCATGGTCAGGAGGCCGTCCGGGTCGAAGCCCAGGTCGTGGGTCCGGAGGTTGTCGAAGCTCCGGACCAGGAGCCCCGCGCCCACCAGGAGGACCAGCGCCAGCGCCACCTGGCCGACGACGAGCGCGGCCTGCGTCCGGTTCGCCCGCTTCCCCGCCCCGCTCCCGCGACCGCCCTCCCGGAGCGCGTCGAATGCGTCCTCCCGGGCGGCGCGGATCGCGGGGACGAGCCCGAACAGGGCGCCCGCCAGCACCGTCACCGCGGCGGTCACGGCCAGGACCCGGCCGTCCACGGCCACCTCGTCGATCCGGGGCGTGCCCGGTGGCGCCAGCGCGACCAGGAGGTCCGTCCCCCAGACGGCGACCGCCACGCCGGCCAGCCCGCCGGCCAGCGCCAGGAGCCCGGACTCGGTCAGCAGCTGCCGGACGATCCGGCCCCGCCCGGCGCCCATGGCGCTCCGCACGGCCAGCTCCCCGCGTCGGGCGGCGGCCCGGGCCAGGAGCAGGTTCGCCACGTTCACGCACGCCACCAGGAGGACGAAGCCCACGGCCGCCAGCAGCACCAGCAGCCCCGCCCGGGCCTCGCCCACCAGGTCGTCCCGGACGGACGCGGCGGCGAAGCTCATGTCCAGATTCGACTCCGGGTACTCCGCCTCCAGACGCTGCCCGAGGAGCTCGAGCTCCGCGTCCGCCGAGGCGACCGTGACGCCGTCCGCCAGCCGACCCACCGCCCGCCACGAGTAGTTGCCCCGACCCTGCTCCCGCTGGTCGAGCGGCAGCCGGGGCGTGAGCCAGAGGTCGGCGTCCGGCACGAACGGCGGCCGGAACCGGGCCGGCATGACGCCGATGACTTCCGTGGCCGCGCCGTTCAGGTCGATGGTCTCCCCGACGATGGCCAGGTCACCGCCGTACGCACGCTGCCAGAACCCGTGGCTCAGGACCGCCACCGGTGACGCGTTCGGCGCGTCGTCGTCCCGCCGGAAGTCCCGTCCCAGCGCCGGCGTGACCTGGAGCACGTCGGAGAACATGTCCGGGTCGACCCGCGCACCCACCAGCTGCTCCGCCTCGCCCCCGCCCATTAGCGTCGGACGGGCCCCACCCCACGCCGCCAGTGACTCCAGCCGGTCCGACTGCTGCTTCAGGCTCCAGTAGTTGGCGTAGCTGAGCCACTCGTCCTCCGGACCGCCCCGCTCGCTCACGTCCGTCCACACGTTGACCAGCTCGTGGGGCTCGGGGAACGGCAGCGGTCGGAAGAGGATCCCGTCGACCACACTGAAGATGGCCGTGTTCGCGCCGATCCCCAGCGCCAGCGTCAGCACCGCCACTCCGGTGAATACGGGGTTACGGGCCAGCTGGCGCAGGCCGTAGCGGACGTCGTGGATCAGAACGTCGAAGCGGGTCGGTTCCATGACAGGGGCGTTCTCCGGATATCTGCAGGGGGCTGGGCGTTGTCGGGGGCCAGGCGGTGCCTTCACTGGATGGGAGATGCGTGCCAGCGTCTGGAGGGTTGCCCAAGCCGTTGCGAGCAGGCGACTTGGGCCGATTCACCTCCCCGGCGGAGTGTCCGGATCCGGGACGGAGAGCGTCCGGAAGCGACGGGCGGTACGTACAGCGCCCGGAAGATCGTTCGTACGCCTGCGAACGGAACGCCCTCGGACACCGTCGTCGACGGGGCGTCGTCAGCCCAGCTGCTCCTCGATGCTCCGCCGCTTCTCCGACGGCGCGCCGCCGGTGTGGTCGGTATCGACGGGCTCGACCAGCGCGATCCAGCACTCCTCCTCGGCCACGGGGTTGTGCCGCACCCCGGCCGGGACCACGTGGACATCGCCCTCCTCGAGGACCACGTCCTCGCGTCCTTCGATCTGGAGTGTCAGCCGGCCCCGGAGCACGAGGAACAGCTCGTCCTGGCCGTCGTGGGCGTGCCAGGTCAGCTCGCCCTGGACCTTGGCCACCTTGAGGTAGTGGTCGTTCACCCGGGCGACGACCCGGGGGAACCAGTGCTCGGTGACCGCGTCGAGCTCGGCGTCCAGGTTGCGGGGCGCGCCCAGCTTCCGGCGGCGGCCCGCCGGGTCCGTCCCGCTCACGGCTCCCCCGCCGTGTCCTCGTCCGTCCGCGTCGAATCGCTCCCGGGCGGGGCCTGCTCCCGGTCGGTGGCGTCGGGCCGCCCTGCGCCCCGGTCGAGTCCCCGACCGCCGCCCAGCGCCCGGGTCGGGTCGGGGGCCTTCAGCTCCTCGAGGAAGTCGAGCCGGTCCTCGATCCGGGCCAGTCGTCGCTCGAGCTCCTCGACCACATCGGTCTCGAGGGTCGCGGTCAGCTCCTCCCGGTCGGCTTTCCGGGACGCGGCCAGCTCCCGGGCCAGGTCGCCGAGCTTGCTCGCCAGCGGGCCGCCCACCTCGATGAGGACCTTCCCGATGGTCGAGATCAGGACCAGGATGATGATGAACTCGAAGAGCTCCATGGCCTATCCCTGGCTCCGTCGCGTCTCGATCTCGCCCCGGAACTCCTCGAGCCGCTCCCGCACACCCTCCTGCCGTTCCATCATTGACTGGAAGTTGCCCTCCATCGCCTGCCAGACCAGGAACACGCCGGCGACGATCAGCCCGATGCCCGCCACCTGGAGGACCCGATGCCGGATCGACGGCGCGATGATCTTCCGGCTGCGGGACACCCCCCAGGCCACGAGGGCGGCCATCCCGATGTTCATGGCGAACAGGATCCCCACGAACACGGCGGCCTCGGCGGTGCTGCGCTCCATGGCCCGCAGCGTCATCGGGCCGGCGAGCACCAGCCAGAACATCCACGGCGATGGCGAGAAGAAGACCGACACGGCAGCATGGCCGAAGGTGGCGGCCTGGAACGGCTTCTCGCCTTCCATTGCCGGCGGGCCGTTGTGGCGGATGAAGCGGACGCCGACCATCCCGATGAGGGTCCCGCCCGTGATCCCGAGCAGCGTCAGCGCGGTCCAGTTCAGCTGGTCGAGGATGAAGACCGTGAGAAGCAGCGGGATGATGTCGGTGGCCAGCGGGACGAACGCGAGCTTGAACCCCTCCCGGAACCCCCGCTGCAGCGACGTCCCGATCACCATGGTGGTATAGGGGCCGGGCGCCGCGCCGGCGAACGCGCCGAGGATGATCGCGATGATGATGGTCGTTGTCATGACGTCGCTGAATCCCGCCCCACAGGCTCCGTAGCCGACGGTCGAAGGCCCACGCCCGCACCGGCGAAGGCCCGCCGTCCGGTGCTCAGGCTAACGTCCCGGACCGATTCGGGCGAGGGCGCCGTGCCCGCGGCTGTGGACCGCGGGTCGGGGGGTACAGGGTGCGTGCCGGACCGGAGTCGGATCCCGCGGCCCGGGCCCTCTATCGGTAGATCGCGGTCACGGCCTCGCCATCCGCCCCGATCCAGCCCCGGTACATCCCGGCCGTGTTGAACATCGTGACCACGTGGCCGCCGGCGTCGAGGGCGATGACTCCGCCCAGCTCCGGCGCCTGCGCCTCCAGCTGCTCCATGATCATGGCGTGGGCCGACTGGGCCAGCGTGTACCCGGTGTACCGCATCCGGGCGCAGATGTCGTACGCGACCACATTGCGGATGAAGTACTCGCCCGTCCCCGTGCTGCTCACGCCGCACCGGGCGCCGGCGAAGGTGCCGGCCCCGATGATCGGCGAGTCGCCGATCCGGCCCCACTTCTTGTTCGTGGTCCCGCCGGTGGACGTCCCCGCCGCCAGATGGCCGCTCCGGTCGAGCGCCACGACACCCACGGTCCCGAACTTCCCGGGCGTGTCGGCGCGGATCGCTCGCGACGACGGTGCGCTCCGACCCTCTGCCCCGTCAGCGGAGCCGACCGCCTCCTCCTCGCGGGCCGCCTCCAGCTGCCGCCACCGCCGCTCCGTATAGAAGTACTCCGGCTCGACCATCTCCACACCGTGAAGCCGGCCGAACGCCTCTGCGCCCTCGCCCGCCAGCAGCACGTGGAAGCTCGAGTCCATGACCAGCCGCGCCAGCTCGATGGGGTTCTTCACCGTGGTCACGCCGGCCACCGCGCCGGCGTTCCCCGTGGCGCCGTCCATGATGCTGGCATCGAGAGAGTTGGTCCCCTCGGCGGTGAAGACGGCCCCCTTGCCGGCGTTGAAGAGCGGTGAGTCCTCCAGGATCGTGATCGCCGCGACCACCGCGTCCAGGCTCGAGCCGCCAGCGGACAGCACCCCGTGGCCCGCCAGCATGGCCTCCGTCATCTTCGCCCGGTACTCCGCCTCGAGGGAGTCGCTCATGTCCTCCGGGAGGATCGTCCCGGCTCCGCCGTGCATGACCAGCCCCCACTCGAGGACCGCCTCGGGCTGCGCGTCCGGAGCGTCCGCGGCCCCGGAATCGGCCTCGTCAGCCGGCGGGGCCGTGCACGCCGCGGCGATGAAGGCCAGTGCTGCTGCGATCGGTCGGGCTCGGATCATGACGGCTCCTCGTCGTACGCGCCCATGAGTCGGGTGACCTCCCGGTCGAGCTCCACCGCGGTCGACCTGTCGAGCCCCCCGATCCGGAGCGTGCCGAAGCCCGTATCGAGCGACAGCGTCTTCCGGACCAGTCCCCGGACCTCGACCCCCCGGATCTGGCTGATCGGCATGTCGATCACTTTCCGGGTGACCGGATCCCGACCCTTGATGCACAGCAGCCGCCGGTCGGTCACGAGCACCAGCCACCGGCTCTGGGCCAGACGGCCGGACCGGACCACGGTGCCGGATCCCACCGCCACCAGGAGCTCTGCCGGTCGCAGGACGTCCGGGATCGCCCGGACCTCCTCGCGATCCGACCACCGGGCCAGCAGCTCGCTCTGGCCCACGGCCTGGTCACCCGATCCGTGCCCGCCGCCGAGCGCGCCCCCCGCGTCTTCCGGCGATCGGACCGCGCCAGCGCTCGATTCCCGTTCCATGAAAGGACTCCTCGCCACTGTGGAGACGTGACTCTCCGGGTGCTGTCGGTCGGAGCGTACGGGACGAAGGAATACAGCAGGCCCGGCCTCCACGCCAGTCGCCACCATCGACGACGGCGGGGAGGGCGGGTCAGCGGGCGGTCACGTGCTGCCGCGGGCTGCCAGCGGGCTGCCAGCGGTGCTCAACCCGTCGGGCTCAGCCGCTCCACGGCGGTGCGACGCCCACCGACCGGGCGTAGGCGATGGACTGGCCGAGATGCTCGTGCATGTGGGTGGTCAGGAGGAGCATCACGTCGCCGACCGTGTACGTCTGACCGAAGAGCGCGACCTCGTCATCCAGCTGTGCGACCGGCGTGGATCGGAAGGCGTCGCGGATGTGGGGGAACACGTTGCGGAGGAGCGCGACGACCCGGTCCTTCTCCGTGACCTCATCGAGGTTCTCCGGCGCGTTCTCGATCCCCACGTCCGCCGGGCGGCCCTCGGCGAACTGGCCGCTGAAGAAATAGCCGCCCGCCACGACGTGGGCGTACACCTCGCCGATCGACCGGATGCCCTCGGCAGGCCGCCAGTCGTACTGGTCGGCCGGCACCGCCTCGGCGAGGGCGATGTACTTCTGCTCCAGCGTCTCGAGGTCCTTCAACAGAGCGCTGCGCAGTCCGTCCACCTCCTGCGCGGCGGTCACGGCGGGAGCCACGAGCGCGACCGTCAGTACGGCCAGAATGCGGGACACGTTCTTCATTGGGGAGCCTGCCTTTCTCGAGTGGGGGAATCGCGACACCGGCCGGCGGTCGGCGTCGGAGCGGAGCCTAGACCGAGGACGCGAGCAGCAGCTGTGCGGCGAAGTAGAGCGGCAGCCCGATCAGCCGGTTCATCGCCTCTTCGTCCACGAATCGGTGACGCGCCACCAGGATGTCCGAGGCGGCGAACGCGACCGCGCCGAGCACGATCGCCTGACCGATATCGGTCCGGCCGAGGACGACCAGGTCGGGCCAGGCGGTGCCGATGGCCAGCGCCACCATGACCCCGATGGCCGCCACGTACGCCACTACCGGCGGCCGGTACCGGACCGGGAGCTGCGCGGCCAGCAGCCAGCGCATGACGCTCATCCCGACCACCGCCATGACCGCAGCACCCGCGGCCGCCGGGACCAGCTCCACGCCGCGGATCAGGAACGCAGCGGCATACGCCACGTGCGCCACGAGGAACGCGCCGAGGCCCGCGAGGAACAGCCGCCCCGTCCCGATCAACAGGAGGTCGCCGAGCCAGGAGAGGAGCAGCGCCGCCAGGACGACCCGGCCGTACGTGGTCTCCGTGGCACCGAGCTGTACGGCGAACGCGATGTAGGCCGAGGCGGCCAGCATCTTCAGCACGCCGGCCACGATCGGGCGGCCCAGCGCGCCGGCCACGGCCGCCGACAGGCCGGTCAGGAGGCAGAACACGGCGGTGAGGGCATGCATACAGTCAATCTCCGACCTGTCTCGATGATGAGGTCAGCGTCCAGCGCCCGATCGATCCGGACCCCGATCCCGGCTGCCGGCGTTCATGACCTGCTCGTGTTAGAAGCTGCGGGTTCGCCGCTCCGACGGCATCAGCAGCCAGAGCACGAGGTAGACGATGATCCCGGGAAACGCCGCGGACAGGACCGAGATCCCCACGTAGGCGGCCCGGACCCGGTTCGGTTTCCAGCCGTAGAACCGGGCGATGCCGCCGCACACACCGGCGATCAGCCGGTCCTCGGTGGAGCGGACCAGCCTGGTCGGCTTCTCGTCCCGTTTCTGGATCCAGTCATCCCGGTCCGGCATGGCACTCCCTCGGCGCAGTGGACGGTCTCCCGCCGCTACGATGCACGCACCGCCGACCGGCTGTAAAGAGCCATGGCAGGCGTCAGGCGCCGGGCCAGAGCCAGCCGAAGACGCCGCCCGTGAGCAGCGCGTAGATGACCCCGTCGATGGTGTTCTTCAGTGTCACGCTCCACCGCCGGCCCCACCAGATGCTCTGCGGCCACTCGCCCACCACGTACGCCAGGAACGCGACGGTGGTGCTGTAGCGGAACACCTGCGTGTACTCGGCGCCCGGCCCCAGCGCACGGCCCGCGATGTACGCGGCGAAGACGCCCACGATGACGGAGAACAGGAACCAGAGGGTCATCTGCTTCGCCATCCCCTGCTCCGGTCCCGACGGGAAGACCGTGAGGAGCGCCACGGGCCCCCTTTCCCGCTTCTCCACGTACGCGGGCTCCTTCATCGCCGCCAGCGACGCGGCGTGCGGGATGCTGTAGTTGCCCGGTGAGACCCCGGTCTCCCGCAGGGCGTCCATCACCGCCTCCTCCCGCGGCACCGGCGACCAATCCGACCAGTGGTACGGCAGGAACATGTGGATGACGGCGCTCGCCAGGAAGACGAGGATCGCGGCCACCAGGATCGGCAGCCACAGCGACAGCACGGGAACCATCTCCATCAGCACCTCCTGTTGGGGGACAGGGATCGTTGGTACGACCGCTACCACGGTGCAGCCTCCACCGCCGAAACGCCAGCGTCCCGACCGCCGGGATTCACGTACGCCGCGTTCTTGCCTATCGTAATGCTCATGCCGAACCGAGCCGACGACCTTCGATGACCGCACTGCCCCCGGGCCTGTCCGACGTCCGCTTCTTCGACCTCGAGGAGGCCGACCGCCAGCTGCCGCTCGTCCGGCGGATCGTGGAGGACATCCTGGCCCAGTACCGGGCGGGGAACCGGGATGAGGTCCAGGCTCTCGTCGACGAGCTCCACGACCTGGGCTGCCACTTCAAGGGCTTCGGCGAGGGGCTCGTGGACTGGTACAGCTACTACGCCGGCCGGCCCGTCTTCCTGTGCTGGAAGCTGGGCGAGCCGGAGATCGCCTACTGGCACCAGACCGACGCCGGGTTTGCAGGCCGACAGCCGATCCTGCCGGGCCAGCGGGACGCGTTCCGGGGCGAGCCGCCGGGGGCACTCACCGTCACCGACGACGACTGATGCCAGGAGGATCGGGCGTCGCGTGAAACCACGGCCCACACAGTGCCGTAGATTCCCTCGACCAGGGACACAACCGAACAGGATCGTACGCCATGCTCCGCTCCATGTACGACGCCATCCGCGCAGCCGTCCTCGCGGCGCTCCTCATCCTCTTCGCCGCAGCGTCGATCGACGCCCAGGGGCTCAAGATCGCGGCCGGCGATGTGGGGCTCGCCATCGGCCCCGTCCCCGAGATTACGGGACTGCGGCTGAACTTCCGTGACGACGCCCGGTTCCTGCGGGCGACCGGCATCAACCTCACGATCTGGAGCCCGAAGGGGATGGTCGACAGCGAGGTGACCGGGCTGGCGCTCGGCGTCCCGCTGACGGGCGCCGGGAAGCTGGCCGGGATCGGGCTGGGCGCGGGCATCGGCGTCGACGACACGTTCGAGGGGATCGGCGTCGGCATCGTCGGGCTCGGCGCCGGCGACGCGATGAGAGGGGTGATGGTCGGCGGCCTGGGCGTGGGCGGCGGCGGCTCGATCACCGGGATCGCCATCGGCGGGATCGGCGTCGGCGCCGGCGGGTCCGGCACCGGCATAGTGGTGGGCGGGCTCGGCGCCGGCGTCGGCAACGACATGAGCGGCGTCCTCATCGCCGGACTGGGTGGCGGCGCCGGCAACACCATGACCGGGATCGCCATCGGCGGGCTCGGCGTCGGCGCCGGGGACCGGATCGAGGGGATCGCCCTGGGCGGACTGGGCGTCGGCTCGGGCGGGTCGATCGAAGGCGTCGTGGCTTCCGGCGGCGGGATCGGCGCCGGCGGCGACCTGACGGGGCTGTCGGTGGCCGGCCTGGGGATCGGCGCGGCCGGGCGGCTGCGGTATGTCGCCATCGCCGGGATCGGCATCGGCGCACCGGAGATCACGGGCTTCGCCGCCGCCCTCGGGATCGGCGGCGAATCCGTGGAGGGCCTGATGCTGGCGCCGGCCTACTTCCGGATCCGGGAGGGCGGCGAGCTGAGGGGCGTCTCGGTGAGCGCCTACAACGACATCCGGGGAAGCCAGAACGGCCTGTCGATCGGGATCGTGAACATCGCCGAGGAGCTGCACGGGCTCCAGATCGGGCTCATCAACATCGCCCGCAACAAGGAGCGCTTCCCGGTGCTCCCGCTGTTCAACTACCACCCGTAGCGGGCCCCGCGCACCCTACTCCTCGGCCCGGTGCTCCTCCAGCAGCCGGGTGGTCTCGTCGTCGAGGATGGCCGGGTAGTGATACCCCAGGTCCCGGGCCACGGCGCGGGCGGCCTTCCGGAACAGCTCGAGGGTCGCGTCCAGCGCACGCCCGTGGCTGGCCAGCGTGTCGGCGGCGTACGTCCGGTCCAGCAGCTCCCGGTCGTCGAGATCGAGGAGCCACCGGAGCCCGCGGCCGCGGACACCCACCGACTGCTCCCAGTCCCGGGTGATCTGCACGTACCACTCGAGCATCGGGACCAGGCACTCGTATCGGAGCACCGCCTCCAGGCTGTAGCGCGCCGGCAGGAGCTCGTTCCGGGAGACGTACTTCCCCACGTACAGCGTCTCCCACCAGAACTCGTTGACCAGCGCGCTGTACTCGGCGGCCGTGGGCGGCCGCGGGACATAGGCCGCTGCCGAGGGCGGGAGGAGCCGCGAGGCGTCGCCGTCCCGATCGAGCAGGACCCGGTACCCCGCACCGAGCCAGTCGGGAAGCGCCTCCTGCTCCGCGATCCGGTGCAGCAGATCCACCCGGGAGAGCGTGAAGTCGATCCGATGCCCGCCCCGGTACTGGACCAGACGCGTGGGCACCGTCTCGCCCCGGTGCTCCGTGGTCTCCCTCAGGACGATCAGCGGCCGGCCGAACGTCTCGATCCAGTCGTCCCGCTGCGCCAGCCGCGCCCCGGGCTCCAGGAAGAGCACGACGTCGTGGTCGCTGTACCCATCGCGCGCCCCCTGCGGTGTCGCCCGCGACCCGATGAGCAGCGCCGCCCGGACCCCGGGCTGACGTTCCGCCCATTCGCCGAGCTTCGCTTCCAGCGGACCGATCGACGGCTTCTCTTGCTCCATGCTCTGCAGCTCCGGTGCACTGCGCGTGCCCTGTGGGTCCCTGGGCTCCGGGTCGAACGTACGACGCCGGAACGGCACGGCCAAGGGTCACGCGCGCCCACGACCGCCCGCCCGGGAGCCCGCCGACCGCACCGGCGATGTATCAACAGCGTAACAGGACTGTAGCAGGAACCCCGAATGCGGTGTCACGGGGTGTTGGCCACCCGCCGTTCGATGCCATCATCGGTGTGTGGAGGCAGCCCCTCCCCGGGGCGCGCGTACGAACCCATGGCAACGCGAGAGCGCATGACGACCACCGACCGCTACGAGGTCTACTTCCGGCGACCGAACGACGCCGTCGTCTACGCCGCGGTCGACGAGGTGAGCGAGGTCTCGCTCCTCCACCGCTACCCCGACGGCCGCTGGCACTGCGCTCTCTGTAACGCCCACGAGTGCCGCCACATCGAGGTCGCCCGGGGCGCCGCCGTCGACCGGGCCGCCGAAGCCTAGGGTCCGGACCCGCGCGACCTGCCCCACCGGCCCTGCCGTTCGCCAGCGGGCGGAAATTGGAACGTCAACGGCGTCCGGGGTAACAACCCCGTGACCGGTGGAAGACGAAGCATCCTGCCAGCGCGAATACATTGCATAACGCCCCTGCTGGAGAACATCCCGATGGACGAGTGCGCGGCCCGAGCATCCTCTCGCGGCTGGGCGCGGCCCTTTCCGACCGTGCCCGAGCCTACAGCCGGGTCATGGTGGCGCTGGCGCTCAATGTCCCCTTCCTCATCGCGGCGCTGAGCCGGTATCCCGACGGGGTCAGCTGGACGAGCCTCAGCGGACTGTACGCCGGACTGGTCTTCCTCGGGTACTACGTGCTGGTCCTCCTGGCGCTCCTGAGCATCCTGTTCCTCGTCACGGGCGTCTCGACCCGCCTTTTCGTCGGCGCCAGCGCTGTCCTCCTGACGGGGGCGCTCTACTACTTCACCGTGAACGGCGTGGTGTACCGGATGCTCCGGATGCACATCGACGCCTTCTGGCTGCAGTACCTGTTCACCACCTTCGGGGGACTGGGGATCGGACCGGCCGAGATCGCCGGGGGCGTCGCGCTCCTCGCGGTGATCATCGCGCTGGAGTGGTGGATCTTCCGGAAGGCCGCCCGGATCCGCGCCCGGAAGCGGTGGGTCATCAGCCTGGTGGCCGCCAGCGTCGCGGCCTTCGCGGGCAGCCAGGTGCTCCATATCGCCGCCTACGAGGCCAACGACAGCCGGATCACGGCGATGACGCCGCAGCTGCCGTTCTACTACCCGGTCACTTCCCACCAGAACGCGCTCAAGTACGGCGACGAGATCGGGCTGATCCGGGAGGCGGCGGGATCCGGGGCGGCCGACGGGCCGAACAGTCTCCGGTACCCGCTGAAGGAGGTGACGTGCGAGGTCCCGGACGACGAGCGGCCTCCGAACATCCTGCTCATCCTCCTGGAGAGCTGGCGCTTCGACGCCATGGACTCCGTCGTCACGCCCGAGATGTACGACTTCTCCAGGCGGTCGTCGGTCTTCCTGAACCACTTCAGCACGGGAAACTCCACCCCGGCGGGCGTCTTCCCCGTCTTCTACGGCCTCCACTCCACGTACTGGACCGCGGTCAAGGTCAACAACCCGGCCATCGACAACCCCGTCCTCATCGATGTGCTGGAGGACAACGGCTACGCCTTCGGGATCTACGCCGACTCCCACTTCGAGCGCCACAAGATCAAGGACACCGTGTTCCGCGGGATCCCGGTCCACGAGTCCTTCGACGGGGAGACCGTCGCAGCCCGGGACCGCGACCTGACCGACCGGCTCATCGACTTCATGGAGCGCCAGGACAGCGCCGGCACGCCCTTCTTCGGCTTCGCCTTCTACAAGTCGACCCACTACTCGTATCACTCGCCGCCGGACGTGGCCCCGTTCCAGCCGACCCGTGAGCTCAACGTCCTCCTGGCCGACGGCGAAGAGGACCGCACACCGGTCCTGAACGACTACCGGAACTCCGTCCACTGGGTGGACCGCCTCGTTGGCGACATGCTCGATCGCATGGAGGATACCGGCGTGCTGGAGAACACGATCGTGGTCATCACCACCGACCACGGCGAGGAGTTCGATGACAACGGCGAGAACTACTGGGGGCACACCGGGAACTTCACCCAGTACCAGACGCGCGTCCCGCTCATTGTCTACATGCCCGGGAAGGAGCCGCGGCGCGTCTCGAAGGTCACCTCCAATGTCGATCTCCCGGCGACACTGCTGGAGGAAGGACTCGGCTGCGACCTGGACACGGAGAGCTACAGCGACGGGCTGAACCTCTTCGATCCACTGCCGGACACCCGTCCCGTGATCACCTCGAGCTACGTCAATCACGCGCTCATCCTCGAAGACGATGTCCTCGTGGTCTGGCCCATGTACGTGCAGAGCTACAAGCTCGATGACATCCGGCAGACCGGGGGGCGCCCCGACCCGGCGCTCATGCAGCGCGCGCTCCGCGAAATGGCCCGGTTCTACGGCGCCGCCTCCCCGTAGACGCGACGCCGCTGACCCACCGCCCGCCATGATCTCCGTCTCCAGCCTGGCCAAATCGTTCGGCGACACGGTCCTCTTCGAGGGCGTCTCGTTCCAGCTCAATGCGGGCGAGCGGTACGGCCTCGTGGGCGCCAACGGCTCCGGCAAGACGACGCTGCTCAATATCCTCGCCGGGCGAGAGCCGGCCTCCGAGGGCACCGTCAGCGTCCCTTCGCGGGCCGACCTGGGCGTGCTCCGCCAGGACCAGTTCATCTACGACGATGAGGAGATCCTCGGAGTCGCGATGCGGGGCAACCCGGAGCTCTGGGACGCCATCATCGCCAAGGAGGCGCTGCTGGCCGAAGCCGAGACGGAACCGGACGCCTTCGACGCCGAGCGGTACGGGAAGCTGGAGGAGACGATCCAGCGGCACGACGGCTACGCCGCCGAGGCCCGGGCCGCCGAGATCCTCGAGGGACTCGGGATCCCCGGCGAGGTGCACCGTCGTCCCATGTCGACGCTCTCGGGCGGGTTCAAGCTCCGGGTCCTGCTGGCCCAGGCGCTGGCCGGCGCGCCCGACGCGCTGCTGCTGGACGAGCCGACCAACCACCTGGACATCCTGAGCATCCGGTGGCTGGAGAAGTTCCTCCGGCAGTTCGATGGCCCCATCGTCGTCATCAGCCACGACCACCGGTTCCTGGACAACGTGGCCACCCACATCCTGGACGTGGACTACCGTACGGTCACCCTCTACCACGGCGACTATACCCACTTCACGGAGAAGAAGGCGCTGGAGCGGGCCCGGCGGGAGAAGGAGATCGAGCAGCGGGAGAAGGAGATCGCGAAGCATCAGCAGTTCGTGGATCGGTTCCGGGCCAAGGCGAGCAAGGCCCGCCAGGCCCAGAGCAAGCTCCGGCTCATCGAGAAGAGGGAAGAGGAGCTGGAGCCGCTCCCGCCGTCCTCACGCCGCTACCCCACGTTCCGGCTCGAACAGCGGCGACCGAGCGGCCGGGACGTGCTGAAGGTGAAGGGATTGGAGAAGTCGTACGGCGCGAACCGGGTGCTCCCGGGCGTCGATCTGGAGGTCCGCCGGGGCGACCGGCTGGCCATCATCGGCCCGAACGGGATCGGGAAGTCGACGCTGCTGAAGATCATCGTCGAGGAGGTCGAGGCTGACGCGGGCAGCATCGACTGGGGCCACGAGACGTACCCCGGCTACTTCGCCCAGGACCACCACGAACAGCTGAGCGACGAATCGACCACGGCCGAGCAGTGGCTCCGGAACCGGGTCCCCGGTCTGACCACCACCTACCTCCGGGGCGCCATGGGGCTCGTCCTCTTCAGCGGGGACGAGGCGGAGAAGCCGCTCAGCGCCCTGTCCGGCGGCGAGGCGGCGCGCCTCAACTTCTGCCGGCTATCGCTGGAGAAGCCGAACGTGCTGATCCTCGACGAGCCGACCAACCACCTCGACCTGGAGTCCATCGAGGCGCTGGTCGACGGGCTCCGGGCCTTCGATGGCACGCTCGTGTTCGTCTCCCACGACCGCTGGTTCGTCGGGCAGCTGGCCGACCGGATCATCGAGATCTCGCCCGATGGCCTCCGCGACTACCGCGGCACGTACGAGGAGTACGTCCACTCGCTCGGCGATGACCACCTCGACGCCGACGCGGTCGTCGAACGGGAGCGGAAGAAGGCCGGACGCCGGAAACAGGAGTCGGGACGCAGGAGCCAGGAGACCGGAGCCCGGGACACGTCCGGCGATGCGGTGGATGGCCGGCGACCCGACAACCCGGATGCGCCGCGGCCGCGGTCGCGGAACCCGTACAGGCTCCGGCAGCGCCGGGACGAGCTCGAGGCCCGGATCGACGCCATCGAGGAGCGGCTCGAGGCGATCGAGAGGGCGTTCGCCGATCCGTCGCTCTACGACGCCGAGCGGGTGGACGAGGTCCGCGCGCTGGAGTCGGAGCGGAGCGAGCTCCAGTCGGAGCTCGAGCACCACATGGCCGAGTGGGAGGGCGTGGCCCGGGAGCTGGAGACGCTGGAGTAGTCGTCTACCAGACCTGGCCGTGGCACGAGAAGCAGCTCGGCTGCCCACTGGACCCGCCCATGAGGTCCTGGCCGTGACACGCGGTGCAGTTGGCCTCCGGGTCCGAGAACCCCGGTGCGTGGGCAACACCATCCTGGTTGACGGTGTGGCCCTGCGGCGCGTCGGGCGGCAGGGTGGGATCGTCGTCGCCGCACGCGGCGAGCGCCGTGACGGCCAGGGCGAGGACGACCGCAGACAGAAGTGCGCGGAGTGAGATCGTTTCATGCATGGCGGGGACCCCCCGGTAGAAGTGAGCCAACAATCTTGCGTCGGTGCGGGAAGCTGGTCCAGAGTTTCGGTCCGTGAGCGGGCGGGCGTTGACACGCGGCCGACGTCCTGCGACCTTGCGTCAAGGCGAAAAGCTCCGGCACGGCCGGAACCAGTAACGAAACCGGGACCTGGGCGCTAGCGTCCGGGTCTTTTTTGTTGCACGCCGACTAAACAGGTGAGTTCGAGAGGTACGGATATGCCGCACCCCGAGGGCACCGGTAATCAGAACAGGGAGTACGGCACAATGAGCACGACCGGAACCGTGAAGTGGTTCAACGACGAGAAGGGCTTCGGCTTCATCGAGCCCGAGGACGGCAGCGACGACTGTTTCGTCCATCACAGCGACATCCAGGGCACCGGCTTCAAGAGCCTGTCCGAGGGTCAGAAGGTGGAGTTCGAGCGGGTCCAGGGGCAGAAGGGCCCCGCTGCACAGAACGTCCGCCCGGCGTGACCCCACGCTGAGCGCCGCGCGGCCCCCACGGCCGCAGCGCGGAACGGCCGTCCCGGACTACCCGGGGCGGCCGTTCGTGCATCGGTAGACTCCTTGCTCTCGGGCGAGGGCGTGTCGCATCATTGGATGTTGGCGCCGGCGAGCCCCCGAGCCAGGAGGAGCCATGACCACCGCAGCCCCCGCTTCCACTACCCTCGACGCGCTGAGGGACCTCTTCGACGGGATCGAGATCCGCAACTTCGACGTCCGACTCTGGGACGGGACCACCTGGGCGCCGGACGGCGCCGCCGACCCGGCCTTCACCCTGGTGGTCGAGCGGGCGGGTGCGCTCCGGTCACTGCTGCACGCCGGGAGCGAGGCGGCCCTGGTGGAGGCGTACCTGGTCGGCGACCTGTCGATCGAGGGCGATATCTACGCCGTGCCGCCCTTCGGTCGCGCCCTCCTCCGGCAGCGACTCGGGCTCGGCAGACGGGCCAGGATCGCACTCCGGCTGCTCCGGCTGCCGAAAGACGACGGCGACGGCGCGCTTCCGGGCGAAGAGCCCGGCGGACTGCCGGCCGCGAAGCTGCATGGCGAGCTCCACTCCATCGAGCGGGACCGCGCCGCCGTGACCCACCACTACGACCTCTCGAACGCGTTCTACTCGCTGTTCCTCGACCCGCGAATGGTGTACAGCTGCGCGGTGTTCCGACATCCCGACGAGGATCTGGAGACCGCACAGCTCCGGAAGCTGGACCTCATCTGCCGCAAGCTCCGGATCCGCGAGGGCGACCGTCTGCTGGACGTGGGGTGCGGCTGGGGCGCCCTGATCATCCACGCCGCCCGGGAGTACGGCGCTCTTGCTACCGGGATCACGCTCAGCCAGCGCCAGGCGGAGCTCGCCCGGAGCCGGATCCGGGAAGCCGGCCTCGACGGCCGCTGCCGGGTGGAGGTCCGGGACTACCGGGAGCTGCAGGACGAGGCGTTCGACCGCATCGCGAGCGTGGGGATGTTCGAGCACGTCGGTCACGAACGGGCCGCCGAGTACTTCGCCACGATCCACCGACTGCTCCGCCCCGGCGGCAGCTACCTCCACCACGCCATCACTGCCAACCCGCTGGGCCCGCCGCAGCCGGGCCCCAGCCTTTCCGATACGTTCGTCTTCCCGGACCACGAGCTCATCCCCATCGGCGAGACGCTGACGTACGCCGAGGAGGAAGGGTTCGACATACGCGACCTCGAAGCGCTGCGGGAGCACTATGCCCTGACCCTCCGACGCTGGATCGCAGCACTGGAGCGGAACCGGGCGGCGGCCGTGGCCGAGGTCGGCGAGCCGACATGGCGGGCCTGGCACCTGATGTTCGCCGGCTCGGCCATCGATTTCGAGGCCAACCGGCAGGAGATCAGTCAGGTCCTGATGGTCAAGCCCCGGGCCGATGGCTCCGCCGGGATCCCCCTGGGCCGCGAGGACTGGTACGACGGCGCGATCTGAGAGCGGCCGGGGCACGATGTCCGTCAGCGCTCGTCCGCCGTCGGGCCGTAGATCGGCGGCAGCGGCACGTCGAGGAGCCGCAGGTACACCGTCAGCTGGCCGCGATGGTGGATCAGGTGGTTCAGGTGGTTCCGGGCGGCGACGCTCCGCGGGGCCGTGAACAGCTCCATGTCCGCCGACTTCAGCGTCCACCCCTCGTCCAGCGCCTCGCCGGTCACTTCCTCGATCGCCGTGCGTGCGGCCGCCGCGTTCCGGTCGAGCGCCGCCAGCAGCACCTCCGTCGGCTCGAAGCTGTACTCGACCCCCTGCTCGACGAAGTCGTACGCATCGTCCCGGAGCGCGCTGGTGACCCAGCCGGGCATCCAGCTCACCAGCTGGGCCAGGTGACCGAGAGGGAAGGACTTCTCGTGGGGCTTCCACTCCCCCTGCTCCGTCGGCACCCGCTCCAGCAGGCGCCGGGTGGCATCCATCTCGTAGTCGAACTCGTCCAGCGGGATCGCGTGCTCGGGCATGGGGGCCTCCTTCGCCGGTCGCCTCGGGGTCTCTGGAGTCGGTCCCTCAGCATGGCGCCGCCTGCGCCACACCGTCAAGAATCGCGTACCCGAGCGGCCCCACCACCGGCGACCGGTGCGAGCCGATCGTCAGAGCGCGTACCGGACGCCGGTCAGGGCTTCCGACCGCCCCCGGAGGCCGCGGGCGCGCGACGTGCCCGGGGCACTACACACCCGACGCTCAGCCACATTCGCTGTAGCCACAGCTCAGACACTTCACGCACCCCTCGGCGAACTGGAGGTCGCTGGAGCATTCGGGGCAGGTTCCGATGAAGGCGTCGCCCGGGTCGTAGGCCTGGGGCGTGCCCTGGACCTGCACGCCAGAGCCGGACGCCGTCGGCGGGCTCTCCACCGTGCTGGCCGGTGCCGCCTCGGTCCGCGGTGCCGCGGCGCCACCGAGACCCAGGTCCTCCTGGATCCCTTCCTTCTCCTGCATGTGGAGCTGGAGGACCTGGCCGATCGCATCGGGCATGGACAGGACCTTGTTCGGCCCGATGCCGACGGCCCGGTCGCACGAGATGCCCCGGAGCTGGTTCACCACGTCCTGCATGGGGATCCCGGACCGGAGCGCCAGCGAGATCATCCGGCCGATGGCCTCGGAGTGCGCCATGGCGGCGCCGCCGGCCTTCCCGAGGGTGGCGAAGACCTCGAACGGACGGCCTTCCTCGTCCTCGTTCACCGTGACGTAGAGCTCGCCGAGCGGGCTCCGGATCTTCCGGGTGATCCCGTGGAGCTTCTGGGGCCGCGTCCGCTTGTGGAGCCGCTTCTGGCTCTTGGCCTCCAGCTCCTGCAGCCCCTCCTGCAGCGCCTCCATCTCCTGCCGGAGCTGGTGGTTCTCCTCCCGGGCATCGGCCAGCTTCGCTTCCAGGTCCGCCGTCTTCGGCGACGCCTCGCCCTTCGCCGTCTTCCCGGTGCTGAGCACCTGCGCCGGCCGGCTCCCATCGCGGTAGACGGTGACGCCCTTGCAGCTCAGCTCGTACGCCTGGATGTAGATCTCGCGGACGTCGTCCTCGGTGGCTTCCTGGCTGAAGTTGCACGTCTTGGAGATGGCGCTGTCCACGTGCTCCTGGAAGGCCGCCTGCATCCGGATGTGCCATTCCGGGCTCACGTCGTGCGACGTGACGAACACCCGCTGGACCTCTTCGGGGACCTCGTCGAAGTGGATGTGGCCCTCCTCCGCGATCCGCTCCATGAGCTCCTCGGAGTGCCAGCCGCCCTCCTTCGCGATCCGGACGAAGTCCTTGTTGACGTCCGGCATCATGCTGCCCGCCTGGTTCCGCATGAACGCCACCGCGAAGAGCGGCTCGATCCCGCCACTGCAGTCCGCGAAGATGGAGATCGTGCCCGTGGGCGCGACCGTCGTGATGTTGCTGTTCCGCAGCCGCCGCATCGGACGGACCCGCTCGCCGTCGACCCTCGCCGCCGTCTCGTCCGGGCCCCAGATGCTGTGCTCCCAGGCCGGGAAGGTGCCCCGGTCCTCGGCCAGCTTCTCCGACGCGTTCCGGCTCTCGGCCTCGATGAAGCCCATGACCGACCGCGCCGCCTCGATGGCCCCGTCGCTGTTGTACGGGATCCCGAGCCGGATCAGCAGGTCCGCCCACCCCATCACGCCGAGGCCGATCCGCCGGATCTGCTGCGCCAGCTCCGTGATCTCGTCCAGCGGGTAGTTGTTCGCGTCGATCACGTTGTCCAGGAAGTGCACCGCCGTGTGCACCACGCTCCGGAACGCGTCCCAGTCGATCTTCTCGTCGAGCGGCGCGTCCGCGGCCACATCGTCCTGCACGAACATCCCGACGTTGATGCTGCCCAGGTTGCACACGTCGTACGGCAGGAGCGGCTGCTCGCCGCACGGGTTCGTCGCCTCGTAGCTGCCCAGCTCCGGGACCGGGTTGTACCGGTTCGCCTCGTCGATGAAGAAGACCCCCGGCTCACCCGTCGCCCAGGCGCCGTGGATGATCATGTCGAAGATCTCGCCCGCATCCTCCTGGCCCACGACCTCACCCGTCCGCGGACTCTTCAGGTCGTACGCCTCCCCCGCCTTCAACGCCTCCATGAACGAGTCCGTGATGGCCACGCTGATGTTGAAATTCGTGACCTGGCTCACGTCGCTCTTGCACGTGATGAAGTTGCGGATGTCCGGGTGATCGACCCGCAGGATCCCCATGTTCGCGCCCCGCCGCGTCCCGCCCTGCTTCACGACCTCCGTCGAGCTGTCGTACAGCTTCATGAAGCTGACCGGACCACTCGCCACCCCCATGGTGCTCTTCACCACGTCGTTCGCCGGACGCAGCCGGCTGAAGCTGAAGCCCGTCCCGCCACCCGACTGATGGACCAGCGCCATCGACCGCAGCGTGTCGTAGATCCCGTCCTTCCCGTTGCTCAGCGCGTCCTCCACCGGCAGCACGAAGCACGCGCTCAGCTGGCCCAGCGGACGGCCCGCGTTCATCAGCGTCGGACTGTTCGGCTCGAACAGTCGCTCCGTCATCAGCCGGTAGAACTCCCGCGCCAGCTCGTCCACCCCGCCCTCGCTCGCGCCGTAGTCCGCGTCGACCTCCGCGATCACCCGCGCCACACGCCAGAACATCTGCTCCGGCTCCTCGATCGGATCGCCGTCCTCGTTCTTCTTCAGGTACCGCTTGCCCATGATGATCCGGGCATTCTCGGTCAGGTCCGCCGCCTTCAGGTCCTCGGGCAGA
This sequence comes from Candidatus Longimicrobiales bacterium M2_2A_002, assembly GCA_051418035.1. Taxonomy (GTDB): domain Bacteria; phylum Gemmatimonadota; class Gemmatimonadetes; order Longimicrobiales; family RSA9; genus JAWVYT01. The sequence goes on from JBPRGE010000058.1 coordinate 26,595, forward strand.
ACGTCCGCGGGTGCGGGGGAGTTCGCGGGCTTACGGGTCATCGTCGTGCCTCTCCTGCTGATCTGGATGTACGAGCCTTTACGTGGATAACTTCGATCTGTGCGGGGGCGGTCGCCGCCACCGAACGTCTGCCGCCTCACGCAGGTCGACCCACAGGGGTGGGGTCGCTCGGAATGCCCTACATGTTGTGCGGGGTAACCAAGCTACCACCACATATTGTGGGTGTCAAGACGCGAGTTGTGCACAGACTTATACACTCCAGAGGCGCCTGGTTTCCCTTGGGTTTGGGCGGTTTTCCACACTGTCCACAACGCGCTCATCCGTCGGTTCACGGCCGCCGCGGGGTGCCGGATCGGGCTGCCATCTTGCCGCACGGCACCCCCGTGCCGCAGGTTCGGGGGTACCGGTCGGCAGTGGCGAGAGACGGCCCCGAGGGTCGGGGCCCCGGACCTGGGGAGCGGGCGATGTCGGAGAGCGGGCGAGGCCATCGGGTGGAGCCGTTCACGTCGAGCCGTCGTCTGGTGGCGGCGAGCACGGCGGTGGGTCGGGAGCGGAACACGATCCACACCCTTTCGGAGGTGGACATCAGCCGGGCGCGCCACCGGATCCGTGAGCATCGGGAGCAGACGGGGGAGCGGCTGTCGCTCACCGCCTACATCGTCGCCTGCCTGGCCGGTGCGCTGGCGGAGCAGCCGGAGCTGAACGCGTTCCGTCGTGGCCGGAAGCTGATCCTTCTGGACGACATCACGATCAACACGCTGGTGGAGCGGGAGCTCGCCGGGGGCGAGCGGGTCCCCGAGCCGTGGCCGGTGAAGGCTGCGGAGTCGAAGAGCTACCGTGAGATCCACGAGGAGATCCGGGCGGCGCAGTCGCACCGGAGCGACCGGCTGGGCACGCTGTCCGGCTCGCCGTGGTACCTGCGGCTCCTCCCGGAGATGCTGGCGCGCTGGTTCGTCCGGTGGGCCACCCGGAGCACGGCCATGGCGAAGCGGTACGGCGTGGTAGGCGTCACGGCCGTGGGGATGTTCGGCTCGGGCGCGTCGTGGGCGATCCCGCTGACCGCGGCGACCGTGACGGTGACCGTCGGCAGCATCATCCGGCGTCCCGTCCTCGACGACGAGGGCTGGCTCCGGGATCCGGAGCACCTCTGCCTCACCGTCTCCTTCAACCACGATATCGTGGATGGCGCGCCGGCGGCCCGGTTCATGGCCCGGTTCGCCGAGATCCTCAGCAGCGGGGCGCTCCTGGAGGACGTGTAGCTTCTCGGCCGGCTGTCGGCTCGCCCCCTGACGCCTGCTCGACCTTCCGTTCCATCTCGTCGCTCGGGTCACTCATCCTCGTCCTCCGACTCGATGTTCCCGCGTGCGCGGCTCAGTTCGTCCGCCCGGTCGGACCGGGCCTGCTTCTTCTGCTGCTCCAGCAGCTCCTGGGGCGTCGGCGGGCGGTCCGGCGTGGCCCCTGCGGGCTCGTCGGTCTCCCGGTCGGGGTCCGGGTCGTCCGGGTCCCGGCGGAACTTGTGGTCGGTGGTCCCGGCCTCTTCCTCGTCGATGTTGTGCTGGTCCGGTCGCTTGGTCATGCCTGGGTCTTCCCTGCTGCGAGTCGGGTGACGGGCGATCACGCATCATGATGTTCACGATCCGTGCCGGGAGCCGCCCGGTCGGGCCTCCAACTGGCTCGCCCGGTTGCCTTCCCCGCGGTTCCCCGCGACCGTTGCGCCCCATGAGCCACCCACGACGCGCACGCACGGCCCCGCTTCCCGCCCTGCCCCACGCCCGAGCCCTCGTCATCGGCGTGCTCCTGGGCTTCGGCCTGCCGTCCGCGCTCCGCGCCCAGGCCGGTGAGCGGGCGGACACGATCCCCCGGCCGGCCGACACCACGGCCATCCCCATCGCTCCGATCCGCGTCACCGTGCTCCGCACGCCGCTCCTCCTCTCCGAGACCCCGTACGCGGTGACCGTGGAGCGGGTCGAGACTGCGGGCCCCGGGCTCACATTGGCCGGAGCGCTGGGCTCGGTCCCCGGGCTCCAGGTCGACAACCGATACAACTTCAGTCAGGGTGATCGGATCAGCGTCCGGGGCTTCGGCGCCCGGGCCCAGTTCGGTGTCCGTGGCGTGAAGGTGCTGGTGGATGGGATCCCGGCCACGCTCCCGGACGGGCAGACGACGCTCAGTCACCTCGACCCCCGCTGGATCGAACGGGCGGAGGTGGTCCGGGGCCCGGCCTCCTCGCTCTGGGGGAACGCCGCGGGCGGCGTGATCCAGCTGGAGACGGCGGCACCACCGCGCGTCGGGACGGAAGCCTCGGCGAGCGTGCTTGCCGGCTCCCACGGCCTGGTCCGGTACGGCGGCGAGGCGGGCTGGGCCGGGGGCGGCGGCGGCGAGTCCGCTTCCCGTGGGGCGGGTTCCCGCGACGGCGCCTTCGGCGTGCGGGCCGCCGCGAGCCGGCTCCTCTACGACGGCTTCCGGGACTACGCCACCGCCGACAAGCGGTTCGCCACGGCCCGCGCCCGGTGGACCGGCGCCCGGAGCGAGCTGAGCGTGGTCGCGCACGGCGTGGCCTACGAGGCCGACAACCCGGGCTCCCTCTCGGCCGAGCTGCTGGCGGAGGACCGTACGCAGGCCTACCCGTTCAACGTCCAGCAGCGCACGGGCGAGCAGGCGCGCCAGGCGCAGGTCGGCGTGACGTGGCGGCGCTCGCTCGGGGCCGCGGGCCGTGCGGCAGGGAGCGGGGCCGGGGGCGAACCCGCCCTGCCCGGAAGTGGGCCCGACCGGCCGGCCGACGCGTCGGGCGCGCAGCTGGAGCTCACCGCCTGGACACTGGCCCGGGACCTCGACAACCCGATCCCACCGGCGGTCATCGACCTCTCGCGCTGGGCGGCCGGCCTCCGGGCGGCGCTCCGGGGCGGCAGCACCGTCGCGGGCCGGCCCGTGGCATGGGTGGCCGGCGTGGACGTGGAGGGGCAGTGGGACGACCGGCTCAACTTCGAGAACGAGGCCGGTGCCCGTGGCGGACTGACCCTGGACCAGGGGGAGCGCGTGACCAGCGTATCGCCGTTCGTCGAGGCATCGGCCCCGGTGGCGGGCCCCGTCTCGGTGCTGGCGGGCCTCCGGTACGACCGGCATCGGTTCGCAGTCGACGATCGGCTGCTGACGGCCGGGGACCCCGCCACGGACGACTCGGGCTCCCGGGTGATGGACCAGGTCAGCCCGTCGGTCGGGATCACCGCCGAGCTGGGCGTCGTGAGCGTATACGGCAGTGTGGCGTCCTCGTTCGAGACGCCGACCACCACGGAGCTGGTGAACCGACCCGGCGGTGGCCAGGGGTTCAACCCGGAGCTCGAAGCGCAGCGGGCGTGGTCGCTGGAGGCGGGGCTGCGGACCCGTCTCGGGACTCGTGCCCGAGTGCACGTGGCCGCCTATCGGACCGCGATCCGCGACGCGCTGATCCCGTTCGAGGATTCGACCTCACCGGGCCGGACCTTCTTCCGGAACGCCGGCAGCGCGCTCCACAGGGGCGTGGAGCTCGACGGCTGGGCCGACCTCGGGGCCGGACTGAGCGCCCGCCTCGGCTACGCGTGGACCGACGCCCGGTTCGACGACTTCGTCACCCCGGACGGCGACTTCTCCGGCAACCGCGTCCCCGGCGTCGCGCCCCACCGCGCCACCGGCTCGGTCACATGGAACGCCGCTGGACGCGGCCGGGTCGCGCTCGAGGGCCGCTGGGTCGATGCCGTACCGACCGTCGACGCCAACACCGCCAGCGCCGGGTCGTACGGGCTGCTCGATCTGCGGGCCGCCACCCCGACGATACCGGTGGCCGGCGGCTCGGTCGCGCTCTACGGCGGCATCGACAACGTGCTCGACACCGAGTACGTGGCGTCGGTGGTGGTCAACGCGTTCGGCGGCCGGTACTACGAGCCCGGGCCCGGGCGAGCGTTCTATGCGGGCGTCCGGGTCGGCGGCGCCGACCGGTAGGCCGCCGGTCGCTGGCGCCTAGAACCCGGTCCCCAGGTAGAGCACCGGTCCGCTCCCGCCCTGCAGGCGCTGGGCGAGCCCCACCGCCAGCCGGGCCCGGCTGCTGTGGAATATGCCCAGGTCGAACTTGAGCTCCGCGCCCGCGGAGACGAGGGGGGCCGCGTCGGCGGGCCGACAACCGGACAGCACGTCCCGGTCACGGTCGGCTTCGGTGCACCAGGCGTTGCCCGCGTCCGCGAACAGCGCGCCGGAGATGGACACGAGCGAGAAGCCGAGGACGCGGCCGGGCGCATTCCGCATGTGGATCGGGAACCGCCACTCGGCGCTGGCGCTCCACCCGCGGGTCCCCCACCGGTCGCCCTCGCTGAAGCCGCGGACCGGCAGCTCGCTCCCATCGGCACTGCTGACGAGGACCTCCACCTCGCCCGTCCCGCCGATCGACCGGACCGGCGCCCGGTCACCCTCCCGCACGTAGCCGGCGCCGTGCGCCGCGAGCACGTGGTTCGCGAACCCCCAGAGCGGGATGGCGAGGTAGCCGGTGAGGCTGCCCTCGAGCTCGTCGTATTCGAGACGGCCGGAATCGACGTCCCACCACCGGCCCACACCCAGCCCGAGGCCGATCCCGTCCTCCGGGCTGATGGAGAACGGATGGGTGCGGGCGGTGCCGAGCCCGGGCGAGACCGAGACGCCGGCCAGCGTCCGGGCCCTCCAGAGCTGGATCCCGCCGGCCGCCAGCTCTGTCCGCGTCAGCTCCCGGCCCTCCAGTGCACGGTGCTCCACCTCCCCGGCGACCTGGAGCGCCGTCGTGCTCCGCCACCGGGGGCGCCGGAACAGCACGCCCGCCTGCAGCTCGTCCTCCCGCAGCAGGACCGTCGCTTCCACGCCGTCGGTGGTCGTGGTCGTCCCGTAGACTGCCCAATCCCGGTCCGCGGCCAGGAAGAGGTCGGCGCTCCCGAGGCCGCGGTAGACCCAGGACCCGCTCCCCTGCAGCCGACCCGTGTCGATATCGACGGCCCCGGCCAGCAGCCAGCTGTGCCGCCCGACCACGTCGGTCCCGCTCAGGGCCGCGCCCAGGAACCGCAGTCCGGTCCCGGTGGTGCTGCCCACCGCCTCCCAGGTGGGGAGCCAGTAGTAGGGCCGGAGCGTCGGCCACGGGGAGTACGGCCTCGCCGCACCGTCGGCGGGCGCGGGCGGGTCCGGCGCCGGAAGGACGGCATCACCGTACCGGTCGGTGGGGGGCGGCGCGTCGCGCCAGGCCGTGGGGTCGAACGGCAGCGACTCGATCCGCCAGCCGTCGGCGTGGTAGGCCGCCAGGTAGAGCGTCCGGCCGTCGGGGCTCACCTCCGGGTCGACCACACCCGTGATCACGCTGGTGACCTGTCGCACCGGACCGACCGGCCGGCCGGCGACCATCTCCACAGCCATGATGTTCGGGATCCCGGTCCGATCGGACCACCAGAGCAGCCACCGGCCGTCGGGGCTCCACGCCGGCGCCAGGTCCAGCGCCGTGTCATCGGTCACCCGCGTCACGGCACCCGTCTCCGTATCGATCACCACCAGGTCGGCGCGCCCGTCCGCGTGCCGGCCGGCGGCGACATGGCGGCCGTCGGGGCTCCACCGCGGCCGATCGAACGCCTCGCCCGGCCGGGCCTCCGCGATCACCCGGGCCTCGCCGTCACGCATGTCGTACAGCACCAGCCGCATCCCCGCCCGGTGGTCCTGGACCGCCGCGACCCGTCGGCTGTCGGACGCCACGTCCGGCTGGGCCAGGCGCAGCCCTTCCGTCAGGCGGGTCTCGGCCCCGTCCATGTCCACGCGCCAGAGGTCGCTGAAGAGCCGGTACCGCCCGTCATACTCCAGCTGAGCCACCACCACGCCCGACCCGTCCGGCAGCCAGCTCGCCGGGTCGAGGATCATTCCGAACTGGTTCCGCTCCGCCAGCCGCCGGACCCTCCCCGTGCCGAGGTCGACGATCCGCGTTGCGGGGTTCGACCGCCAGCTGCTGGCGGCGAACGTCAGCGCGTCGCCGTCGGGCGAGACCCGTGGCGCCAGCGCGTACGGCCCGCGGCCCGCCACCGGGCGCGTCGCCGTGATCCCGGCCGCCCGCACCTCCTGCTCGGTCGCGCGGGCCGAGTCCGTGGCCCCCGCCCGCCACTCGGCGTAGAGCGCGTCGAACGGGCGGCCGAGGGCGCTCTCGGCCACATGGTCGAAGCGGAGGAAGGTCGGCCAGACGGAGCCGGCCGTTGCGTCGATGAGCGCCCGGTGGCTCCCGGCGCCATACCGCTCGGCGATCCAGGCCATGAAGTGGCCGCCGTAGATGTACGCGCGGTTGCCGGCCGGCCACACGGGGCTGGGAGCGCTGAGCTCGTCGAGGGACGGGAAGGCGTCCTCGAGCGCAGCCGTCCGGATGATCACGTCGTGGATCGAGCTCCGGACCCGGCCGGCGCCCGTGAGGCGGGTCTCGTAATGGGTGGCCAGCCCCTCGGTGTTCCAGGACGGGCTGCCCAGCACCGGGTGGACGGGCCAGAAGACGGGGAGCCGACCGAACACGGCCCGGACGGCGCTCCCCAGCCGGCCGGACTGCTCCATGTGGAAGATGTGGACCAGCTCGTGGGCCACCACCAGCTCCATCCAGCTGCGGGCGAAGAACTCCCCGGCGGCCGCGGGACGGGCGAAGAGGAGGACCCGAGGGGACGGGAACGGCCCTGCGAGTCCGTTGGAGTAGTCGGCGTGGTCCGTGACGACGAGGTCGATGACCTCCCGTGGCGGCTCCGCCAGCTCCCGGCTCAGCACCCGGTGGGTGCGCTCCGCCACGGCGGCCGCCTGCCGGGCCATCGGCTCGAGGCGCTCCAGGAAGGTGACCCGGAAGTGCTCGGTCCGGAACGTCCGCCAGTCGCCATCGGGTGGCGGCGCCTGGGCCGTCACCGGCGCGGCCGCCATGGCGATGCCGACGAGCAGGAGGAGCCGGGGCCCGAGGATCCGAGTCACGTCCCCATCCCCGTCAGCGGTCCTGACGGGCCAGCTCCCGGAGCCACGCCTCGAGCCCCCGGACGTGGGCCATCGCCACGCGCCGACGGCCGGCCTCGGTCTTCAGGAAGGCCTCGTGCTCCGGGATCATCATGAACAGCGTTTCCGTCAGGACCGACGGGGCCCACGTGAACCGGGGCTGGTGGAGGTCCGCCCGGCCGACGCCCAGGTCACGGGTCTCCAGCGTCGCCAGCAGCGCCCGCTGGATCGACCACGCCAGCCCGGCGGCCCGGGGGTGGTTGTAGTACACGCTGGTCCCGCTGTTCGACCACGGCTCCACGCCGTCGGGGAACGCGTTGTTGTGGACACTGATCCAGACGTCCACGTCCCGACGCCGGGCCAGCTCCGTCCGCTCCACCAGCGAGGTCCCGGCATTCGACGTCCGGGTCATGACGACCCGTGCACCCCGGTCCCGGAGCGCGTCCCGGAGCGCCAGCGCGACGCCGAGGTTCGCGTCGGCCTCCGTCAGCCCCGTCGGCCCCATGGTCAGTGTGTCGGCGCCGCCGTGACCGGGGTCCACGCCGATGGTCAGACCCCGCAGCGGCGCCTCCGGGTCGATGGCCGGCGGGCGGTTCAGCCGGAGCACCAGGTCGCCCCCGGACCAGAGCGTCTCATGGCCCCACACGGGCCCACCCAGCCGGATCTCGAGCCGGAACTCCCGATCCGACGGCTGGCGCCACTCCGCCCGCTCGATGTACGGATCGACGCGGCCATGCTGCAGGAAGTTGACCCGGCTCACCGCGCCGTAGACGACGAGGGTCACCGATCGCTCGTCCTCCTCCACCCGGTATGGCAGCCGCCGGTGCAGCGGCACCCGGATGTCCACCCGATCGGGCTGCGGGTCGAGCCGGACCACCGGGACGCGGGACGCGGGCGGTGGCGTCCCGTCGGCCCGGAGCCGGACATCCGAGGCCGGCGTCCACGCGCTCAGATCGTCGGTCAGCCGGACCCGGTAGGCACCGTTCCGCTCCCCCGTGAACTCCAGCTCCACCCCGTTGGCCCAGACATAGTGGTACGGGCCGCTGCCGGGGCCCGGCCGGCCGATCACCCGCCCATCGCCGTTCCGCGCGGCCGGGTCCAGATCGAGCCCGACCCCGACCCGCGGACGCGTCGGGTCCGCCGGCAGCAGGTTCAGCGGGAGCGGCTTTCGCACGGTGTCGCCGAGGGCGTGGAGCACCACCGCTGCGTCGGCGTCGGGCCACGGGAGCCGGGGCTCCCCGGTGAGCGTCGGCCACGGCACGGTCGCATCGGTGCTGACGATCCGGCGGGCGGCGAACACCCCGCGATACAGGTCGAGCCCCTGCTCCTCGGACCCGACCGACTCGTCGGAGTCGGACCCCCCACCCTCGCGAACCGGCCGGACCTCGAACTCGGTGACGCCCTCCGTGGGCGGGGCCATGGCCGTCAGCGGGATCCGCTCGTCGCCCAGCTCCAGCCACGCCTCGCCGCCGGCCGTGCCCGTGAACCCGACCTCGATCCGCTCCCCCGGAAGGGCGACCCACCCGCCCGCGGGGAAGATCGAGCCGTCCACGATCAGCGCCCGGGTACCGGGCTCCGGCGGCGGCGGCGGGAGCCGGACCGGGACCTCCAGCGTCTGCGACTCCCGCCCCAGGACCGCGCGCAGCCGGTAGACACCGCTCTCCGGCACCGGGAGGAACGCCAGGAACCCGCCGTTGGGCGCCACGTCCACCTCCTCCCCGTTGATCCAGACCCGGGCCGCCCCGCTCCCCGCCGACCCGAAGATGAAGTTCCGGTCCCGGGTCTCGATGGCCAGGGAGTCACGGGGGTAGGAGACGCGCAGGTCCAGGGGCCCATCCACGGCCGGGACCGGCGGCAGCCCCCGTGGCAGGTCCGGTCTCTCCGGGGGCGGCGTCCCCGCGCACGCCGCGACCGCGCCGGCCAGGATCAGCGCCGTCAGGCCGCGGTACCCGTACACCCGGGCGGGACGGGCGCGGCGATCCCGGCTCGTCCGCTCGTGGAGTCGGGTCCCGGACTCGGCTCGGCTCATCTCTCGGCTCTCGTGTAGGTGTTGCTCAACTCTGCGCGCATCATCCCGTGGCCGGCACCCGGTCCCGGAGCCGCCGCAGCCAGAGGTAGCCGACAGCCGCGGCGGCCCCGTTGGCGACGGCCACACCGGGCCGGAGCAGCACGGCCCCGCCCACGGCAAACATGAGACCGAACAGGACCAGGAGTCCAGCGGCCACCCGCCGCAGGTCCCGGCCCAGGTCCTGGGCGGGGGTGAGCCCCGTCCGGGCCCGCTGCCGGACCCAGCCGGGGCCGCCGGGCCGGACCCGGCGGTAGAAGCCGTCCAGCGTCGCGTCGCTCTCCGGCCGGGTCAGGAGCATGACCGGGACCCACACCGCCAGCGTGATCCCGGCGGTGACCACGAGCCGGAGCCCGAAGTCGTCGATCCGGAGCGTGTAGACCGGGTTGTCCAGCGACGTGAGCGCGCCGACCACGAACCCGGCGACCATCGCCGACAGCTCGGCCCAGGCGTTGATCCGCCACCAGTACCAGCGGAGGATCAGCACCAGCCCCGGCCCTGTGCCGACGGCCAGGATCAGCCGGTAGACCGTGGTCACACTGTCGGCGTAGAACGCGGCGGTGGCGCCGAGCACGGTGACCAGCACCGACGCCATCCGGGCGAACCAGACCAGCTCGCGATCGTCCGCCTCCGGCCGGACGAACCGTGCGTACAGGTCGTTGGTGATATAGCTGGCGGCCCAGTTGATGGCCGTCGAGACGGTCGACATGAATGCGGCCACCAGCGAGGCCACCACGAGCCCCAGGATCCCGGCGGGGAGGAAGTCGAGCATGAGACGGGGGTAGCCCAGCTCCGGGTCGTCCAGATCGGGGTAGACCACCAGCGCCACCACCGCCACCACGACCCACGGCCATGTACGGACGACGTAGTTCATGATGTTGAAGAACCAGGCCGCCTTCTCGGCGTCCGCCTCCGTTCGGACCGCCGACAGCCGCTGGATGAACTCGCCACCGCCATCGCTGCGCCGGAACGCCCACCAGAGGATCGCCACGTAGCTGAAGAAGGTGAGGGCGCTGATCCCGGCCGCCTTCGACCAGCCGATCAGCGACTCGCCCCCGAACTCGAGCGGCGTGAAGCCGAGCACGTCGAAGTCGGTCAGTCGCTGTGCGCCCGCCACCACCTCGCCCATCCCGCCGACGTGCGCCACGGCCACCACCGCCACGACAATGGCGCCCGCGAGCCCCAGGAAGAACTGGAAGAAGTCGGTGGCGACCACGCCCCAGAGGCCGGCGATCCCGGCGTAGAGGAGCACGAAGACCGCCACGCCGATCACGGTCCACAGCTTGGCGGCGGCGCCGAGCTCCAGCCCCAGCGACGGGAAGACGCCCAGCGCGTCCACCACCTTCACCATCGCCAGCATGGCGTAGCCGATCCCGATGGGACCGATCACGACCGCGAAGAGGAACCCCTTGGCCGCCCGGAGCACCGCCGCGGGCCGGCCACCGTACCGGATCTCCGTGAGCTCGTTGTCGGTGACGATCTCCGCCCGACGCCACAGTCGGGCGAAGACGTAGATCAGGATCACGTGGGCGATGGCGTACCCCCACCACTCCCAGTTCCCGGCGATCCCCCGGGTGCCCACCACCCCCGCCACGTAGAGCGGTGTGTCGATGGAGAACGTGGTCGCCGCCATGGACGTCCCGGCCAGCCACCACGGGAGCGTCCGCCCCCCCACGAAGAAGTCGACCATACTCCCGCTGGCGCGCCGGGCGAGGTAGATGCCGAGCGCCAGCGTCACCAGCATGTAGCCGCCGACGATCGCGAAGTCTAGAGGGCTCACGGGGCGACCTCAGGCACGGCGGTTGCACCCGTTGGGGCCGGGCGTCAGGATACCGAACCAAACGGAACACTGAGGCAGGCGGGGAGGCATTGTGATAGGCGACCTGTTCTATCGGCTGGGTACGGTGGCGGGGACGGGGCTCGGCGTGATCCGGAGCCGGATCCCGCCCGTCGACGACGGTGCCGGCCCCGCCGGCTCCGACCCGGATGATACCGGTGGCGCCGCCGAGGACGAAAGCGGCGGGGGCCCGGAGGACGGCGACTTCCTGGTCGATTCCATCCTCGGCGGCGCCGCCGCCTGGGTGGTGAAGACGGCGCTCCGGCCGAAGTCCGTCTCCTGGCCGCGGGTCGTGGTGGCGGGGATCGGCGCCACCGTCCTCGCGGACCTGGCGGCGCGCACGCTGGGCTCCGACTCCGACGACCGCAGCCGGCCGTACGGCGAGGACCCGGACGCGCTGCTGGTCCGCCTCGGGTCCGGGATCGCCATGGCCGCAGGATACGCCGCGCTCCTGTACCCCCGCCTCCCGGGCTCGCCGATGACGAAGGGCCTGATCTTCGGAGCCATGGAGGTCGCCGCAGCGCCCCACGGCGGGCTCGTCCGGGTCGCCACCGACACGCCGGGCCTCAAGTTCCCGCTCAAGGACCTGGCCGTCCCCATCGACGACGACGCCGGCCCGCTGGCCAATGTGGCCTTCGGCGTGGGGCTCGGGCTCCTGTACCGCCCGCCGCTGCACGACGACAGCCACGACCACGAGGACCAGGACGAATAGCGCACCTCAGCCGTCGGCCCCACCACCGGACCCCGGCAGCCGGGCCGACGGCTCCGTCGATGCCGCGGACGCCGACACGAGGCCCGGCGGGCAGGGCGGGAACCGGATCGGGCCGGTGGCGTCGCGTTCGATCTCCATCAGCGGAGGGTCCCACGAGTCCGGCAGGACGCCGAGCAGCGTGGCCCCCTTGCCGGTGGGCTGCTGCCTCCCCCGGATCAGGCAGAAGCGACGCTGCAGCTCCGTGACCGCCGGGAGCAGGTACACCTCGGCCGTGCCGCCCAGCTCATCCAGGACCACGTACCGGGCACCCAGTCGGGCCGCCCGTTCCAGCAGCTTCTCGTGGTCCAGGGTGAAGGGGTAGACCTCGCCGGGGTAGCCGCTGAACCAGTACCACTGGCGGGGCTTCCGTGAGATCACGACGGCATCATCGGGCAGCCGCCCCCGGGACCACTCTGCCAGCTCGAGGAACGCCCGCTGCTCGGGCGCCAGACAGGCGAACAGCCCCGACTCGCGGACCGCCGCCCGGCACTCCGCCGCCATCGACCAGAGCATGAACGACGGCGGGAGGGCGAACCCCAGGATCAGTGCGGCCGCGCCCACCCGGACCCGGCCCCGGGCCGCGGGCCACGGCAGCGCGGACACGCCTGAAGCCGCGTACACGAGCAGTACCGGCAGGAGCGGGAACAGGAAGCGGTCGGACGCCCACGGCTCGGGCCAGAGGAGGAGCATCCCGGCGTAGAGGACCGCGAAGATCTCGACCGGACCGATCCGGAGCGCCCCCACGCGGGCCGGCCTGGTGGCCCGCGCCTCCCTGGCCGCCCGCGCGGCTCCGGTTGTCCGGTCGGCCGTGGAGGCCCCGTTGTCGGGGCCCTCCACCCGACCCGCGAGGCGGGCGACGAACCCCGCCGCGGCGGAACCCGCCAGCACCACGCCACCGACCGCCGCCAGCAGGCCGGCCGCGCCGACCAGGGTCCGCATCAGGATCCGGAGCCCGTACTGCTCGGCATTGCCGACCAGCCGCTCCAGCAGTCCCGCAGCACCGACCCGACCGAGCTCCGGAACGTACGGGTCCTGGAGCCAGAACTGGGAGACGTACGGATTCTCCACGGCTGGTGCCCGCAGCGTCCAGAGGACCGCCACAGCGATGAGCACCGCTGCCGTCGTCAGCGCCGGCCGCCACCGACGCCGGAGCCCGAGCCAGACCACGATCGCGACCAGGAGCGGGAGCCCCGCCGTCCGGAGCGCCAACGCACAGAACGCCAGGACGATCCCCCAGCCCGTGCGGCCCCGCTCGAGCGCCAGCAGCGCGCCCATGGTCACGGCCCAGAACGGGACGTCCGAGAGGATCCACTGGTTCTCGGCCGCCACTCCGGGCGCAACGGCCAGAATCAGCCCGAGCCCTGCTGCGGTGGTCGCCGTGGTCCGGGTGCGCATCCACAGGTAGCTGAGCCCGACCGCGGCAGCGGAGAAGCCGAGCATCATCAGCTTCATCCCCATCCAGCTCCGGATCCCCAGTGTCCACGCGACCGCCAGGATGACCGGGAACCCCGGCGGGTACTGGGTGTGGGGCGGCCGCGCCGGGTTCCAGAGCTCGAGGTACCGGCCGTGATCGAGGAGCGACCGGGCCAGCGCCAGGTAGGCCGTGTTGTCCCCTCCCACGTGCGGACCGGGATCGAACGCCAGGACGCCGACCACCCCGTGCAGAACGACGAGCCCCGCCGCGACCACCCACGGCCGGTCGTGAGCCAGCCGCAGCAGGGGCCTCACACCGCGCCCCGCGCGAGCCGGACGGCGGCCGCCTCCTGCATCAGCGGCTCACCGCCCCATGCGCACAGCACGTTCTCGCCCGGCAGGTCCCCCGCCAGCCGGGGATGGCCGAACAGCACCACCAGCGACGCCGGTGCCGCCTCGACCGCAGCCCGGAGCCGGCGGCTCGCGGCCTCGCGGAGCCCGGGGCGACCCTTGAATCCACGGGTGTCGGCGTGCACCGCCACCACGACCGGTCTCCCACCCGTCGGCGACTCGACCGGGATCACCGCCGCGCCCGCCTTCCGCAGCGTCTCGGGGAACGCCGATCGGGAGGGTGCCGGGTACGGGCCACCCACGTCGTCGTCCACCGTGACCAGCTCGAAGGGTCCGGCCAGCGCCGCATCGCCACGGATCACATGGACCGCCACGGTCGCCAGCCGGAGCGCCCACGCCCGGTCCGCCGCGGCACCCACGGCGCGCGTGCCGCCCGCCTCACCGCCGGCCGCGTCACCGTCCACCCGCGCCGCGAGCCGTCCGATCCGCGCCACGGCCCCATCGATCCGCGCCGCGGCCAGCTCCCGGCCCCGTGCGGCCTCGAGCCCGGCTGCCACGGCGTGGGGGTCCGGCGGGTAGAGGAGCGCATCACAGCCGGCGGCCACGGCGCGGACGGCCGCGGCCTCGACGCCCCCGTCGACGCCTCCCGTGAGGCCCTCCATGATCAGCGCGTCGGTGACCACGACGCCGTCGAACCCGAGCCGATCCCGGAGCAGCCCGTCCAGGATCGGGCCCGAGAGCGTGGCGGGCGCACCCGATGGGTCCAGCGCAGGAAACGCCACGTGCGCGGTCATGATGGCGTCCACGCCGGCCTCGATGGCCGACCGGAACGGCTCGAGCTCGGCGACCAGCGTCGCCCGATCGGCGTCCACGGCCGGGAGCACGAGGTGGGAGTCGACGGTGGTGCGCCCGTGCCCCGGGAAGTGCTTGGCGCACGACAGCGCGCCCGCCGACCGGCACCCCTCCACCCAGGCGCCGACGTGTCGGGCGGCCGCCTCCGGATCGGTGCCGAACGCTCGCGTCCCGACGATGGGGTTCGCCGGCTCCACGTCCACGTCGGCCACGGGTGCGTAGGCCCAGTCCACACCGAGCGCCCGGGCCTCCCGGCCCGTGAGCGCGCCCGCCCGATGGGTCACCGACGGGTCCTCGAGCGAGGCCAGCGCCGCGGCCGGCGGCAGTGGCGTCGCACCCTCGAACTGCTGACCGGCGCCCCGCTCCAGGTCCGCGCCCACGAGGATCGGATGCCGGCTCCCCGACCGGAGCCGGGTCGTGAGCTCGGCTGCGGCCTCGGTCGGGCCGCCGAACACGATGAACCCGCCGACGCCGAGCTCGAGGAAGCCGTCGATCCGGTCGGCCATGTCCCAGGCCGCTCGCTCCGGGTCCCATCGGACTGCCGGGAAGAGGAGGCGGGCCGCATCGCTCACGGCAGGTCGCTCCCCGCCGGGTCCGGTCGCCGGCCGTCCCGACCGGGCGTGAGGCTGCCCAGGACGCGCGGGCCTGCCGCCCCCGTCACCGACGGCACGTTCGCCGCCCGGCCGGTCACGTGCGCCCACGCCAGGACCGCGAACGCCACCGCCTCCTTCGCCGCCGGGTCGATCCCCAGCCGGTCGCCGTGGTGCACAGGCCGCGGCGCGAGCTCGGACCGGAGCCACTCCATCAGCACGGGGTTCTCCGCCCCGCCACCGGTGACGATGACCTCGCCGTCCAACGGACCGGCCCACTGTCGGATCGCGTCGGCGATGGAGCGGGCCACCACCACCGTAAGCGTGGCCACCAGCCCCGCCCACTCCGCCCGGTCCGATGGCCGCGCCCCGGCCACCAGCGACGCCACGTAGTCGGCGCCGAACCGCTCCCGGCCGGTGGACTTCGGCGGCGGCCGGTGGAAGTACGCGTCCGCCAGCAGCGTCTCCGCGAGCGCCTCGTCCACCCTGCCCCGCCGGGCCCACTCGCCGTTGGCGTCGTAGTGCCGGGCGCCATCCGTGGCCATCGCCATCGCCGCATCGATGATGGCGTTCCCCGGACCGGTGTCGAACGCGACGACGGCTTCGTCCGAGCCCCGCGCCGGGACCCGGGTCACGTTGGCCATCCCGCCGATGTTGACGAGCGTCCGTCGCGCATCGCCGGCGAAAAGCAGGGCATCCACCCACGGGACCAGCGGCGCACCCTCGCCGCCCGCCGCCATGTCGCGACTGCGGAAGTCGCTGACCACCGGGATCCCCGTCCGCTCGGCGATGGTGGCCGGGTCGCCGATCTGGAGGGAGTAGCCGCGGCCGGGATCGGGGTCGGGCCCGCCCCCCCGGGGCTGCCGGGGACCGGCGCCCTCACCCCCGCCGTCCGATCCGGCCTCCGACGCGACGGCCGGCGGGCGGTGCCGGACGGTCTGGCCGTGGGATCCGATCACATCCACGGCCGCCGGGTCGACGCCCGCGCTCCGGCACACCCGCAGCGCGGCATCGGCGAGCCACCCGCCCAGCGCGACGTGGAGCGCGGCCAGCGTGTCGACGGTGCCGCCGGCAATGACGTCGTGGATCCGCTGGCGCTGATCGGGGGTGTACGGCACGGTCTCGAACGCCACGACCCGCCACACCGGAGGCGGCCCCGGCGCCTCGATCTCCACCAGGACGGCATCGATCCCGTCCAGGGACGTCCCGGACATGAGGCCCACCACCCTCACGGGTCCTCCGGTTGCTGGGGTCCGCGGAAACGCTCTACATTCGGCCGGTCCGAAGTTACCCGAGCCGGTGCTCCGATGCGAGAACTCCTCCAGCACGCCCGCACCTTCGAGTCCGACCTGGTCGAGCTGCGACGCGACATCCACGCGCACCCCGAGCTGTCGTTCCGGGAGGAGCGGACCGCCGCCCGGGCCGCGGACGCGGTCGAGGCGCTGCGCTGGGACGTCCGCCGCGGCGTCGGCGGCCACGGCGTCGTCGCCGAGATCGGGTCCGGAGTCGGGCCCGCGGTGGCGCTGCGGGCGGACATGGACGCCCTCCCGATCCAGGAGTCCAGCGACGTTCCGTACCGGTCCACCGTCGATGGCGTGATGCACGCGTGCGGCCATGACGCCCACACAGCCATGCTCGTCGGCGCGGCCCGGCTCCTGGCCGACGTCCACGACCGCGACGCGCTCCCCGACGGCACCGTCCGCCTCCTCTTCCAGCCCGCCGAGGAGCTGGCCGACCAGGAGAACCGGAGCGGCGCCGCCCACATGGTCGAGGCCGGCGCCATGGCCGGCATCGATGCCGTGTTCGCCCTCCACGTGGGGCCCCACCTCCCGGCCGGGAAGGTCTTCGTGCGGGAGGGTGGCGTCATGGCCGGCAGCGACACCTTCACCGCCCACATCCTCGGCCGGGCCGCCCACGGCGCCCGGCCCGACGCGGGCGTGGATGCCATCGTCCTGGCCGCCCACGTGGTCCTGGCCGCACAGAACGCCGTGGCCCGCCGGATCTCGCCAATGCAGTCCGGCGTCCTCACCTTCGGCGCCGTCCGCGGCGGCACCGCCGAGAACGTGCTGGCGGAGCGGGTGAGCCTGGACGGCACGCTCCGCTACTTCGACCCCGAGGTCCGGAAGCGGCTCCGGTCCGCGCTCGAGGACGCCCTCTCCGTTGCGGACACCATGGGCGGCGGCCACGAGCTCGAGCTCCGGTCCGGCTATCCACCGACCCTCAACGATCCGGCCACGACGCGGCTGGCCGCCGGGGCCGCCCGGGAGATCCTCGGCGATGACGGCGTGTGGGAAGCGGAGCCGATGATGGGCACCGAGGACTTCGCGCTCCTCCTGGCCGAGGCGCCCGGCACGCTCCTCTGGCTCGGCGCCGCGCCGGACCGGCCCCGGGAGCTGCACCAGGCGGACATGGACATCGACGAGTCCGTCCTGCCCGTCGGCGCGGCGGTGCTCGCCGGCTGCGCGATGGCCGCGCTGCGACAGAACGAACGCGGCTGAGACGTCCTGTGTTCGACAGGCGGCGTTGGACGGACAGTCGAAGGAGCGAGTGGCCATGGAAAGACGGATCGTACCCCGGATGGTGCTGGCTCTGGCCGTAGTACTGGGCGCGTGCGCCGCGGGAACCGAGCTCGAGGCCGTGCGGAGCGACCTCACCGTGGAGGCCCGACCCGGCGTCCTCGTGCTGCACAACACCGGTGCCCGGACGGTGCGCTACGTGGGGCTGGTCAGCGGCGCGCTGGCCCAGGTCACGGAGCCGGACGAGTGGCCCGAGATCGGCTCCGGCGCGACCGTGGAGCTGCCCAACGAGGAACTCATCGCGTACACATCGCAGACCACCCGGGCGACGATCCTCTGGACCACCGGCGATCAACCCCCCGCTTCGATCGAGGTCGAGCTCCGCTGACCCATCACACCTCCAGCCAGTCGTCGATCAGTGAGCGG
The DNA here is from genome assembly GCA_051418035.1 of Candidatus Longimicrobiales bacterium M2_2A_002. Classification (GTDB taxonomy): domain Bacteria; phylum Gemmatimonadota; class Gemmatimonadetes; order Longimicrobiales; family RSA9; genus JAWVYT01. Next base: position 44,377 of record JBPRGE010000058.1, read on the forward strand.
GAGAGAGCGTACGGGTCGGGGATCACGACCTCCCCGGACGCCACCGCCTCCCGGAGCTCCGGCCGCGTGAACCACCGCGCGTCCGCCAGCTCGTCGCCCAGCACCACGGCCCCGGGCGCCGCCTCCGTCCGGAACCCGACCATCAGCGTGTGGGGGAACGGCCACGGCTGCGAGGCGAAGTACTCGGTCCGCTCCACGGCCAGGCCCACCTCCTCGTCCACCTCCCGGGCCAGAGCCTGCTCCAGGCTCTCGCCGGGCTCGACGAACCCCGCCAGCGTGCTGAACCGGCGGTCCGGCCACTCGGTCTGGTGGACGAGCAGCGCCCGGTCCCCGCGCCGGATCAGCGTGATGATCGCAGGGTCCGAGCGGGGGAACTGGACCTGGCCGCAGCCGTCCGCGGTACAGACCCGCAGGTGCCCCATGCGCTCCGACCGCGTCGGCGCGCCGCACGTCCCGCAGTGCCGCGCCCGGTCGTGCCACGCCAGCAGCCCCGCGGCGTAGAACAGCAGCCCGGCCTGCCACTCCGGGAGCCGGGCGCCCGCCCAGCGCAGGCTCGTGAGCTCGCCGCCCGTGGCCGTCTCCAGCCGCTGTGCCTCGGCCTCGTCCACGGACCACGCAGCGTATCGACGGCCCGCCCGCTCGCCGAGCAGCACGAGCTCCGCGTCGGCGCTCGCGGTGCCGGGCTCGACGAACACCGCCTCCGCGTCCCGAATCAGGGCCCGGTGCCCGCGCACGACCACCACGGCCTCCGGCGCCATCGGGGCGTCCAGGCCCCGTATCCCATCGAGCCGGTCGAGGCCCGGCCCCCGAATGTGATCCGCTCTGACCACTCGTCTCCTCCCCTCCAATGCTGTCCCGTTGGATGGCCCGCCCCCCGGGACCGTTGCCCGTCCTGGACCGGTCTGCCGGAAAGGTAGACACCCGCGCCCGCCGGGTCGAGACGCCCGACGAGGCGGTGGAACCCGCCCTCCGGGCCTGTGCCGCGGCGACGGAAAACTGGACCCGATCTGCCCGTCCGGTGTACCCCGGTCCGTGACCCTGTTCAAGCGGCTGTACCCGTACATCCGTCCCTACCGGTGGGGCTACGCCGCCGGCCTGCTCCTGGTGGTGCTGGCCAACAGCTTCGCCATCATGGCGCCCCGACTCCTGGGCGACGCCATCGACGTGATCGAGGCCGGCGACCCGTCCATGGACATCATCGTCCGGTACGCACTCCTGATCATCGGTGTCGCCGTGCTCGGCGGCGCGGCCCGGTACGGGATGCGCGAGCTGCTGAACGGGTACAGCCGGAAGATCGAGACGGACCTGCGCCAGGACTTCTTCCGGCACCTGATGCGCCTCGACGCGTCGTTCTACGGCAGCTGGCGGACGGGCGACCTCATGAGCCGGGCCACCAACGACATCCTGAGCGTCCGGATGGCCGTCGGCCCCGCCATCATGTACACGGTCAACACGGCCGTGCTCGGCACCCTCGCCATCGCGTTCATGCTGAACGTCAGCCCGCTCCTCACGGGGCTCGCGCTGGTGCCCATGATCCTGCTCCCGCCGGTCACCCTCTACTTCGGGAAGCTGATCCACCGGAAGTACGAGAAGATCCAGGACCACCTGGGCACGCTGACCACCATGGTCCAGGAGAGCCTGGCCGGCGCCCGGATCGTACGGGCCTACACCCAGGAGTCGGCGCAGGAGGAGGAGTTCGGCCGGCTGAACGAGGAGTACCTGCGGAAGAACATGGACCTGGTGGTCTCCACCGGCGCGTTCTACCCGTCGCTTTCGCTCATGGCCGGGCTCGGCATGCTCGTGGTCCTCTACGTCGGCGGCCGGCTCGTCATTGCGGGCGATGTCACCATCGGCAGCTTCGTCGCGTTCGGGTTCTACCTGACCATGATGATCTGGCCGATGATCGCACTCGGCTGGGTCATCAACCTGTACCAGCGGGGCGCGGCGTCGCTGAAGCGGATCATGGCCGTCTTCGACACCGAGCCGGCCATCGGTGAGCCCCGTGAGCCCGTCGCCCTCGAGCCCGTCCGTGGCGAGGTCGAGTTCCGCGGCGTCGCGTTCCGCTACCCGGGGACCGAGCGGGACGTGCTGACCGACGTCTCGTTCCGGGTACCGTCCGGTTCCACCACCGCGCTGGTCGGCCCCACGGGCTCCGGCAAGTCGACCGTGGTCGACCTGGTGGCCCGACTCTACGACCCGACGGAGGGCCAGATCCTCCTGGACGGTGTGCCCATGGACCGCCTCCCGCTCGGGACGATCCGCGATGCCATCGGGCTGGTCCCCCAGGACGCGTTCCTCTTCAGCGATACCATAGCCGACAACATCGCCCTCGGAATCGACGCTGCCGGCGACGACGTCATGGAGCCCGTCCGCGCGGCCTCGAAGATCGCGCAGCTCGATGAGGCCATCGCCGGGTTCCCCCACGGGTTCGAGACCCGGCTCGGGGAGCGCGGTGTGAACCTGTCCGGCGGCCAGCGGCAGCGGACCACGCTCGCCCGGGCGCTGGCCCGCGATCCGCGGATCCTGATCCTCGACGACTCGCTGAGCGCCGTCGACACGCACACCGAGCGCCGGATCCTCCAGGGGCTCCGTGATGTGCTGGCCGACCGCACCGCGCTCATCGTCAGCCACCGGGTGACCGCGGTCATGGAGGCCGACCAGATCCTGGTCCTCGAGGACGGCCGGATCGTCGAGCGGGGCACCCACGACGAGCTCCTGGCCGCCGATGGCACCTACGCCCGGCTCCTCCGCAGGCAGCTGCTGGAAGAGCGCCTCCAGGGCGACGAGTCCGCAGCCGACATGGCGGTGGCCACATGACCGACCTGCGTCCGACCGTCCTCCTGGTCGAGGACGACGACCTGCTCCGCGAGTCCTTCGCTCTCCTCCTCGAGGACGCCGGCTACCGCGTGCTCCCCGCGGGCACCGCGGCGGCAGCGCTCGAGACGGTCCGGGCCGACGAGCCCGCACTGGTCATCATCGACCTCGGGCTGCCGGACCGGCCGGGGCTGGAGGTGATCCGCGAGATCCGCGCCGACCCGGCGCTGGACGCGGTCGCCATCATCGCTCTGACCGGACGGGTCGGAGCAGAGCACGAGAAGGCGTGCCTCGACGCCGGCTGCGACCGGTTCCTCGGCAAGCCCGTGGCGGCCACCGCCCTGCTGGACGCCCTCGCGGCGCTCGTCAGGACCTGAGCGTCCGCCCTCAGACGCTGAAGCGGTACCCCACCATCTTGTAGGCCAGCTTCGCCACCAGGAAGTCCGGTGCGTGGAGCCCGGGGATCGGCGCGAGCTCCACGATATCGGCGGCGTGCACGGTCTTCTCGGTGAAGACCCGCCGCAGCAGCTTCAGCACCGGGTACCACTGGAGCCCACCCGGCTCCGGCGTCCCCGTCGCCGGGACCAGCGCCGGGTCCAGCCCATCGACATCGAACGTGATATAGACGTCCGGCCCCAGTCGCTCCACCACCTCATCGATCCACGACTCCGAGTCGTGGATGTCATCGGCGTAGAAGACGTGGAGGTGGTCGCGCTCCCGGACCAGCGCCGCCTCCTCGGAGGTCAGCGCCCGGATCCCGGTGGCCACCAGCGCATCGACACGGTCGTGGACGCGGTGCATGACCGAGGCATGGCTGTCGGGCGTGCCCTCGTACTCCGCCCGGAGGTCGGTGTGCGCGTCGATCTGGAGCACGCTCAGACCGCGCCCCTCCGCGTCCAGCCGGTCCAGCCACGCCAGGATCGGCGGGCCCGAGATGCTGTGCTCACCACCCAGCATCAGGACGAACCGGTCCCCCGCGGCGTCCAGCACCCTGTCGTACGCCGCCCGGAGCTCCGCCATGGCCGCACCGGCTCCCGCGCCGGTGAGCTGGAGCTGCGGCAGCGTCGCGATCCCCGACGTCCACGGCTCGCCGTCCAGCTCCTGGTCGTACAGCTCGATGTAGCGCGATGCCTCCAGGATCGCGCCCGGACCCGCCGCCGTCCCGCCGCCATAGCTCGTGGTGGACTCGTACGGCACCGGCAGGACCACCGTTCGGGCCCGGTCGAAGTCGCTCCCCTCCTCGTCGAGCCCGAGGAAGGTGTGCGGCAGCTCCCACGACAGATCCTGCAACGACTCCGGCAGCCTCATGGCTCCCCCATCCGCTGGCTCCGATGACGCGAGGGGACCCCGTCCCGGGGCCCCCTCGTCTCGCTGGTTCGGCACGTCGTTCGCGACCCGACCGCTCAGGCGACGCGGCTCAGCCGCAGAACACGGCGCTCGCCACCGTCGTCACCCAGTGCCCGTTCTCCGGGCCCGTGGCCGCCGCAGCGAAGTTCTGCGTGTTCACGATCTTGCCGCCCAGCTTCCACTGCTCCTTGCGCGCATCCCACGCCTCGTCCGGGTCGAACTCCTCGCCCAGCACCGTGGCGAGCATCGAGGCCGCCAGGTCCTCCGAGTAGTCACCGGCCTGTTCTGCCGTACGGCCGTTCATGTGGACCTCGGAGATGTATCCGTAGTGGTCCCGGTCGTTCGGCAGCGCCAGGCCGATGGACGACGCGATCCGACGGCCCGGCTCGTTCGTCGCCATCTCGGCCAGCACGGTGAAGAGGATCTGGCCCGGCCGGAGCAGCTCGAGGCCCTCCTCCCGCTCGATGATCTCGCACCGCGGCGGGAAGATGCTCGACACCCGGACCAGGTTGTAGCTCGCGATCCCCGCGTCCCGAAGCGCCTCCTCGAAACTGGTCAGCTTCTCCTTCGCGACGCCCACACCGGTGGTCATGAACGCCTTGGACGGAACGAACTGCTGTGTCTGCAGTGGTGACATCTCGGTGTGACTCTCGTCGGAGGTTCCGGTATCGAAACGAGAAAGTAACCCGGTCATCGAGCGACGCAAGAACCGGACAGGACCACACCCCGCCCGTCCTCCGGTCGCGCTCCGTCAGACCGTCTCGATCGGACAGGTCAGACCCTGCCACTCCACCTCGTGGCCGGCCTTCTGACAGCTCGCGCACAGCCCGAAGATCTCGAGTCGGTACCGCGATGGGACGAAGCCTTCCTCCCGGGCGACCCGATCCTGGATCCGCTTCAGCTCGGCCTCCTGGATCTCCGTCACCCTGCCGCACTCCTCGCAGATCAGGTGCCCGTGCACCGGCTGCTGGCCGAACAGGTGCTCATAACGCTTGAACCCCTCGCCGAAATCCCGCTCCGCCACCAGCCCGCTCTTCACCAGCATCTCCAGCGTGCGGTAGACCGTCGCCTTCCCGGTCTTCTCACCCCGATCCCGCAGCTTCGACTCGATCTCCTCCACCGACAGGTGGTCCTCCGAGTCGAATACGACCTCGGCCACCGCCTCACGCTGCTGCGTGACCGGCAGTCCCTGCTCCCGCAGGTAGCGTCGGAAGAGATGGACGTAGCTCATATGACCCCGTGGTGGAAACCTTTTCGACAATGATTATTGATAAATGATCCGCCGGCCGACCGCAATCCGCGCACCTGCGGAGTCGGGTGTGGTACACCGGCGCGGCGCCCGCGTGCCCGCCGGGAGCGCGGGGATCGGCTGCTCAGGGCCGGATCCGTCGGTCCCGCTGCCGCTCTTCCAGGAACGCCTCGGCCAGCTCGTGGAGCGTCTCGTCCCACTGCCGTTCCCGTCCTTCGATCCGGATGGAGCGCGGGGCCCCGGTCGGCCCCTCCTTGATCCGCTCGACGACCTCCTCCACGAGGCGCCCGACCCGATCGGCGGGGGCGGTCCCGTACTCGTCGACGGCGAGTCGGTGCTGGTCGCTGTCGTCGAGGGCGGTGTAGTGGGCCGCGTAGACGCGGCGCCGGTCGTTCCCTGTTTCGGTGAAGGCGGCCACGACCACGACGGCCGTCTCGCCCGTCTCGATGCGGCGTGGCGGGAAGATCCAGACGTGGTCGATGCGATCGGGCGTGATGTCGTCGGCGAGGGTGCGGAGCAGTGCGAAGAGGGGAGCGTCGGGGAGGTCGTCGTCCTCGCCGGTCTTCTGCCCCTCGTCGTCGGCGGGGCGCGCCGCGAAGGGGTCGAACGGCGGATCCTCGGCCTCGTCCGCGCCCGCCTCCTCCTCCCGGTGCTCGGAGAGGAGCGCCTCGAGCCGGTCGCCGGCGTCGCTCATGCCCGTCCCCCGTTCTGATGTCCGCGCACCCTCTGTCGGACCGCGTCGAGCACCCGCGGGATCACCTCGTCGGGCGGGCCCCCGACCACGGCACCGGCCGCCTTGGCGTGCCCGCCTCCGCCGAACTCCCGCGCGATGGCGTTCACGTCGACATCGCCGTTGGACCGGAGCGAGATCTTGGTGGCCCCGTCCTTCGTCTGACGGAAGAGGACCGCGACCTCGGTCCCCTCGACGTTCCGGGCGTACTGGACCACCCCGTCCAGGTCATCGGCCGTCGCGCCCATCTCGTGGGTGACCCGGGTGGGCACCCGGATCCACGTGATCGGCAGCTCCGGGTCGGTGTCGAGCCCTTCGAGGGCGAGCCGGAGCATCCGGACCCGTTCGAGAGAGATGGTGGCGTGGAGCCGGCGGTAGACGGTCTCCGGGTCGACGCCCCGGCGGATCAGCTCCGCGGCCATGGCGTGGGTCCGGGGCGTGGTGTTCGAGAAGCGGAACGAGCCGGTATCGGTCTCGATGGCGGCGTACAGCCCCTGGACCATGGCGTCGGTCCATGCTTCGACGCCGGCCCGGGCGAAGAGGTCGAAGACGAGCTCGCCCGTGGCGCACGCCGTCGGATCGCGCAGCCCGGGCCCGGGGATCCCGCCCTCCGACGGCGGGTGGTGGTCCAGTACGGCCACCGCGTCCTCGCGGATCAGCCGGGCCACCCGGCCGATCCGGCCGGGCTCGCCCGTGTCCACGACCAGCAGCAGATCGACGTCCCGGACACGGCTGTCCATCGCCGAGCCGGCCTCCGGGAGCTCGATCCCGTCGGGGAGCATGTACCGGAACTGGTCGGGGAACGGCGTGGGGTTGGCGATCACGACGCTCTTCCCCTGGCCGCGGAGCCAGTCGCCCAGCGCGACCTCGGAGCCCGCGCCATCGCCGTCGGCGTTGACGTGGGTCGTCAGTGCGACGGAGTCCGCGGCCTCGAGACGTCGCAGGAGCTCGTCGAGGGGTTCTCGCCGGTGGTCCGGCACGGCCAGGAAATCGATCGTGGAGTAGCTCACGCCCGCAAGGGTATCGGGAGGGTGCGGCCCGGGGCAAGCCTGGCAAGCCTCACGGCCAGAGCTTGGCCAGCGTGCTGGCCACGTGCACGAGCACCGAGGCTTCCGACCCGTGGATCGTGCCCTGCTCCAGCGCCGTCCGGAACGACGACGGCGTGTTGTCGAACGCCGGCAGCTCGACCCACGCGTTCCCGATCTCGCCCAGGGTGTGGGCGTCCGAGCCCGCGCCGACCGGGAGGTCCCGCTCCCGCGCCCACGTCCGGGCCCGGTCGTTCAGGGCCGGCGTGTGGATCCGGGCATTGAACCCCTCCACGATATCGACCAGGTCCTCGATCTCGTCCAGGATCGCGCCGCCCCCGCCCTTCCCACCGGCGAAGGGGTGCGGCACGTAGACCAGCCCACCCTGCTGCCGGATCCGCTCGCACGTCTCCCGGGCGGGGGTCCCCTTCGGGATCCACTCGTGGAGGTAGAGCCCGATGACATCCACGCCCTCGGCCGTCTTCACCTCCTCGCCGGGGATGATCCGGTCGGGATAGCGCTCGGCGAGGTCCAGCGCGGCCCGGATCTCGTCGTGGTCGGTGATGCAGATCCGGTGGAGCCCCCGATCGGTGGCCCGCGCCACCACGGCCTCGGGATCGCTGAGGCAGTCGAAGGAGCTGCGGGTGTGGATGTGCATGTCGACCCGGACGCTCCCGGCCGCGCTCTCCTCCCGCGCACCGGCCCGCTGCCGGATCTGCTGCCAGACCGCCCGGGCCCGGGCCCGGAGCTCGTCCAGCGTCCCGTCGTTCCCGATGACGACGTCCGCCCGTCCCCGCTTCGCCGACGCGGCCATCTGGGCGTCGATCATGGACCGGGCCTCGTCCGCCGACAGCCCCCGGTCCCGGACGAGCCGCTCCCGGCGCGTCTCCCGGGGCGCGTCGACCAGCACGATCATGTCGAACTCGTCCTCGAGGCCGACCTCGAAGAGGAGCGGGATGTCGTGGACCACGATCCCGGCGCCGCGCTCGGCCAGCCGGGCCTCCTCCCGCTCGCGCAGCCGGGCGACCTCGGGGTGGATGATCGACTCGAGCGTCTCCCGGGCCTCGGGATCGTCGAAGACCTTCCGGCGCATGGCGGCCCGATCGAGGGTGTCGCCGTCCATGACCTCGTCGCCGAAGGTCTGCCGGACCCGCTCGAGTCCCGGCGAGCCCGGCTCCACCGCCTCCCGGGCCAGGACATCGGCGTCCACCACGTGGGCGCCGAGCCCCTCCCAGGTGCGAGCGACCGAGGACTTGCCGCTCGCGACGTTTCCCGTGAGACCGACCCGGAACACGGCCGTCAGCGTCTCATGTAGGCGGGCTCCCTGTACCGGATCTTCTCGACCAGGTCGTCCTCGGTGTCGTACTGGAGGTCCGGTCCGGCAGAGACGATGGCCAGGCTGTCCCGCGCGGGCAGGATGATGTAGGGCGTGCCCCAGGCGTCGAGACCGTCCTCACCCTCGACCTCCCGCTGCATGTACGCCCGGAAATCGTCCGGCTGGGGACGGAGGTACCCCATGTTCCGGTCCTGGATCAGCTCGCGCACCGCCTTCCCTATCTCCGACTCCGACTTGAGCCGCCGGTACGGATTCACGATCGGCGAGAGCGGGCCGTGCAGCGCTTCCGAGAAGGACTCGCCCGCCCGGTCCAGCACCGGGTCCACGCGCACCCGCAGCTGCGGCACGGTCATGACGATCAGCGCGATGACCAGGATGCCCAGCACTATCTTGGTCTTCATCGCCGCACCCCTTCCTCTCGCGTACGGTACATTCGGTTGGCCCAGCGGATGTAGCGATCCAGCTCGTCGACGGTGGGCGCCCGGCCGTCATCGCCGTACGCCGTATGCATCCGCCACTCCAGGTAGCGGCGGGGCGGGATCGGCAGGAACGGCGGATGCCGCCACCAGCCCCGCGCCCGGAACCTCCACGCCGCCCGGATCAGGGAGCCCAGCAGCCGGGGACGGCGGAGCGCCCGGCCGGCGATTCCCAGCATGGTCCTCGAAGTCGGCATTGCGGATCGTCGGTTTCTGAGCGCCTCGGGCTCTCGGCCCCCGGGAAAGATACCCGATCCCGGGGGAAGGTGCGAGAATTGCGCCCGACACTCCCCGGTGGCGTGCGGAGCGCGACCGTTTGTACCTTATCGGGCCTGTACCCTCAACCCGGACGACTATGGCGACGAAGGAACCCAGGACGAGCAGCGAGGCCGACGTGCAGGAGGACGAGACCACGTCGGAGAACGGCCGCCCGGCCCATGGCCTGGATCGGGACACCCTCGTGGACTTCTACCGGAAGATGTTCACCGCCCGGCGTACGGACGACAAGGAGATCGGGCTCAAGCGGCAGAACAAGATCTTCTTCCAGATCTCCGGCGCCGGTCACGAGGCGATCCAGGTCGCCATGGCGTACCATCTCCGGCCTTCCAGCGACTGGTTCTACCTCTACTACCGGGACCGGGCGCTCAGCCAGTCGCTGGGGATGACGCCGTACGACCACCTGCTCCAGGCGGTGGCCGCGGAGTCCGACCCGGCCAGTGGCGGCCGACAGATGCCGTCCCACTGGGGGCGTCGCGACCTGCGGATCGTCAGCACGTCGTCGCCCACCGGCACGCAGTTCCTCCAGGCCGTCGGGACCGCCGAGGGCGCCTACCGGGCCGGGCTCGTGGAGGCGATGAAGGACGAGATCGAAGCGTTCGACGACGACGAGGTCGTCCTGGTGACCAGCGGCGAGGGGCAGACCTCCGAGGGCGAGTTCTGGGAGGCGCTGAACACCGCATCGAACCTGAAGCTGCCCGTCGTCTTCCTGGTCGAGGACAACGGCTACGCCATCTCCGTTCCGTCCGAGGTCGGGATCAGCGGCGGGAAGGTCAGCCGGCTCGTGTCCGGGGTCCCCGACCTGCTCATAGAGGAGGTCGACGGCACCGACGTCCTCGCCAGCCTCGAGGCGGCCGAGAAGGTCGTGACGCACGCCCGTGAACGGAAGGGCCCGGCACTGCTCCACGCTCACGTGATCCGGCCGTACTCCCACTCCATGTCCGACGACGAGCGGATGTACAAGACGGAGGCGGAACGAGAGGAAGAGGCGAAGCGCGACCCGCTGGTCACGTTCCGTGCGTACCTCGAGGCCGAGGAGATCGCCACGTCCGGGGAGCTGGACGCCCTGGAGGAGGAGGTCAACGAGCAGCTCAACGACGCCGTGGACCGGGCGCTGGACGAGAGTCAGCCCGCGCCGGAGACCGCGCTCCGCTGGCTCTACAGCGAGGAGGTCGACCCGACGTCGGACGCGTTCAGCACGGAGCCGGAGCTCGAGGGCGACGAGACGACGATGGTCGACCTGCTCAACTCCTGCCTGCGGGACGAGATGGAGCGGGACCCGCGCGTCGTCCTCTTCGGGGAGGACGTGGCCGATGTCAGCCGCGAGGAGAACCTCGAGGAAGTGAAGGGCAAGGGCGGCGTCTTCAAGGTGACGTGGGGGCTCCAGCGGAAGTTCGGCGGCCACCGGGTCTTCAACTCGCCGCTGGCCGAGGCCAATATCGTGGGCCGCGCCATCGGGATGGCGCTCCGGGGGCTGAAGCCGGTGGTCGAGATCCAGTTCTTCGACTACATCTGGCCCGCGTTCATGCAGCTGCGGAACGAGCTCGCCACGATGCGCTACCGCAGCGGCGGGACGTGGAGCGCGCCGGTAGTGGTCCGGACCACGTACGGCGGCTACCTGAAGGGTGGCGCCATCTACCACAGCCAGACCGGCGAGACGCTCTTCACCCACTCGCCGGGACTGCGGGTGGTCATGCCGTCCAACGCGCTGGACGCCGCCGGGCTGCTCCGGACCGCGATCCGGTGCGACGACCCGGTGATCTTCCTCGAGCACAAGCACCTCTACCGCCAGGTCTACAACAAGAGTCCGTATCCCGGCCCCGAATACATGGTCCCGTTCGGGAAGGCCAGCGTCGTCCGGGAGGGCACGGACCTGACCGTGGTCACGTGCGGCGCCGTGGTGAAGCGGTCGCTCGACGCCGCGGCCCAGGCCGAGAAGGACGGGATCAGCGTCGAGGTCATCGACCTCCGGAGCCTGAACCCGCTGGACATGGAGACGATCACCGAGAGCGTCAGGAAGACGAACAAGGTGATCGTCGCCCACGAGGACTCCCTGAGCTGGGGGATCGGCTCCGAGATCAGCGCCCGCATCGCCAGCGACGTCTTCGAATGGCTCGACGGGCCGGTCAAGCGGGTGGCGAGCCTCGACACGTGGGTGGCGTACAGCCCGCAGCTCGAGGCGGCGATCCTGCCGAACGCGGAGGACGTGTTGGCGGCGATCCGGGAGCTGGCCGAGTACTAGGCGGGGCGGCCATCGGAGGGTCGCCCGGGTTTCCGGGGGCGGCGGGCCGCCGGCGTGGCGCCTCGCTACGCTCGGCGCCGGCGCGGCCGTTCGCGTTCCTCGCCGTCGGCTTCGTTCGCGGCACGTTAGGTTCGCGGCGGAGCCGGGTGCGCTCACTTCGTTCGCGACGGCTCGCTTTGCTCGCCGCTTGGCTGCCTGCTCAGTACTTCCGGTCCAGCCAGCCTCTCCTGCGGGCGCGGGCGAGCCCTTCGAAATAGATGATGCGGCGGGTCAGAGCGCCGGTGGCCGAGACGAGGAGCTGGCGGAAGCGGGCCTCCTGCTCCGAATCGATCCAGCCTCGCTCGCCGAGCACGACTGCCGTCGCCCCGGCCTCGGTGGCCGACCGGCGAAGCGCGCGGCCTCCTGTGCACGTTTCCGGTCCTGCGTTCCCGATTTCTCCGTCATGGAGCCAAGTTGGGGCCCCATCGCCTCCGCAGGGAATGGCAGGGCGCGACAACCTGCGAACGCGATCGGGCGAGCGGCGAGTCCAGCGAGCCGCCGCGAACGAAGTGAGCAAAAATCCCCGCCGCGAACCTAACGTGCCGCGAACCCCGAGCTCCGCGATGAATCAAAACGCCCCCCGCCAGCGCCGAGCGTAGCGAGGCGCTCGCCGCGAGCCCAGCGAGCCCCTAACGTTCCCCATGACCTCGACCGTCCGGTTCTTCCGCCAGTACCTCCGTCCCCGCGCGGCGTCCGTCGCCCGTGAGGATACCGTGTACCGGCGGGGCGACGACGAGCTGCCCGCCTCGCTGTACCGGCCGGCCCGGGCCATGGGCGGCGCTGGCGCCGCGGACCGGGTGCTGCCCGGCTGGGTGGCGCTCCACGGCCTCACGTACCGGGGTCGCCAGCACGAGTCGCTGGACGCGTTCGCCCGGGCGCTGGCCGCTTCCGGGGCCGCGGTCCTGGTCCCGGACGTGCCCGAGTGGCGTGGCCTCCGGGTCGCACCCGGGACCACGGTGGCCACGATCCGGGCGGCGGTGATTGAGCTGGACGGCCGACCGTTCACGGCTCCGGGCCGGGTCGGCGTCATAGGCTTCTCCTTCGGTGGAACCCAGGCGCTCATGGCGTCCACCGCCGGCGACCTCGACGGGCGCCTGGCGGCGGTGGCCTCGTGGGGCGGATACGCCGGACTCCACCGCACGCTCCGGTTCGCGTTCCTCGGACGCCACGAGCTGGACGGCGAGACGTACCGGCACGAGCCGGATCCCTACGGTCGCTGGATCTTCACCGCCAACTACCTGACGCAGGTCGAGGAGCACGCCGACCGGGGCCCCGCCGCGTCCGCGCTGCTCTGGCTGGCCCGGGAGGTGGGTCGCAGGCAGATTCGCGCCTGGCAGCCCGAGACCGACCCGCTGAAGGAAGAGGCCGGATCGCGTCTCGGGCCCGCCGACCGTGACCTGTTCGACCTCGTGGCACCGGGGACCGGTGTGGAGCCGATCCCTTCGGACCTGCAGCGGCTCGGAGTGCTGGCCGACCGGCTGGCCGATGCCGCCCTCGAGACGGACCCGCTCCTCGACCCCGGACCCTACCTGTCGCGCGTGCCGGTGCCGGTCTTTCTGGCCCACGGCCGGGGTGACCGCCTCATCCCCTGGACGGAGCTGACCCGGCTCCGCCGCGCGCTGTCCGACGACCGCGTGCGCCATTCGCTGGTGACGCGGCTGTTCGCGCACTCGTTCCGGGACCGCCGGCTCCCTGCGCCGGGCGTGGTGGTCGAAGCGGTCCGGTTCGTACGGGCCGTCAGTCGGATGCTCCGTCTGATCTGAGCTCCCGGATCGTCTCGATCGCCTGCCGGACCCGGTCCATGACCCACCGGGTGGCCTCGGGGTCGCCGGGCTCGACGCTGAGCTGGCCGGGCCCCAGGGCGAGGGTGACCCGCGCCATCGCATGGTGGCCGCCGCCCGCACCGGGCTCTTCCGCCAGCTCTCGGGCCAGCGCGCCGGCGCCGGTCGTGCCGCCCACCCGCCGGATGTTCATGGCCAGCCGGTCCTCGACCAGTCCCGCCGCGGCCGACCAGCTCACCCCCTGGATCGTCAGCAGGAAGTCCGCCAGCGTGGGCAGCACATGCGACGACGGGTCGTCCAGCCGCCCGGCGTACGCCACTGCCACGTGCCCGTCCACCTCCAGCCCGGCGACCGCCCGGCCCAGCGCGCGGATCCCCCGCTCGGAGAACGCGGGCCGGCCGATCTTCCGGAGCAGCTCATGGTCGGCGATCCCCTGCAGGAAGGCGTACGCCTCCACGTCCTCGGGCGTGGTGCCCCGGCGGAGGAGGTCCGTGTCCGTCCGGATCCCGTAGAGGAGCGCCGTCGCCAGCCTCGGCGTGACCAGCCCCTCACCCGTCGCCCGGAGGTACTGGGTCACCATGGTCGCGGCAGCGCCCATGAGCGGCCGGATGTCGGTGAAGTCGGCGGTCCACCCCTTCCGCACGGGGTGGTGGTCGATGACCGCATAGCGGGTCCGGACCTCCGACTCCGACGGCTCGGGCTGCGTGTCCACCGCGATCACCTTCTTCAACCCGTTCAGCTCTGTCGGGCTGACGCGCACGACCTGGAGCCCCAGCATCTCCGCCATCCGCCGGTTCTCCGGTCGCGTGACTTCGCCCAGGCTGATGATCGGGGTCGCCTCCTCCTCCCGGTGAAGAAGTCGCCGCAGCCCCATGGCACTCGCCATCCCGTCGGGGTCGGGGTCCCGCTGCACGAGGATCGGCAGGACCTCGACCCCCTCGGCAAAGGCCTGGAGCTCGCGGACTCGCTCTGGATTGGCGTCGTCGCCGTTGGTCATCGGCAGGCGGGGTACCCGGTCGTCTCGGTGAGGATGGTCACCCGCCCGGCGACCAGCGAGCCGAACACGCCGGTGCCATCCCCTGTGATGCTGGGGACCCGAACCTGGCCCGATGGGTTGAAGGTTCCGCCCCGGACCCAGTTCACGTAGTTCTGATCCCCGGCCGCAATTAGGATGTCGGCCGCGGCCCCGGTCGGCAATCCCTGCTGCAGCGCGAGCGCCACGTCCCGGTCCAGCGTGAACCGGTCGAACACCCCGAGCTCGTTCGGGAAAACGAGGGTCGTATCGGCCTGCCCGACGGCCAGTCCCGTGAGGTCCAGCTCGTCCGGCGGATCGGCGATCCCTCGGGCCGCCAGCCCGTCGGCGAGCCCCGTGAACGCCGCCTCGATGATGTACGACCGTGCGCCCTCCGACTGCGTCCAGATCAGCTCCAGCCGCTCGTCGGCCTGGATCACGCAGCTGTCGGCCGCAGGCTCGCGCAGTCCGCCGCCGGTGTCGGGCTGCCGCAGCGCGAAGTCACCCGGGAGGGTGGTGGTCCCCGAGAGATCCAGGCCACCGGCCGTCGTCACCTGCAGCGTGTACGTGCGGCCGGGCTCCGGGGAGAGCAGCCCCATGTAGCAGGTGCCGATCCCATCGCCGGACAGCTGGTCGGAAACGGCACAGACGCTGGCATTGTCGGTCGGGCTGAACTCGACCCGGATCTCTCGGTCGGACCCGATCGGACCGGTAACCACCACGGTCGCACCATCCACCTCGAGCGACCCGCTCCCCCGGGGCAGCGTCCGGTAGAGGAACACCTCCTGGACCCCGGCGTGCGCCCGCAGGTACCCCTCCACCACGATCACGTCCTCCGGCTCGATCTCCACCGACGACGTCAGGTCGCATGCAGTTCCCGTTCCGGCGACGCTTGCCGCGACGAGCGCGCCCACCAGCACGCGCCGACCCGGCCGGTGCCACCGTAGCCGGCCTCCCTGCCGCGCGCCCATCAGAAGCGGACCTCGACGCCGAACGTGGGGACCACCGGGAGCATGGAGATCCGCGTGCGGACCGGCGGATCCTCGTCGTATTCGTAGAAGTAGAAGAGCACGTTGTCGCGGCGGTTGTAGACGTTCAGCAGGTCGAGGAACGGCGTGAGCGTCCCCCACGACTTCTCGTACCGCTTCCGGAAGCTGATGTCGAGCCGGTGGTACGACGGGTAGCGCTCGGCGTTCCGGTCGCCGAGCACGACAGCCGTCTGCAGCTCGTCTTCGTCCTGGGGCCTCAGCTGCCCATCGGCGATCTCGTACGACCAGACGGGGTAGGCGCCCACCGGTCGGGTGAACGGGAGCCCGCTCCCGAAGTTGAACCGGAGCCCGGCCTGGATCCCTCCGGGGAACGGGGCCCGGAGCACGAGGTCCACATCCACCCGCCGGTCGTAGATCGGCGGATAGCTCACCGTGTCCGCCTCGGGCGTGAGCGGGTCCGGGAAGCTCCGCCGGGCCCGGAGCAGCGAGATCGTGACCCAGCCATCGACGCGCCGGTCCTCGGCCGGCTCCCGCCGGATCAGGAGGTCCAGCCCGTACGACGCGCCGGAGCCGACCAGGAAATCGTCCTCCGGGTCGTTCGGGTCGTCCGCGTTGTTCGTGGCGATCACGCCATCGAAGGTGCGGTAGTACGCCTCGGCGCTGCCACTCCAGCCGCCCCGGAACGCCTCGATCCCGACCTGCGCCTGGTCGGACACCACCACCGGCGCCCGTTCACCGGCCGTGACCCAGAGGTCGATCCCGATGGGGACCTCCTCGTCCCGGAGCGAGTGCAGCGCCTGGGTGTAGCGACCCGCAGCGAGCTTGACGGCCAGGTCGTCGCCGAAGAACCGCTTGACGGAGAGGCGCGGCGCGGGCTCCACGAACGGGTCGGTGGACTCCGGGTCCCAGACGTCGAGCCGCCCGCCGAGCTCCAGCCGCCAGGCCGCGCTCTCCCACGTCAGCTCCGCGTAGGACGCGGCGAGCCAGCCCCGGTCATCGCCCTGCTGGAAGACCGTGCCGCCGGCCTCGAACCGGTTGTCGTACTCGAGTCGCACCAGCTCGCCGCCGAGCCCCAGCCGGGCGCTGCCGAGCCCGAAGCCGAGGTCCAGTGCGCCGCGGGTGTCGGCGATCCGGCTCCCGATCCGGGTGTCCTCGAAGTCCGGGAACCGGATCTCCGTGTCGAACGCCGACGACGAGACCCGCCCGTCCACCGTCAGCCCCGCCAGCAGCCCGCGCCAGCGGACCCCCAGGACGTCGTTCCCCCAGTCCAGCCGGAGCTGGAGCGGGAAGTCGTCGGAAGCCGACAGGTCCAGGATGTCCGCGCCGGCGTACCCGGTGACCGTCCACACTCCGTTCCGGGTCCACACCTCCGCCACGCCCTGGACGTCGGTCAGGTGGTACGGGAAATCGAAGAACGGGCTCAGGATCACGTCGAAGTAGGAACGCCGGAACGAGAGCCGACCGTTCACGGGGCCCACGCCGAGTCCATCGGTCAGGTCGCGGGGCAGTCCGCCGGAGATGGCGGCCCGGGACGCGAGCAGCGACACACCGGCATCCACGGCGAACGAGCCGTCGCCCGCGTCCGTCCGGACGTCCAGCACCGAGGAGACCCGCCCCCCGTACCGTGCCGGGAACCCGCCCGCCATCAGCTCCGCCCGCTCCACCATGTCGGCGTTGAACACGCTGAACAGCCCGCCCAGGTGGAACGGGTTGTAGATCGGGATCCCGTCCAGGAGGATCAGGTTCTGGTCCGCCGCGCCGCCCCGGACGTTGAACGCGGCCGAGAAGTCCGACGTGGAGACCACGCCGGGCAGGACCTCCACCGCGCGGAGCACGTCCGCCTCGGCCAGCCCGGGCAGCTGCTGGATGTCCGCACCGGCCAGCTCCACCACGGTGGCCCCGACGTCCTCCTCGAATCGGGCCCGCTGCCGCCGAGCCCGGACCCGGATCTCCTCCAGCTGCACCGCCGACGCCGCCAGCTCGAGCTCGACCCGGGTCGCACGGCCGGCCTCCACGGCCACGTCACGGACCGTCTCCGCGTAGCCGAGGGCACGGGCCCCGACCCGATACGCCCCGGGGGCCAGCTCCGGGAAGCGGAACAGCCCGCGGGCATCGGACACGCCGCGCCGCACCACCGCGCCGTCCCGGACGACCGTGACCTCCGCGGCCACCACCGCCACGCCCTCATCCGTGCGTACCTCGCCCACGATCGAGCCGGCCTGCGCGGCGATCGGCCCGGCACCGGCCATTGCCAGTGCCGCGGCCATCAGCGCCCTCCTCACCTCGCGGCCCCACCCGATCATTCGCGTCCACCGTCCGCGGTTTCGGTTCACCGGTCCCCGAGCACCCCATACCCGGACACCGGGCCCACGTGCCATCACAGGCCGATCACCCATATTGGAGGCATGCGAACCCGTACGGAGCTCGTCCTGCGCTGGACCGCGGCCACCGCCGCGATCCTCACTCTGGCCGCCCTCGGGGCCGCCGCCGCGGGCCTCGGCGCGGCGGCGTGGGCCATGCTCGGCCTGATCTACGTAACCGGCGTCAGCTACGGCCTGAGCGAGATGGTCCGCCTCTTCCAGCGGCACAAGCGCCGCTGCCGGGACTGCCTCGAGGGGGCCGGACCCCACCTCCGGTGGTGGGCGATCCGGCTGCTCCTCGTCCTCCTGGCCGCCGCCCTCCCCGCCCTCCTGATCCTGCCCCTCTTCTCCAGCTTACGCGGCGGGTGACGGCCCGAGCCCGCGTTGCGGCGGGAACGAGGCGCCCCGACCGGGCCGTTGTCCGCGCCCCCGGAGATCGGCGCCGCCGGTCCACCCCTCGACCGGCGGCGGGCAGAGGCCTATCTTTCGAGGCTAGGCGAAGTCCACCGTTCCGAGCTCCGTGAGCATCCCTTCCTTCCTGCGACGCCTGTGGCCCGGCCGCCGAGGCGAAGCCCCGAGCACCTCCGACGCCCTCGAGCTCTCTCGAGAGCGTTTCGAGCGTATCGTGGAGATCGCCGCCGACGCCATCATCTCCGTCGACGAGGATCACTCGATCATCCTGTTCAACCGGGGCGCCGAGGAGATCTTCGGATACGACCGCGACGAGATCCTGGGCCGCTCGCTCGACCTCCTGCTCCCGCCCCGGTTCCGGCTGCACCACGCCGCGCACCTCGACCGCTTCGCCGACGGTCCCGAGGCGGCCCGCCACATGGGCCAGCGCCGGGAGATCGCCGGGCTCCGGAAGGATGGGCGCGAGTTCCCCGCCGAAGCCTCCATCTCCCGGCTCGACTCGCCGGACGGCCGCATCCTCACGGTCGTGCTCCGGGATGTCACCGAGCAGAAGAAGGCGGAGCAGACGCAGCGGTTCCTGGCCAATGCGAGCTCCGTGCTGGGACGGTCGCTGGACTACGAGGACACCATGGCCGGGCTCGCGCGGATCGCGCTGCCGCACCTTGCCGACTGGTGCGTCATCGATGTCGTCTCCGACGACGGGCTGGTCCGGATCGGGGCGGCGCACGCGGATCCCGACCTGGAGCCGTACGCCGGGACGCTCAGGAACTACCCGCCGGATCCGGCCCGGCCCCATCCCACGCTGACCGTCCTGGAGACGGGCGAGACGGAGCTGATCGAGGAGGTCACCGACGAGTTCCTCCGTGGCATCGCCGCCGACGGGGAGCACCTCGCGGCGATCCGCCGCCTCGGCATCGCCTCCCTCCTCGTCGTCCCGCTGGTGGCCCGCGACCGGACGCTGGGCGCGTTCGCGCTGGTCTCCAGCGACCCGGCCCGCCCGTTCGCACCCGACGATGTGCTCCTCGCCCAGGAGCTCGGGCGCCGCGCCGCGCTGGCCGTCGACAACGCCCGGCTCTACCGGGAGGCCCGGGACGCCATCGCCGCCCGGGACGAGGTCCTCGGCGTGGTCTCCCACGACCTCGGCAACCCGCTCAGCGCGATCCGGGTGGCCGCGCGAGTCATGGACCGGCTCCTGGAGGGCGGGGGCGTGGAGGCGGCCCGCGAGCAGGTCGAGTCGGTCCGCCAGGCCGCAGCCCAGATGGAGCGGCTGATCCGCGACCTCCTGGAGATCCGCCGGATCGAGTCCGGCCGGCTCCGGCTCGTCCGGCGCCCCGAGCAGGTCTCCGAGCTCGTCGACCAGGCCACCCGCTCCATGCGCGGGCTCGCCCGTGAGCGGGAGGTGCGCCTCGAGCGGTCGCTCACCGACGGGCTGCCGAAGCTGATCCGCGTCGACGCCGATCGGGTCCACCAGATCTTCTCCAACTTCATGGGCAACGCGCTGAAGTTCACGCCACCGGGCGGCACCATCACCGTCGGCGCCGAGCCGGCCGGCGAGCACGTGCGCTTCTGGGTCCGGGACACGGGCCCGGGCATGGCCGAGGAGGATCTGCCCCACGTCTTCGACCGGTTCTGGCAGGCCCGGCAGCAGGGCAGCCACGGGGTCGGTCTCGGCCTCGCCATCGCCCGGGGCCTGACCGAGGCCCACGGCGGGGAGGTCCGCGTCGAGAGCCGCCCCGGCGAGGGCTGCACCTTCTACTTCGACCTGCCGGCCGACGGCGCGGCGGACGCATAATCCCTTCCCACCGGGTGGTGAATCAGCCGGAACCGCACTACATTGGCGGCGAACCAACCGGGAAACTCTTCGGATAGCCTCGATGCCCAAGAACATCACGATCCTTCTCGCGGACGACCACGGCGTGCTCCGGGCGGGCCTCAAGTCCCTCCTGGACGCGGAGCCCGATCTCCAGGTGGTCGGCGAGGCCGATACCGGTGAGGACGCCATCGCGAAGGTCAAGGAGATCGAGCCGGACATCGTGGTCATGGACCTCTCCATGCCCGGGATGGGCGGGATGGAGGCGACCCGCCGGATCGCCGCCATGGACAGCCCGACCAAGGTTCTGGTCCTGACCATGCACGCGGAGGAGGAGTTCCTGCTGCCCGTCCTGGACGCCGGCGGCAGCGGGTTCGTGCGCAAGACCAGCGCCGACGAGGACCTGACCCACGCGATCCGGACGGTGGCCCGCGACGAGGTGTTCCTCTACCCCAGCGCCGCGAAGCTCCTGCTCGAGCGCTACAAGGACGCCGATGCCGACGAGATGCGCGGTCCGCTCAGCAAGCTCACGGAGCGGGAGCGCGATGTCCTCGCCATGACCGCCGAGGGGTTCAGCTCCAGCGAGATCGGCGAGAAGCTCTTCATCAGCCCGAAGACCGTCGACACCTATCGGAGCCGGATCATGGACAAGCTCCAGCTCCGGCACCGCTCCGAGCTCGTCCGCTTCGCGCTCCAGACCGGGCTCCTCCGCGCCGAGCAGTAGCCCGCAGCCGGCCGCGCGGCCGGGGCCCCACGGGGCAGCGCCGTCCTACCTGAAGGGGTCCTCGGGCAGCGACGCGGCCGCGCCCGCCGCCGGCACGGCCGCCCGGACCGTCGTCCCCTGCCCGACCACGCTCTCGACCTCGACGCGGCCGCCGACGTACTCGGCCCGTTCCCGCATCCCGAACAGCCCGAGCCCGTGGGTGTCGTCGTGCTGGGCCATCACGGCGTCCACATCGAACCCGACGCCGTCATCGGTCACGGTGGCCACGACGACGCCATCGCGCCACTCGAGCCGGACCTGGATCCGGCGCGCGGCGCTGTGCCGAAGCGCATTGGTGATCGCCTCCTGGACGATCCGGTAGAGGGCGAGCTCGGCCTCCGGCGACTCCAGCCGACCCACCCCCCCGGTCTGCACCTCCACCGGCGCGACCGCGGCATCCGTGATGTGGCGGACGTGGGACTCGATGGCGGGCCCCAGTCCCAGCTCGTCCAGTGCCGGCGGCCGCAGCCCCTGGGCGTAGCGGCGGAGCCCGTCGGCGGTGTCCGCCAGCTCCTTGCGGATCTCCTCCAGCACGGCGTCCTTCGCCGCCGCGTCATCGAGACCCCGGGCCAGCCGCAGCCGCATGAGGATCGCCGCCAGCCGCTGTGAGGCGTCGTCGTGGAGCTCGAGCGAGATCCGCCGCCGCTCCTCCTCGGCCGCGTTGAGCGCGCTCGCCGCCACATCCCGGAGCCGGGCCCGGTAGTCGCCGAGGCGGTCGAGCATGGAGTTCGTCGCCCGCGTCAGTCCCTCCATGTCCCGATCGGCCAGCGGCGATGGCGGGACCCGGGCCTCCACATCGCCCTCCTGCACCCGGTCCACCGTCCGCTTCAGGAGCCGGAGCGGCTCGAGCGCCAGCTGGATGATCACCGCGTTCACCGCCAGGCTGACCACCGCGCCCGCCACGGCCACGGCGATCATCGGCGGAATCGACGAGCCCGTGCTGCCCAGGTGCACGGCGAGCCAGGTGGCCAGCAGCGAGAAGACGAGCACGATCACCGCGTTCGCCGCCAGGATCTTGTAGAAGAGCGGGACCCGGAGCAGCCAGTCGCCGGGCCCCCGCTCGCGGTCGGGTTCCAGCCGGGTTGTCTCGGGATCCGGGGGCATGGGCTGTGGAGGCGGACCTTCGGGGTGGCGCTGCGGCGCGGACGAGCGCACTCCAGCGGTACGGACTCTTTGAACGTAACGGGAACACAGCCCGCCGTCAGTCAGGCGACTCCCGTGCCCGCCGGTGGGGTGTTGCCCCGCAGGACCCCGCTCCCCACCGGCGGGTCGGCCCGGGCCTCAGTCGTCTGTGCCCCGCTCGTAGAGCACCCGCCCCCCGACGATCGTGTAGTCGACCTCCGCCTCCCGGACCTCATCGACGGGCACCGTCATGATGTCGGTGGACAGGACCACGATATCGGCGAGCTTCCCGGGCGTGAGCGAGCCCTTGATGTCCTCCTCGAACGCCGCGTACGCGTTGTTCATCGTGTAGGAGCGGAGCGCCTGGGCCCGGGAGAGCCGCTGGTCCGGATCGAAGATGGTCCCGTCCGGCAGCTCCCTCGCGATGGTCGCCCAGAAGCTCGGGATCGGGTCCACGTCCTCGACGGGCGCGTCGGTCCCGTTGCCGACCACGGCACCCGAGGCCCAGAGGTCCTGCCACCGGTACGCGCCCTCATCGGTCCGCTCCTGGCCGAGGCGCGTGGGGACCCACGGCCGGTCCGATGTGGCGTGGATCCCCTGCATGGCCGCGATCACGCCGAGCTCGGCGAACCGGTCGATGTCCGACGGGTGGAGATGCTGGGCGTGCTCGATCCGCCAGCGCGGATCCGCTACCTCCGGGTACTCCTCGTACGCTCGCTCGTAGATATCGAGCACCTCCCGGTTCGCACGGTCCCCGATGGCGTGGACGTTCAGCTGGAACCCGTGCTCCATGGCCAGCTCGGCCGTATGCTCGATCTCACGGACCGGCTCCAGCACCAGCCCCGTGCTCGACGGCATGTCGGCGTACGGCTCCAGCATCCACGCGCCGTGGGAGCCCAGCGCGCCGTCGATCTGCTTCTTGATCGATCGGACGGTCAGGTGGTGGTCGGCCACACCGACCATCCTGTAGTCCGGGAGCCGGACCTCGAGCTCGGGATTGGGCTCCCGGACCATCACGTACAGCCGGACCGGCAGCTCGCCCGCCTCCGCCAGCCGGCGGTAGCCGTCGATGGTCCCGAACGAGGCCCCCGCGTCGTGGAAGGTGGTCACCCCCTTCGAGAGGAGCTCCCCGGCGGCCAGCGACACTACCCGGCGGAAGCGCTCCTCCCGCTCGGCCTCCGTCATCTCCTCCTCGGACCGCGCCCGTGCCTCCCGCACCGGCGCTTGCGCATTCTCCCGGAGCAGCCCGGTGGGCTCGCCCCCGGCAGCCCGGACGACCTCGCCGCCCTCGGGCGGCCGGTAGTCCCGGTCGATCCCGGCGAGCTCCATCGCCCGCGCGTTCACGAATGCCGCGTGCCCGCTGGCATGGGTCAGCACTACCGGGTTGTCCGGCGACACCGCGCTCAGCGTGTGATGCGTGGGCACGCCCTCGACGACGCCCTCCGGCACCGCGTCCCACTTCTCCTGGTGCCACCCGCGCCCCACGATCCACTCGCCCGCCGCCGCCTCGGCCGCGGCGTCCTCGACCATGGCCACGATCTCCTCCCATGTCCGGGCCGTGGTCAGGTCCAGATCCAGCTGCGCGTTGCCCACGCCCATGAAGTGGCCGTGCCCCTCGATGAACCCCGGGATCGCCAGCCGCCCGTCCAGGTCGATCACCCGGGTCTCCGGACCGACGTGGGCGTCCACCTCCTCATCGGTGCCCACCAGCATGATCCGATGGCCCAGGATCGCGACCGCCTCCGCCTCCGGGCGCGTCGAGTCCACAGTCACCACGTGCCCACCACGCAGTACGAGGTCCGCCGCCTGCTCCGGGGTCTCGGCGCACCCGACCAGGAGCGCCGCCGCCAACACGATCCACCGTCTCATGTCAATCTCCGGGATGATGCTTCGAAGCCTGATAGGGACCCGCCACTCGCCAAGATGGCCCGCCCGCCCGCCGCCCGAAAGGACCCACGGCCCGGCGTTCTCCACCCGGATGCCCTCTCGAGTGAGAACCCGCACGCCAGAGGATCAGCGGCCAGGCCGTTCACGATCCGGGCGCCCCCTCCTGACGTTCTCCCGCAGAAAGAGGCCCGCAGCGATGTCCGCATCGCCACCGGCCTCCCCCCTCGAGCCCTGCCGCGACCCCTGAATCCCGGGGCAGCCCGGCTCCACCAGAGACCTCCCCCTACGGCTCCCCGAGCACCGTCCGGTGGAAGTCCTCCGGCATGTCACGCAGGTCCCACATCTGGGTGGACTCGTAATGGCAGTACGAGCACAGCCCCATGTGCGGCGCCCGGCCCAGATCGGGCGACGACGGCGGCTGGCGTCCCGCCACCGCGTACGCCTCCTGGATCCGGTCCACGGCGTCCCGCATCAGCTGGTCGCTGAGCTCCAGGTTGTGCTGACCACCGGCCTGCCGGACCAGCACGACCATCTCCCGGGCCTGCTCGACCAGCGCCCTTGCGCTGTCGGAAGTCGGTGCCACCTGTCGCGACGCCCGATCCAGGTACTGGCCCACCGCGGTCAGCCGCATCCGCAGCCCCTCCTTCCACCAGGGGAGCACCTGCTCGTACTCCGCCGGGTGACAGCCGGAGCAGGCCTCGGCCTGGCCGCGGATCGGCTGCGCCGGGTCCCGGACCTCAGGCGGGATATGGCACGACCGGCAGGTGATCCCCGCCAGGAACTTGGCGCTCGGCGTCACGCCGCTGTCGGGCCGGATCCCCAGCACCAGCCGCTGCTGCGGGGAGTGTACGCCCTCGTGGCACGCCACGCACAGCTCGCTCGTGGACCACCCCTCGCGGTCGTTCACCGCCACCCCATGCTCCCGGGCGTGGCAGTCGGAGCATACCAGCTGCACCACCGAGCTCATGGCCCGCACCTCGTGGACGTCCTCCTGGTGACACGACGTGCACGTGACACCGTCGTGGATCGGATGCAGGTCCCGTCCCACCGCCGCCTCGTTCAGCACCTCCATGTCGTCGTGGCACTGGCGGCACTTCAGCCCGGAGACGTCGGTCTGCGGCGACGCCACATCGTAGTGGCACCGGACACAGCCGATCTCGAGCCACGGAAGATCCGCATGGGCCACCACGACGCCCTGGTCCGTGGCCTCGTCGTGGTCCGACTCCGCGTGGCAGAGCCGGCACTCCTGGGCCTCGGCGCTGGTCACCTCGCTTATATGGCAGAGGGCGCACGCGTCCACCGACGCCTCCAGCGGCGCCTCTCCCGTCTCGTGGGTGTGGCACCCGGCGCACGTCGGCTGGATGTCGCCGCTCTCGCCGTGGTCCCGGTGCGGGAAGGTGACGGTGGCCACCTGCACCTCCTCCGGCCCACCCTGGGTGTGGCACCCCGAGCCCGTGCACGACGCCTCCGGTACCGTCGCCCGGCCACGCTCCCCCTGCGGACCCTGGTGGCACGCCGCGCATGCCAGGTCCGCGTGGGGTGCGTCGCCGGGAGTCGGCGTCCCCTCGTCGCATGCTCCGAGGAGCGCGACGACCAATCCGATCAGCAGAACACGGCCCATAGCACCATCCCAATCGTTGCGAGTCCAACCCCCCAGGCGGCGAAGCCGAATACCGCGGCGAACAGCGTCTCCCCTCGCGTGGGTGACGGGGCCCGTCGGTCCTTTACCGGACGCTCCGAGACCGGCTCGTCCGCCCTGGCTTCGATCGCCTCCATCATCCGCGGGTGCTCCTCCTCCATGTACTCCAGCGTGGCCCGGCCCGTGAACATGACCGCGTCGAGCGGGAACTTGTCCGGGCGCAGGTGCACGTTGAAGAAATGGATTGTGAAGAGGAACGCCGCGGCCAGCATGGCCTCCACGCCATGGAACACCGTCGCGACATTGAACATCCAGCCGGGCATGTACTGCCCGAAGAACTCCGGGAACCAGAGCATGAAGCCGGATCCACCGATCACGAAGAACCCCCAGACCTCGCCCAGGTAGTCCATCTTCTCCAGATAGCCGTAGCGCCCGAACTTCGGTGGACGGCCCTTCCCGAAGTAGTACTTCCACTGCTGCATGAAGTCCCGGGCGTCATCCGGGTGCGGGAGCAGCGAGTCGCTGCCCCAGAAGAACCGGCTCTTGTTGTCCATCTTCAGGAACCGGTAGGCCATGTACACGATGTGGATCAGCGTGTACCCGATCATGAACGCCGCCGCGGAGCGGTGGATCAGACCGGCCCGCTGCACGCCGCCCCAGAACTGCATCAGCGGCTCCGAGAACGGCGCGCAGGAGAAGCGCAGCGGGATGCCCGTGAGGATCAGCGTGTAGAACGAGATGATCGCGAATGCGTGGAACAGCCGGTCCCACGTGTTGAACCGCCAGATGAAGGGGCCGTGGCCCCGCTGGGCCGAGTCCAGCGGGACATCGCCCCGGTCGCGTGCTGCCGTCGATTCACTCACCGCCGCCTCCCATCTGTTCTTCGGCCTTTCGACGATCGATCATGATCCGGACCCACCAGAGGAGCGTGTGCAGGCCGAACACTGTCAGCGTGCCGATCAGCAGTGTGTTCATGAACCAGAAGGAGTAGAAGATGTAGGGGTTCCGCTCCCGGTTCATCGGCTCCGGGTGGGAGTCGTACGCCACGAAGGACTCCCGGGCGTGCTCGTGACACTCGCCGCACGTGGCCACCAGGTTATCCTCGTGGACCCGGGAGGCCGGGTTGTCCGCCGGCAGCATCTCGTGGGCGCCGTGACACTCGGCGCACGTGGCCGCGGCCTCCGAGCCGAGCCGTGTGGCCTTGCCGTGGTAGGTGCCCCGGTACGTCTCCGCCGCCCTCTCGTGGCAGGTGGCGCACCGCTCCACGGCGATCTGGATCATCCCCACATCATCGGCGCCCAGCACCGGGTGCGCGCCGTGACACGACGTGCAGGTCGGGGGCGAGTCGTCGCCCTCCCAGTCGCCGGACCGAAGCGTCCGCCCATGGATCCCGCCCTCGAACACGGCCGCCACCGAGTCGTGACACGTGCCACAGACGCCGGGCTGCGCTTGCGGCGCCATCCACGAGCCCGGCTCGTCCACCGGTGTGGTGCCGTGAGGGTCGTGGCAATCGTAGCAGCCGGCGTGGTCCTGGTGGTGCGAGTTCACCGGCAGCCGCTGGGTCTCGTGACAGCCGACGCACCTCCCGCTCATGGCGATCAGCGCGGGGCCGTCATCCAGGGAGTCCGCCGGGGCGATGTCGTGCACCCCGTGGCACTCGCTGCACGCCACGGCGTTCCCGCTCTCGCCCCCGCTGTGGGAGCCGCCCTCCCAGATATCGCCGACGTCCTCGTGGCAGCTGGCGCAGCTCGCCGTGGTGCCCTGCCCCTGGTGGGGGAACCGGCCGAAGCCGGTGTGGCACTCGCTGCACCCCATGCCCGCGTGACCCGAGGCGTCGAGCATCCCGGGCGGGACCAGCATGGCGCGGGCCTCCTCCAGGGACGTGACGTACTGTCGCAGGAGCTCGAGCTCGCCGTGGCAGCGCTGGCAGTCCAGGTCGCCCTGGGCCTGTACCGGTACCGCCATCAGGAGCACGGCCGTGGCGATCAACACACCGCGTTTCATTCGTCTATTCCGTATTTGTTGAGACGGTTCCGCACCTGGTGTCGACTCATCCCCAGCAGCCTCCCCGCTTCGGTTCGATTGCCTTCCGCCCGGCGCAGCGCCTCCTCCAGGAGGGCACGCTCGAGCTCTTCGAAATCCACCCCTTCCGGGCCCAGCTCCACCGGGAGCTCCGACGACCCCCGCTCCCGGCCCCGGATCGGCGGCGGCAGCATCTCCGCCGTGAGCACGTCGCTGTCGGCCAGCAGCACGCTGCGCTCGATCAGGTTCCGCAGCTCCCGCACGTTCCCGGGCCAGCGGTACTCCTTCAGGAGCTCCATGGCCTCGTCGTCGATCCCGGTGATCGTCTTGCCGAACTGGTTCGCGAACTCCTCGACGAACGTCTTCACCAGCGCCGGGATGTCCGACGTCCGCTCCCGCAGCGGCGGCAGCCGGATCGGGAAGACCCGGAGCCGGTAGTAGAGGTCCTCGCGGAACCGGTCCTCCTCCACCTCCTGCTCGAGGTCCCGGTTCGTGGCCGCGACGAGCCGGGCGTCCACCTCCAGGTCCTTCGTGCCGCCCACCCGCCGGAACCTCTTCTCCTCGATGAACCGGAGCAGCTTGCCCTGGAGCCCGAGCGACAGCTCGCCGATCTCGTCCAGGAACAGCGTCCCGCCCTCGGCCAGCTCCACCAGCCCCCGCTTCATCGTCCGGGCGTCCGTGAACGCCCCCTTCTCGTGACCGAACAGCTCCGACTCCATGACCGACTCGGCCAGCGCCGAGCACGTCACGTTCACGAACGGCCCGTCCGCCCGCTGGCTCGCCTGATGGATCGCCTGCGCCAGCATGCCTTTCCCGGTCCCCGTCTCGCCCTCCAGCAGCACTGTGGTCCCCTCCGCCGGTGCCACCCGCTTCACGAGCTCGAAGACCTCTTTCATCGCGGGGCTCCTCCCGACCACGTCGTCGCCCAGTCCCGTCTGCTCCCGGAGCGCACGGACCTCGCGCTGAAGCCGCGTCCGCTCCAGCGCGCCCTTCAGCGTGGCCGAGAGCCGGTCGAAAGAGAACGGCTTCTCCAGGAAATCGACGGCCCCGGCCCGGAGCGCGTCCACCGCCGACTGGACCGTGCCGTGCGCGCTCATCATCACGCACACCGTGTCCCCGCTCTTCGTCAGCTCCTCCAGAAGCTCCGTCCCCTCGCCGTCCGGGAGCTTGATGTCCAGGAGCGCGAGGTCCGGTGTCTGCTCTTCCAGCACCTCCCGGCCTTCCTCGACCCGGGCGGCGGCGGTCACGACATAGCCCTCCCGCTCCAGCCGCTCGGTCGTGACCTCCCGGAGCAGGTCGTCATCCTCGAGGATCAGGATCCGCTCACTCGCCACCGCTCACCTCCTGGTCGGCGTCGGATCCCGCAGCTCCCGCATCCGACGCGTCCACTCTCTGCGACCCGGACCCCGAGGCACCTCGTCGATCCGGCCTCGCTCCCTTCGGCCCCGCATGCGACTTCGCCTCCGCCTCCCCGCCCCTCCGGGCCTGGCCGGCGGAGCGCTCCGCCGGCGTGGACGCAGCCCGCTGCGTCGGGAAGCTGAGCCGAACGGTCGTGCCGCGGCCCGGCTCGCTCCGGATGTCCAGCTTGCCGGCGTGGGCAGACATGACCCGGGCCACCAGCGGCAGACCCAGCCCCGTCCCGGCCGGCTTCGTCGAATAGAACGGCCGGATGATCTTCTCGACCTCCTCCTCGGGGAGCCCCGGGCCGGTGTCGGTGAACTCGGCCACCACGCGATCGCCGTCCGCGGACAGCTGGATCTGCAGGGTGCCGCCGTCCTCCATGGCTTCCAGCGCATTCAGCATGACGTTCAGCGCGGCCTGCTCGATCCGATGCTGGTCCCCCAGCAACGGCGGGAGGTCGTCCTGGTATGTGCGACGGATCGTGTAGCTCGACGTGTCCATGAGCCCCGCCAGCTGACCGAGGGCCTCGTCGACCGCGTCCCGCAGGTTGACCCGGTCGCTCTCCAGCTCGACCGGTTTCGCCAGCGCGAACAGGTCCTGCATCGTCTCCGTCAGCTTCCCCAGCTGCCCGTCCACCGCGTCCAGCAGCGACTGGGCCTGGGTGTTCAGCTCGTACTCCTGCTCCAGGAGCGAGACCGCCGAGCGGATCGATGCCAGCGGCCGCTTGAACTCGTGGGCCATCTCCGCCGCCATCTCGCCCACCTCCGCCAGCCCCGCCTGGCTGGCCAGCCGCTGCTCGTGCTCCCGCTCCTTCCGGACCAGGTCGGCCACCGACTCCTCCAGGCCGCCCAGCTCGTCGGACCGGCGCGGGCCCTCCGGCCCCAGGATGTCCACCACCCGCTCGATCGGCGTGACCACTTCCCGCTCGAGCATCGTCGCCACGATCAGGATCACCGCCGCCAGCGAGCCGATGAGCAGGAGCAGCCCCAGCCGCGCCGCCCGGTCCATCGCGGCCTCCAGCGGCGCCAGCGAGAAGTCGACCTCCAGGATCCCCGCGCCCCCCGCGCGGAGCGGGAGGAACGCGTTCACCTGCTCGCCGCCCTCCACCACCCGCGCCGTGCCCCGGCTCGGCAGCTCCCTGGGCGACGGCAGCCACACACCGGCCGGACGCGACCCTTCCTCCGACCGGATCGTCGAGACCAGGACCCGGCCGGCCGTGCCGTAGACCCGGGCCGCCGTGATCGATTCCAGCTCGACCAGCTCCCGCAGCGCCGACCGGGCCCGACCCGGCTGCCCTTCCGTGATCGCCGACTCCACCGACGAACGCACGGAGGCCGCGGCCAGCAGCGCCTGCTGCTCCGCCGCGGCCACCGACTCCTGCCGCCAGTACCGGAACGTCAGCGAAGAGGCGACACCGAACACCACGACGGCCGTCCCCACCGCCGTTATGATCAGCTTGGTCCGCAACGGCTGCTCACTCAGCCGTCGGATCCAACCCATGCCACCTCCTTCGTCGACCCCCGACCGCGCGATTTCGCGCGGTGCTCACCCTGAATGTGACGTTCGCCGATTCTGACGGTAGAGGGCAACCCCCATGGTGTCGCGCGGGGAATTTCCCGACACGCGCGCGGGCGCCGCCCACACACGGGAGCGGCGGCCCCCCGGAAGGGGACCGCCGCCCTGATGTCCGTGCCGAACCCGGGATCTCAGCCTGCGATCAGAAGCAGGGCACTGAGTGCAGTGGCGTGCGCGACCAGCGCCGTGCCGAACCCCCGCTTCCAGAAGAGCCAGCCGAAGGCGATGGCCGGGATCAGCGCGGTGACCGCGAGGAACCCGACGGCCGTGGCCGCGCTCGGGAACCCGATCTCGAGCACACCCGGCAGGTAGATCAGCGCCTGCACCACCGCGGCCACGGCCACCGCGATACCGGCCGCCCGGCCGGCGCTCACGTGGAACTCCCGCAGGAGCAGCCACGCCACGGCCGTCATCAGGAACAGCCGGAGCAGCACCTCATCCACGAGCGCCGTGCTCAGCGCCCCCGCGATCCCCGAGGGGTGCACGCCACTGGCCGCGCTGTAGAACGGCAGCGCGATCAGCGCCATCACCACGCCGACCACCAGCGCCAGAGCGATGCTCACCACAGCGTTGCCCCGGCCGCCGAACGCCTTCGCCGGGCGGGGCGTGGGGAGCCGGTCCAGCAGCCCCAGCGAGACCGTCACGATCGGACCCGCCAGCCACAGCGTGGCCGCCAGCGCCGCCAGCACCGCGCCCACCGGCGTCAGCCGCAGATCCAGCCCCCAGAGCTGCGGCTGCTCCGCGAGGAACACCGCCAGGAGCCCGCCCGCCAGCGCCGCCACGATCAGTGTCGCCACCCGCGCGTTCGACCAGCCTCGGTACGCGTTCCGCAGCGCATTCCAGCCGTGCTCACCGGCCAACGCCACCAGGCCGAGACCCACCAGCCAGGCGATACCGCACCCGACGATCGCGGGCGTCTTCCCGGCGTACAGCGCCGTCGACGTCATCCCGATCCAGCCGGCGATCAGCCAGGACACCAGCAGCGCCGGGATGGCGTACGCCGCGGCCAGCGCGAGGCCGCCGATGGCCGAGCGCCGGCTCACTCCGTCCGGCCGGCCCATCCAGCCCAGCACCGCCCCGTGGATGAACCCGAGCACCGCGCCCACCACGAACAGGCCCGTGCACGTCAGCAGCAGCGCGTGGCCGCTCAGCTGACCCGTCAACGTCATCGCCGCCACCAGGAACCCGCCGACCAGGATCCCGCCCGCAGCCGACCACGCCACCGCGACCTTCCCCGGCAGCCCGATCCCGGCGGTCACCGTCCGTCCTTCGTTGTTCTCGGTCCTCTGCTCCGTCGTCATCGTCCGATCTCCTTCAGGGTTCGGCCCGGCTCGACCGCCGGGCACCTCGTGTTTCCGCCCACTATACAGTTCAAGGGTCGGACCACACCCGGAGATATCGCTATAAAATATTATGAATAAACGACTTATGACGGTTTATGGACTCGCCGGGGAGGCGCTCCGGAGAGCGAAACCGCGCGGTTCCGCGCACCCCGATCGCGCGATTCCGCGCGGTTGAGGGTGTGGAGCGCACTGGTGATGCCGGGAGCGGCGGGAAGAGCGGGGCACAGCGCGGACCGGGTCGCGCGGCGGGCGTCAGGTGTGCGGATGCGGGTCGGGCACCGGCGCCGGCCCCGGGAGAGAGCCCGGATCCGGGCGCCGGTCAGTCGTCCGTGCTGGGGACCTCGGTGGTGTCCGAGAGGACCTCGGGCCGGAGCTGCTCGAGGATGTAGTAGGCCGCGGCGTCGATGTCCCGGGGCGCGAGCCGTCCTATGCCCCAGTTGGGCATCCCTTCCCCGTGGCCCACGAAGACCCGGTGTCGGATCGTGTCGATCTGCCCGGCGAGGGGCCAGTCGGGCGCCACCAGCGACGGGACATCCAGCTCGTTCTCCCGGGCGTAATCGGTATCGCCCCGGCCGAGGGGTCCGTGGCAGCGCCGGCATTCGCTGGCGAAGACCAGGTTCCCGGCCTGGATCCGGGCCGAGTCCGAGCTCCAGCTGATGGTATCGAACATAGCCGGCGAGTAGATGGAGTCCGCCTTCGCCTCCCGCTCCTCCTCGGAGGGCGGGTGGAACTCGTGGTCACTGCATGCGACGGCGACGAGGCCGAGCACCAGCGCCAGGGGCCAGCATCGTCTCATCGCTGCCTTCATGGCGTCGTATCAGTCCCGGGATGGATCAGGCTGGCGCCCGGCGCCAGGTCCTGTGCCCGGAGCATGGCCGAGTCGGCGGCGGCAGTGTTGCCGAGGGCCTGGTGGGCCATGTAGACGCCGAACCAGCCGGCCGCGACGTCCTCGTCGATCTGGACGGCCTCCTCGTACGCCTGGAGGGCCTGCTCGTAGTCGCCCCGGCGGTATGCGGCATTGCCGCTGTCGAGGGCGGCGACCAGCTCCTGGGGCAGCTCTTCGCGGGTCTGGCGGACCTGGTCATCGCTGATGCTCCCGGTCTCCTGGTCATCGGGCGGGGAGCAGCCCGCTGCGAGAGCGAGCATGAGGGTGATGAGCGCCGTTCGACCGGTCATGGCGTATCTCCGTGTGCGAGTCCCGATGCACCGCCGGCATCGTCTCCGGTCGTGGAGACGGCGCGCGGGCTGGGCAGCGTATGACAGTCCGCGCAGTTGCGGCCGGGGCGGTGGTCCGTCATGTCCTGGTGGCACACCTGGCAGAAGTCCCGGGTCCGGGGCACCTGCTTGATGACGTCCGGCGCGGCGTCATGGCAGCCGGAGCCGGCGCATCCCAGGTGGACGTCGAGGCCGTGGGCGCTGCTGGCCGGAGTCTGGTGGCATGCCATGCACTCGTTCGACGGCTCGTGGTGCGCTTCGTGGCACGAGGAGCAGTCGACCTCGGCGGCGGAGAGGCTCAACCCGCTGGTGTGGCACTCCTCGCAGTCCAGCCCTTCGTGGACCTGGTGCCGGAACGGGAGTGTGCGGGTCGGCCGGTCCAGGCTGCCGACCCGGATGTCCATCGTGCGCCGTACCTCCGCCCGGATCGAGCGGACGTCCCGGGCCTCGTGGCAGCTCTGGCAATTGTCCGCCGGCGGGCCGCTATGGTGGCACGACCGGCAGTCCCGGATGCTGGTCACCGTCAGCGCCCCGTGGCTCTCCTGGGTGCTGTGGCACGCGGTGCACTCCACGCCCTGGTGCTGCGAGTGCCAGAACGCCACCGAGTCACGCTGGGTGGAGGCCGGCGCAGCCGCGGACGGATGAGCCGCCAGCGCGAGCCGGGCCAGCGCCGGGTCCAGGGGGCCGGCGGAGGCCAGCCGTACCGGCCGGTCCCGCCCCGGTCGCGGAATGGACGAGACCTGCTGGCCCGCGGGCGCGTCCTGGAAGATCTCCGAGTGGCACGACAGGCAGTCCTGTCCGCCACCGTGGATCCGGAAGTCATGGGCCGGGTGACACTCGAGACAGTTCTCCAGCACACCCGGATCCAGGTCGCGGTGGAACGGGGTGAGGGTGTCCGGCATCGCGTGGCACCCCGCCGACGCGCACGACTCGACCGCCTGCCGAGGCGTGGTCTGGGCGTGGGGGTTGTGACACGCGCCGCACTCCCCGCCGTGAGGCTCGTCGGCCGGGAGGTCGGGCAGCATCTGCCGCATCTGGTGGCAGCTCAGGCATTCCTCCGCCTCGGGCCGCAGCGACGTGGCGACCTGCCGGGCTGTGGCGGTGTCCGGCACGGGGCTCGCGAAGTCGTGACACGTGGCGCAGTGGATGGTGAGGTCGGCCATGTCGCCGAGTCGCACCTCCGTGCTCTCGTGGCAGCCGCTCTGCCCGCACGTCTGGTCGGTCGGCGTGAACTGGTGCACGCCGCTCGAGTGGCACTCGACGCAGTTCAGCCCCTCCAGGGCCGGGGCATCCGACTCCAGATGGATCCGGTGCCCGGCGGTGTTCGCGATGATCCGCCACTCCTCCGGGTTGCCCTCGATATGGCACTCGGCGCAGATCTCGTTCGGCACCTGGGCGTGGACGCGGATCGAGTCCGGCTGCTCCACGATCTGGGCAAGCCCCATCTCGCTGCGCTGCACGATGTTAGGGCGATGGCACGCCTTGCAGCCGAGCCCCTGGTGCGCGCTCTGGGCGAACCGCTCGAACGGGTCGCGCATCAGGTGACACTCGAGACAGAACTGGTTGTCGTGCTGGACGTAGTCGTACGTCTGGTACATGAAGACGGAGCCCACGCCCAGCGCCGCCACCACCGCCACGCCCAGCACCACCTTGACGCCGGTGGGCAGGGCGAGGATCCGTTCGACGATATTCGATAGTAGTGTTCCCAGACTCATGAACCCCCGAACCTATGAGATGCGACCCTGGCCTGCCAGAGGGGGGGCCGCGTCTCCGTCGGCTCGGGCCACACGCACCCTGTTCTTCCCCGCCTCTTTTGCTGCGTACATAGCCCGATCGGCTCGTCGCAGCAACGCCCGTACTGAATCCTCGCCTCCATCCGCCCGCACCGCCAGCCCACCGGTTCCCGCCACCCCGATGGACGCGGTCACCACGTTTCGCAGTGACAGCGCCGGCAGGTCGGGCCCGCGGTCCCATTCCAGGAAGCTCGCGTTGCCGATCGCCGACCGGATCCGTTCGGCGAGGACCTCGGCCTCCTCCACGGTACGACCCGGGAGGAGCACGGTGAACTCGTCGCCGCCGTAGCGGGCGAGGACGGCGTCCTGGTCGACGGTGACGCGCCGGAGCAGGAACCCGATCTCCCGCAGCACCTGGCTGCCCACGAGGTGGCCGTACGTATCGTTGATCGGCTTGAAATGGTCCAGGTCGAAGAAGATCAGGGCACAGCCCCGGTCCTGCCGCGAGAGCTCTTCCCGGAGCCGGACGTAGAGGTACCGGTCGTTGAACAGCCCCGTCAGGTCATCGACCTTCGCCAGCTCCCGGGCGTGGCGCGCGTCGAGCGCGTTCTGCAGGCTCAGCGCCGTGTAGCTGGCGAAGACCTGGAGCAGCATGAGGTCATCGGTGTCGTAGATCCCGCCGTTCGTCCGGTTCAGCAGCTCGATCGTGCCACAGACCGAACCCCGGATCAGGATCGGCGCCGCGATGATGCTCCGGCTCTTCGTCCCCAGTGCGGCATCCGGGAGCGGCGCGAAGCTCTCGTTCTCGTCCGTCTCCGATGCCAGGTGCGGGATCCCGGTCCGGTAGACCTGGCCGGCCACCCCCTTCATGGCGCTGATGGACCGACCGATCAGCTGCTCCGCTGCGGGTCCCAGCGCGGAGACGTAGTGGAGCTGGTTCGCCGACCGGTCCGGGTGCTTGGTGAGCGGGTCGTCCAGGAGGATGGCCCCGGCCTCCGACGGCACCAGCTCCGCCGCCTTCTGCAGGATCTGGCGGAACAGCCG
This sequence comes from Candidatus Longimicrobiales bacterium M2_2A_002, assembly GCA_051418035.1. Classification (GTDB taxonomy): domain Bacteria; phylum Gemmatimonadota; class Gemmatimonadetes; order Longimicrobiales; family RSA9; genus JAWVYT01. The sequence goes on from JBPRGE010000058.1 coordinate 80,018, forward strand.
CGGCAGGTCGGGCTCCTCCGAAAGGGTGGACGAAGCCTTGGACCGCTGCACGAAGCGGTCGAGCTCGAACGGGGCCAGAGAGTGGAGTTCACGCATGGTCAGGGAGTCCTCAGTGGGCCGGGTGGGACTCGAACCCACGACCGTTGGATTAAAAGTCCACTGCTCTGCCAGCTGAGCTACCGGCCCCAAACCTGTAAGGTAGCGCCCGGGCCGGGACCGTACAATCGCTCGGCCACCCTATTCAGGGTCCGACCAGCCCAGGACCTCGTCGATGCTGTTCCTCGAGATGGCGTGGTACATGGGACGGGCCTCCCGGTAGATCTGCTGCGCCAGCTCCGTCCCCCACGCCGTGGCCGTCAGGTCCTGGTAGAGTGGCCGGAGGAACTTGCGCCGTCCCTGCCGGGTCAGGAAGTCCTCCAGCGCCCCGAACGCTGGCTCGTACCGGTTCGCGATGGCGAGCCGCAGCCACTCGAAGAGGATCTCGCTGTTCTCGCTCTCCGTCAGCCCGTAGGCGGCGTCCAGCGCCCGGAGACGCGCCTCCGGGAGCTCACGGGGCAGCGACTGGAGGAAGTGGAGCCACTCGTGCGTGCTCCACCCCTCGGTGGGCAGCCCGGCCGGCGGTGTCCCGCCGGCGAACCGCTCGGCCTGCTCCGCCGCCACGGCCAGTGCGTCAGACTGCACCGGCGGCAGGTTGTCCGGCAGCCCCGGCTCATACGCCCACTGTCGCGGCCGGATCGCCTCCCGCCACTCCTCGTTCTCGCTCAGCAGCTGCTCGTCCAGGTACGCCAGGAACTTCTCCGTGGTCATCGGCTGGAACGCGAACGTGTCGAAGTACTCCCGGAGGAAGGTGTCGAACCGCTCCTGTCCCACCACGCTCTCGATGGTCCGGAGGAACGCCGCGCCCTTGTCGTACGCGATCGCCGTCATCCCCTCGTCCGGATCCCGGCCGGTCAGGTCGAGGTGGAGCACCGTCTCCGACGACTCGTAGCCGCCGAGCTCGTCCTCGATCTCGGACCGCAGCCCCGTCCGGCCCAGCTGCTCCAGCATCCGGGCGTACTCCCCTCCGTAGACCGCCTCCATGATCCGGTTCTCGAAATAGACCGTGAAGCCCTCGTTCAGCCAGAAGTCGCTCCACACCGCGTTCGTCACCAGGTTGCCGGACCACGAATGGGCCAGCTCGTGGGCGATCAGGCTCACCAGCGACCGGTCGCCCGCCAGGATCGTCGGCGTGGCGAACGTCAGCCGCGGGTTCTCCATCCCGCCGAACGGGAACGACGGGGGCAGCACCAGCACGTCGTAGCGGCCCCAGCGGTACGGCCCGTACAGCGCCTCGGCCGCTTCCAGCATGTCCTCCATCTCGCTGAACTCGTACGCCGCGGCATCCACCACGGCCGGCTCGGCCCACACTCCCGTCCGCGGCCCGACCTCCCGGAACTCCAGGTCGCCGATCGCCAACGCGATCAGATACGGCGGGATCGGCTCCTCCATCCGGAACGTGTACCGGGTGCCGCCGTCCACCGGCTCGCCCTGCGGGGTCAGCATCTCCGCGCTCATGACCGCCACGAGCCCCTCGGGGACCGTGATGCTCGCGCTGTACGTCTGGCGGATCCCGGGGCTGTCCTGCGTCGGGATCCACGTCCGCGTCAGGATCGCCTGGCCCTGCGTGAAGAGGAACGGCGCGCCGCTCGATGTCTGGGCCGGGTCCAGCCACTGGACGGCCGCGGCGCCATCGGTGGTCCGGTAGGCGATCTCGACATGCTCCACGGCGGGCGGCAGCAGGACCCGGAGCGGGCGGCCGAGCACCGGGTCCGCGTCCCCCAGCTCCCACTCCAGCGCCTCGCCCGTACCGGCGTTCCGAACGCTCTCGATCTCGAGCTCGCGCGTGTCCAGCACGATCTCCGACGAGCCCGCCGCGCGGACGATGTCGAGCGTAGCGGTCCCGGCCAGTGTCTCCGTGTCGAAGTCGGCCGTCAGGTCCAGCGCCACGTGCGTCACCCGGGCCTCCGCGGCGTTCGCGAAGGAGTGGGGGTCGGCGGGCAGCTCCGGCTCCAGCCCGGTCTCCACGGTGCACGCGACCGTTCCGACGAGCAGGAGGACGGGGAGCAGGAGTCGGCGTGCTGACGTCGTATCGGTTGAGATCATCGATTCCTCGTAGTGCGAGAGCTGCATTCCTGCGGCGCGGGCGGTGGCAGGGGCGCCGCGAGACCCCGGTACGAGGCTATTCCCGCCCCGTCCCGCCCGAGACCGGCGGCTCCAGCCCACCGACCCGGGCGCGCGCCTGGGCGGTCCCGACCCAGCACCCCAGGAGCGCCGCGACGATCTGCGTCAGCAGCACGGCCAGGGCGGCCGTAGTGTTCAGCCCGGACCAGTCGCCCGTACCGAACCCGACCATGACCACCAGGTTCAGGACTGCCCACACCACCAGCGAGGTCAGGCCCAGGCTGATGCCGTGGAGGATCGGCGCCTCCACCGTCCGGTACCCGGTGAACAGGCCGCCCACCAGGAACCCGACCCCCACCGCCAGGACGGCGCCCAGCGTGTCGCCGCTGCCTCCGGCGCCGTCCATCAAGCCCAGCACGATCAGCGCGAAAACGGCCGCGGACGTGACGGCCACGGAGACCAGCCAGCCGGCCAGGATCCGGACCGGGTGCACGTTCTGCAGATGCTCGGTATGCATGGCCTCCCCTTACTCCGGGTCGAGGTCCAGCGACAGCTGGACACGGAAGAAGCTGCGGCGATGGTGGGGGGTGGGACCGTGGTCGTCCAGCGCCGAGATATGCTCCCGCGTGCTGTACCCCACGTTCGTCTCCCACCCGTAATGCGGGTAGCGGTCCGCCAGCCTGCGCATCAGGTCGTCCCGGGTGCATTTGGCGACGATCGACGCGGCGGCGATCGTGTAGGACTTCGCATCACCCTTCACGACGGCGGTGTGGTCGGGGCCCAGCGTGGGAACGGGGCGGCCGTCCACGAGGATGTGCTCCGGGGCGACGGCCAGGTGGTCGACCGCGCGGCGCATCGCCAGGTGGCTGGCGTGGTAGATGTTGAGCCGATCGACTTCCCGTGGACTGGCGGCGCCGAGCCCGATGCAGAGCGCCTGCTCCCGGATCTCGACGACCAGCTCCTCCCGCTCCTCGGCGGTGAGCCGCTTCGAGTCCACCACGCCGGGAACGCGGTCCTCGGGACGGAAGATCACCGCGGCGGCGACCACGGGGCCGGCGAGGGGCCCGACACCGACCTCGTCGAGGCCGGCCACGCGCTCCACTCCGTCATCCCAGAACTCCCGCTCCAGCCTCAGCGGCGCACCACGGTGGCGCCGCTTCCGCCTCCGGGCCGCCACCATCGCTGCGGGACTCTAGCGCTGACGCTCGCGGATCCGCGCGGCCTTCCCCTTGCGGGCGCGCAGATAGTACAGCTTCGCCCGCCGTACGTGGCCGCGACGGACCACCTTGATCGATTCGATCATCGGCGAGTGCAGCGGGAAGACGCGCTCGACACCCACACCGGCGGAGACCTTCCGTACCGTGAACGTCTCGCCCGCGCCCCCGCCCTTCTTGGCGATGCAGATCCCCTCGAAAGCCTGCGTCCGCTCCTTCTCGCCCTCGCGGACACGCACGTTCACGCGCACGGTGTCCCCGGTCTCGAAGGCCGGGATCCCGTCCCGGAGCTGCTCGTTCTCGATCTCTTTCACAATGTCCATGGCACTACCCTCGTTCGCGTCGATCCCATAAGTCCGGCCGACGCTCCCGCGTCAGCTCCTCCGCCTTCTCCCGCCGCCACGCTTCGATCCGCGCGTGGTCGCCCGACAACAGCACCGCCGGGACCTCCCGGCCCCGATACTCCGCCGGCCGCGTGTACGACGGCGGGCTCAACAGCCCATCATCGTAGAAGCTGTCCGTGGCCGCAGACTCGTGCGTGCCCATCGCTCCCGGCAACAGTCGCACCACCGCGTCCGTCACCGCCAGCGCCGCGACCTCGCCCCCACTGAGGACGAAATCGCCCAGCGACAGCTCCTCCGTCGCCAGGCCGTCCGCTACCCGCTGGTCCACGTCCTTGTAATGACCACACAGTAGCGTCAGCTCCGGCTGCACCGCCAGCCTCACGGCATCCCGGTGCTCGAACCGCCGACCGCGGGCGCTCATCAGCGCCACCGGCCCCTCCGGCGCCAGGTCGTCCATCGCCTCGAAGAACGGCTCCGGCTTCATCACCATCCCCGCTCCCCCACCGTACGGGTAGTCATCCACCGTCCGGTGCCTGTCGTGAGTGTACCCCCGGAGGTCCACGACGTTGTACTCCACCAGCCCGTCCTCCGCGGCCCGCGCCGGGATGCTCAGCCCCAGCGGCCCCTCGAAGAACCCCGGGAAGATCGTCACGATGTTGATTTTCACCGCGCCCTCCCCGAACCGAGCTCCACGCGTACATTCGTGCATTCGTGCATCCGCCGCCGCAGGCGGTTCTACACCTCCAGCAGCCCTTCCGGCGGGTCGATCACCATCCGCCCGGCTTCCACGTCCACCGTCACGACCCACTCGCTGCGGAACGGGACCAGATGCACGCCGTCCTCGCCCTTCACCTCGAGCATGTGGTACGGCTCCGTCTCGTATACCTCACGGATCCGCCCCACCGCCGCACCGGACGCCGTCTCCACCTCGAGGCCGAGCAGCTGGTGGTAGTAGTACTCCCCCTCCGCCAGCTCGCCCCGCTCCTCCGTGGGGACCAGGAGGTAGCGACCCGTAAGCTCCCGGGCCCGCATCCGATCCTCCAGCCCCGCCAGCTTCACCAGCCATCCCTTGCGGTAGGACCGGCTCGCCTCGATCTCCTGCTCCTCCGGGCGGCTGCCGAGCTCGCCCCGGTCGTCCCCGACGATCACGCGACGGCCCGGCTCGAACACCTCCGCCGGCGCGTCCGTCAGCGGTCGGACCAGCAGCTCGCCCCGGGTGCCGTGGGCCTTCGCCAGGTGGCCGACCACCAGGTACTCCGGATCCGTCATCGCCCGATCTCCGCCCTGCGACGCGTCCGCGCCGCGCTACTTCTCTTCGTCCTCGTCGGACTCCTCGTCCCCGTCGGACTCGGCTTCCGCCTCGGTCACCTCATCGGCCGCAGCCTCGGTCTCCTCCACGGCCTCCGCTTCGGCCTCTGCCCCGGCCCCGGTCTCCGGGGCCTCCGTGGCGGACGCCTCGACGGCCTCCGACTCGGTCTCGGCCTCCTCCTGGGCCTCGGTGGGCTCCGGCGCCGCCTCGGCCTCCCCGGCCGGCTCCACCGCCGCCGTCACCTCGGCCCCACCCTCGTCGGCCCCACCCTCGTCGGCCTCCGCCTGGTCGGTCTGCGTAGCCGTCGACTTCGGACGCCGCTCCGGCTTCTTGGCCGTCTTGAGCCGCGGGGCCTCCTCGCCCGGCTTCGTGAAGACGACATCGTCGTCGCCCCCCTTGCGCGCCTTCCGAACCAGCGACCGGACGCTGTCGGAGACCTCGGCTCCGTTCTGGACCCATTCATCCAGCTTGTCCAGATCGAGCGTCAGGAAAGCGGGCCGCGTACGAGGGTTGTAGAACCCAAGCTCCTCGATGTAGGCGCCATCCCGCGGCGCCCCACGGGGGACGACCACCACGCGCCAGTACGGCTGCTTCTTCCGGCCCACTCGCCGGAGTCGGATCCTCACGGACATGTCTGTACCTCTGTTCCCTGTTGTTCTGCGTTTGTGTCAGCCGGCTGTCGTGCCGGCCTGTTCCTCGTTCGTCTCGCTCTGCTCGGTACTTCGTACTCGTATTCGCAGTCGGTCGGGTCCGTCACCCGAATACGAGTACGACCCCGGATACGAAGAAGATGGGCCCCTAGCCGAAGGGCAGACCGCCTGACCCGCCGCCCATCCCTCCGAGGCCACCCTTCATCATGCCTCCGAGGCCCATCTTCTGCACCTGCTTCATCATCTTCTGCATCTGCTGGAACTGCTTCATCAGCTGGTTGACCTCCTGCACGCTCCGGCCAGCGCCCCGTGCGATCCGGGCGCGGCGCGATCCGTTCAGGATCTTCGGCTTCTGCCGCTCCTCGGGCGTCATCGACAGGATGATCGCCTCGATGTGCTTCAGCCGTCGCGGGTCGACCTTCGCGTTCTTCAGCATCTTCTTGTTCACGCCGGGCATCATCCCCAGCAGCCCCTCGAGGGGCCCCAGCTTCTGCATCTGCCGCAGCGCGCCGAGGAAGTCCTCCAGGTCGAACTTCCCTTCCTCGGTCACCTTCTTCTGCAGCCGCTCGGCTTCCTCCATGTCGAACGACTGCTGTGCCCGCTCCACCAGGCCGACCACGTCCCCCCGCTGGAGGATCCGGTCCGCCATCCGGTGCGGGTCGAAGACGTCCAGCGCGTCCACCCGCTCGCCGATCCCGACGAACTTGATGGGCACGCCCGTCATCCCCTTGATGGACAGGGCGGCGCCACCCCGGGCATCGCCGTCCATCTTCGTCAGCACCACGCCGCTCAGCTCCAGCGCGTCGTGGAACCCCTCGGCGATCTTCACCGCCTCCTGCCCCGTCATGGCGTCCGCCACGAGCAGGACCTCCGTGGGCTCCACCGCCGCCTTCACCCGCCGCAGCTCGTCCATCAGCTGCTCGTCGATCTGCAGCCGCCCCGCCGAGTCCAGGATCAGCGCCCTGTGCCGACCCCCCGTGGCGGCCTCCAGCGCGCCCTCCGCCAGCTTCGCCACGTCCGTCTCGTCACGGTCGGCGAAGACCGGCACCTCCACCTGCTCCGCCAGCGTCTCCAGCTGGTCGATGGCCGCCGGACGGTACACATCCAGCGCCGCGAGCATCGGCGTCTTCCCTTCCCGCTTCATACGACGCGCCAGCTTCGCCGCCGTCGTCGTCTTCCCGGACCCCTGCAGCCCCACCAGCAGGATCACCGTGGGCGGAGACGCCGCCGTCTCGAGCCCGACCCGGTCCTCACCCAGCAGGTCCACGAGCTCGTCGTGGACGATCTTCACGACCTGCTCGCCGGGTCGCACGCTCTTCAGCACCTGCTCGCCCACCGCGCGCTCCCGCACGCGCTCCAGGAACGACTTCGCCAGCCGGTAGTTGACGTCCGCTTCCAGCAGCGCACGCCGGATCTCCCGGAGCCCCTCGTCGATCATGTCCTCCGTCAGGAGGCCACGACTCTTGAAGCGACCCAGTACTCCGTCCAGCCGTTCTGCCAGCTCGTCGAACATCCCGAGCGCCAACCGTAGGTGCGCGAAAACAGTAACCGGTGCAGGCGCTCCCGCCCGCAGCCGGTGGCCAAAGAGCCTATAAAGGTAGGGGCGGCACCCGTCTTCCTCAACCCCCCGGAACAGCGAAGCCGCAAACGGCCAACAGCAAACAGCCACCACCGAACAACCAGGGCGCCACCCGTAGGGCGCACGGGATCGGGATGGGAAGGGGAATGGAAAGGCGGGGGCGGGCCCCCGGTACACCGGAGAGAGTGCCCGGCCGGGCCGACGGTCAGGACCCCTGCACCCCGCGAGCCCCGGTCCTGTGAACCCCGACCCCGCCCCCGGACCCCGGCCCGCTGGAGCCGCTGTCCACCCCAACTCGCATAAGGCGTACTGTAGTTGTTAGTTGTTTGTTGTTTGTTGTTTGTTGTTCGTCGTTAGTTGTTCGTTGTTCGTTACGAGGCGACGCGGATGATCTGCTCGCGTCGGGTGCCCACGGAGACGAACTCGATCGGCACGCCGGCCAGTGTCTCCAGCCGTCGCATGTAGGTACGGGCGGCCTCGGGGAGGTCGTCGAGCGACCGGGCGCCGGTGGTGTCGGTCTGCCAGCCGGGCAGGGTCTCGAAGATCGGCCGGGCCCTCTCGAGGCGGGCCAGGTCGTCGGGGAAATGTTCGAGGTGCTCGCCGTCGACATCGTAGCCGGTGCAGATCTGGACCTCGTCCAGGCTGTCGAGCACGTCGAGCTTGGTGAGGGCGAGACCGGTGAGCCCGTTGACCCGGGCGGCGTACCGGACGACGACCGCGTCGAACCAGCCGCAGCGGCGGGGCCGTCCGGTGGTGGCGCCGTACTCGCCGCCGAGCTCGCGGAGCCGCTCGCCGATCTCCGACTCGAGTTCGGTGGGCAGCGGTCCGCTCCCGACACGGGTCGTGTAGGCCTTCACGACGCCGAGCACGGCATCGATGGCGGTGGGCCCGATCCCCGTCCCGGTGGCCGCGCCGGCGGCGGTGGTGTTCGACGAGGTCACGAACGGGAAGGTGCCGTGGTCGATGTCGAGGAGTGCGCCCTGGGCGCCCTCCATGAGGACGTGGCGGTCGGCGTCCAGCGCCTCCTGGATCTCCTGCCCCACGTCGGCGATGAGGGGGAGCAGCCGGTCGCGGACGGCCATGACGGCGTCGACCACGGCGCCGGGCCCGACCCGCTCGCCGCCGGTCGCGCCCAGCCGCTCGTTCGCCCGTTCGGCGCCCTGCCGGATCAGCTCCGACGCCCGGTCGGCGTCCCGGAGGTCACCGACGCGGATGCCCCGCCGGGCGATCTTGTCCTCGTACGCCGGGCCGATCCCCTTTCCGGTGGTACCGATCTTCCCGGCGCCCCGGCGGGCTTCACTCGCCCTATCGAGACGCTTGTGGTACTCGAGGAGGAGGTGGGCACGTCCGCTGATCCCGATACGGGGCTCCGCATCGATCCCGCGCCGGGCGAGCCCGTCGAGCTCCTCGAAGAACTGCTCGAGATCCAGCACCACGCCGTTGCCCAGCAGGCAGCGCTTCTCCGGGTGCAGGATCCCCGACGGGATCTGGTGGAGGACGAACTCGTCGCCGGCCACGTCCACGGTGTGGCCGGCATTCGCGCCGCCCTGATAGCGGGCCACGATGTCGGCCTCGGCGGCCAGCACGTCCACGATCTTGCCTTTGCCCTCGTCACCCCACTGGGCGCCGACGACCACGGTGCAGTTCTTTTGACTCATGGGGGTGGACTATGGCCCGACCGCTCGTCGGGCCGCAAGGTGTCGCCTTCATCGGCGGGCGGCCGGCGGAGGGCAGTCAGGACCAGGGTCGCCGCCTCGGCGGCGCCGGCGCCGGTGATCCGATCCGCGGTGTCGGAGGGCCGGTGCACGCGCAGGAGCGACTGCCACCGTCCCTTCAGCACGGTCAGCGCCGGGAGCCCGGCCCGTGCCAGCGGCTCGTGATCGACCATGACGAACGGGGGGAGCGGTCGTCGCACGGCGGCGAGCCCCAGCGACCGTGCGTCCTCGAGGAGTGCAGCCGCCAGGGCGCCCGCCGGTCCGCGGCGTCCACCCCCCCGCCCCTCGGCGATCCGGAGCGGGCCGCGGTCGTCGAGCCCGTCCAGGTTCACGATCCCCTCCACGTCCGGCAGCCCCCCACCGCAGCCCGGGCACCCGCGAGCCCCAGCTCCTCTCCGTCCGTCACCAGGAACGCCACATCCGCGGGCGCCCGGCCGGCCACCGCCAGGAGCGCGGCCAGCCCGGAGCCGTTGTCCAGCGCGCCCGGCGATCGGTTCGCTGCCCGGCTCAGCAGCAGCACGACGGCCCCGCCGGCCAGCACGGTGGCGGAGCCCCAGACCCATCCCGCTCCCGGCACGGGTCCATCGCCCGGGAGCCCGGCCAGCGCGATGGCGGCCAGCGCCACCCACCCCATCAGCGCCGCGGCCAGGGCCACGGTCCGGATGAGGGTCGGCGCCCGCTGGGATTTCGTGTCCCGGTGCGCCATGACGAGCCACCGGGGCGTGGCGCGCGTGAACAGGAGATTGGCCGTCTCCACCCGTCCCCACGGCAGGCGCCGGATCGCCGGGTCGAGCAGCAGGAGTGGGAGCACGGCCAGCGTGAGCCCCCCGGCCAGCGCGCCGACGGCCGCGCCCGACCGGCCGGCCGAGAGGAGCCCGCCGGCGCCCGCCGCCGTGGCGAGGAGGATGGCGCCGGCCAGGGGGAGCCCGTACCGGCCCGGAAGGGTGGAGAAGGAGAACGGGAGCGTCCGGACGTCGTACCCCAGCTCCTGGAAGCGTCGCCGGATCAGCGCGTCGACCTCCCGGGCGCCGGCCGAGGCCGTCATCCGGGGACGCGCGAACGAGACGATGGTCGCGTGGAGCGCGCTGGCGTCGAACCCGGCGGACCGGGCGTCCGGCGCCGTCAACGGCTAGAGGAGCCCGGCGTCCCGCATCACCCGCTCCACTGTCTCCCGGTCCTTCTCCCGGAGCGGTCTCAGCGGTGGGCGGGGCGGGCCGCCGTGCCAGCCCATGAGGTCCAGGGCGGCCTTCACCCCCCGGGCGCCGTACCGGGCCACGATCTGCTTGTGCGCCGGGGCCAGCCGCTGCTGGATCTGTCCGGCCCTCGGCAGCCGTCCCGCCCGGTAGTGCTCCAGCATCTCGCCGTACGCCTCCGCGGCCAGGAGCCCGAGCGCCACGATCCCGCCGGCGCCGCCGAGCTCCAGCGCGGCGTACAGCAGCGCGCCGTTGCCCATGAACAGCCGGCAGTCGTCGCCGCAGACGTCGGTGTAGTCGGCGAACCGCTTGAGGTCGCCGGAGGAGTCCTTGATCCCGACGATGTTCTCGTGGCGGGCCAGCTCCCCCATCAGCCCGGCATCGAGGGTGACGTGGGTGAACTTCGGCATGTGGTAGACCAGGACGGGGATCGGCGACCCGTCGGCCACGGCCAGGAAGTGGTCCCGCAGATCGCCGGCGCTGAGCGACACGCCGAAGTACGACGGCGGGTGGACGAGCGCGGCGTCGGCGCCGGCATCGCCGAACTGCTGGCAGAGCCGGACCACGGCCCGGGTCGACTCGGCGCCCGCCCCGGCCACCAGCGGCCGCATGGAGGGGATCACGTCCCGCGCGTACTCGGCGAGCCGGACCTTCTCATCGTCCTCGAGGAGTGCGCCCTCCCCGGTGGAGCCGAAGATGACGTAGCCGTTGATCGGCGTCTCCAGCCAGCGCCGCAGGTTCTCCCGGAAGCTGACCGGCGCGACATCGCCGGTGACCGGGTCGAACGGCGTGGTGACAGGGACGAAGAGCCCCGAGAGCCAGCCGTCGCCCGGGTCAGGCAAGGGTCCGCATCCTCAGCTCGAAGTCCGACGGGTTCGTCGCGGCGGCCTTGGCCACCTCGAAGTCGACCAGCCCCTCGTTCACCAGGTCGGTCAGGTGCTGGTCGAAGGTCTGGGAGCGGTACTGCTCGCGCCCCTCGGCGATCAGGTCCGCGACCTCATCCGTCCGCTCCGGGTCCAGGATCAGCTCGCGGATCGTGGCCGTCGCGATCATGACCTCCACTGCCGCGATCCGGCCCGACTCGTTCTTCCGGGGCAGCAGCCGCTGGCTGATGATCGCCACGATCGACTCGGCCAGCCGGACCCTGACCATCTCCTGCTCCTCGGGCGGGAAGACCGAGATGATCCGGTTCAGCGTCCGGACGGCGTTGTGGGTGTGGAGCGTGGAGAAGAGGAGATGGCCCGTCTCCGCGGCCTTGAGCGCGATGTCGATGGTCTCGTTGTCGCGCATCTCCCCGACCAGGATCGTGTCCGGGTCCTCCCGGAGCGCCGCCCGCAGCCCGACATTGAACGACTCGGTGTCGGTCCCGATCTCCCGCTGCGTGATCGACGACTTCTTGTCCTTGTGCAGGAACTCGATGGGGTCCTCGAGTGTGAGGATGTGCTGCGCCCGGCTCTGGTTGATGTGGTTCAGCATCGCCGCCAGCGACGTGCTCTTCCCCGACCCCGTCACGCCGGTCACCAGCACCATCCCCCGGTTGTTGTCGGCCACGTCCGCCAGCACCGGGGGCAGCTCCATCTCCTCGAGCGTCGGGATCTCGAACGGGATCACCCGCATGATGATCCCCATGGTGCCCCTCTGCCGGAAGATGTTGACCCGGAACCGGCCCACGCCCGACGCGCCCCACGAGCAGTCGTAGTCGCGCAGCTTGTCGATGTTCTTCTTCTCCCACTCCGGCACGAGCTGCTGCGCCAGCTGCCGGGTCTGCTCCCCCGGCACCTGCTGCTTCGTGATGGGGATGAGGTCGCCGGCGATCCGTGCGCGGATGTAATCGCCGGCCTTGATGTGGATGTCGGACGCACCGCGCTGGATCGCGCCTTTCAGAATCTCGATCATAAGACGACTTCGTTCAGGTTAGGGGGAGCGGGTCGAAACCTAATAGCCGGCGGCCCTGTCGACCACATTCCGCAGCGGCTCGCCCGTCCGGTACCGTCGCAGGTTGTCCAGCAGCAGCTCGGCCTCCCTCTGCCAGAACCGGTGCGTGTACGCCGACGTGTGCGGGGTGATCAGCGTGCGGGGCGCCGTCCACAGCGGATGGCCCTCGGGGAGCGGCTCGGCGGAGAACGCGTCCAGCGCCGCGCCCCGGAGCCGGCCGGCCTCCAGCGCCTCGACCAGCGCCCCGTCCTCGATCAGGCCGCCCCGTGACACGTTGATCAGCACCGTGTCCGGTCCCATCCGGGCCAGCGCGTCGGCGTCGATCATGCCGGTGGTCCGGTCGGTCTCCGGGACCGTGAGGACCACGTAGTCGCTCTCGCCGAGGAGCCGATCCAGGGCACCCTCCCCGGTCCGCAGCTCCACGCCCTCCACCGGCTCCGGCCGGCGGCGGGTTCCGACGACCCGGGCGCCCAGCGCCGCGGCCCGCCACGCCACCTCCCGGCCGAGGCCGCCGAGCCCGACCACCCCGACGGTGCTCTCGCCGAGCTCCCGGACAGGGGCGTCCGCCGCGTCGAAGACGTCCTTCTCCCAGCGGCCCCGGTGCTGACTCCGGACGGCGTGGTCGAGCCCGCGGGCGAAATGGAGGATGTAGCCGATCACGGTCTCGGCGACCGGCGGGCCGTGGATCCCGGCGGAGTTGGTAAAGACGACGTCGCTTTCCCGCATTGTCGGCGTCAGCGACCCCCGAACCCCCGCCGCGCCGCTGTGGACCCACCGCAGCGACCGCCCCTCGCGGATCAGCTCGGCGGGGATGCCGAATCCCACGTAGACCTCCGCGCCGGACCGGACGGCCTCGAGCGCACGGGGCGAGGCCCGGTGGGTGCCGTCGCCCGTCCCGGACGTCGGGGCATCGACCACCACCACGTCCCAGTCGGGCACCGCGGTCTCGATGGCCGTGACCACGTCGGCCGGCAGCGCGAAGATCGGGCGCGCGTCCGCCAGGTCGATGACGAGCCGGGTCACGTCAGCCCCGGGCCACCCGATCGACGTCGTCGCTCTCCAGCAGCCGTTCGGGCAGCTCCTCCCAGTACCGACGGCGCCCCTTCACCTGGTACGCGACCTCCACGCCCTCCTCCCGTCGCTCGATCTCCATCAGGTGGTACTCCAGATCCTCGCCGATCAGCGCCTCGATCCGCTCCTGGGCGTCGCCGCCGCCCCTGATGGTCACCCGGACCATGTGGTCCACCTGCCGGCTCAGGTACGGCTCCACCCGACCGAGCAGGAGGAGCGCGATCATCACCAGCAGCGTGGTGCCGATCGCCTCCGGGTAGGCCCGGAGCCCGACCGCCATGCCCACCGCCGCCACGACCCAGAGCGTGGCCGCCGTGGTGAGCCCCGTCACGCTGCCCCGGGACTGGATGATCGTCCCGGCGCCCAGGAACCCGATCCCGCTCACGATCTGCGCCGCGATCCGCGCCGGGTCGGCCGTGGTCAGCTCCGGGTCCGACGACATGGCCACGGAGACCGAGAGCTCCGTCAGCAGCGCCGCGCCCACGCAGATCAGCAGGTTCGTCCGGAATCCTGCCGGCTTCCCGCTCCACTCCCGCTCGATCCCGACGATCCCGCCGAGCGTGGCCGCCAGCAGCATCCGCCCCAGCAGGTCCAGCCGGAGCGTCGAGAGGTCCAGCGTCGTCAGAAACTCAGGCACGGTATCCCGCTCCTTTCCTGGTCGTTGGGCCCTACTCGTTCAGCCGCCGGAGCTCCTTGAGCAGCCCCGTCTTGTCCTTCGTCCGCTCGTCCACCCGCTTGATGACCCGGGCGGGCTGGCCCGCGACCACCGAGTGGGGCGGGACGTCCTCCGTCACCACCGCGCCGGCCGCCACCACCGACCCCCCGCCCACACGGACCCCCTCCAGGATGACCGCGTTGGCGCCGATGAGGACGTCGTCCTCGATCACCACCGGCGTGGCGCTCGGCGGCTCCAGCACCCCGGCCAGGACGGCGCCGGCGCCGACATGGCAGTTCGCACCCACCATCGCCCGGGCGCCGACCACGCAGTTCATGTCGAGCATGGTGCCATCACCGACCACCGCGCCGATGTTCACCACGGCGCCCATCATCCCGATGATGTGCTCGCCGATCTCCGCCCCCTCCCGGATGATGCATCCGGGCTCGATCCGGGCGTTGACCGTCTTCAGGTCGAGCATGGGGATCGCCGAGTTCCGCCGGTCGTTCTCCAGGTGGCAGTACCGGATCCCATCAGCGCCTTCGAGCACGGGGCGAACGGCGTCCCATTCCCCGATGAGGACCGTGGTCCCGGCGCCGGTCGGGAACACCTTCAGCGCCTCGGACGGCTCCACATCCAGCTCGCCATCGTGCCGGACGTGCACCGTGACCGGCGTCGTCTTCCGGGCGTTCGCGATGAGGTCGCGGATCTCCTGGTAGTCCATTCAGCTCAGCTCCAGTACATCGTGCATCGAGTAGCGGCCGGGACCGCGGCCGACGATCCAGCGGGCGGCCACGAGCGCGCCCTCGGCGAACAGCTCCCGGGAGAGGGCGCTGTGGGTCAGCGTGATCCGCTCGGCAGCGCCGAGGAAGTGGACGGTGTGGTCGCCGGCGACGCCCCCTCCGCGAACCGCGTGGATCCCGATCTCGCCGGCCGGGCGCGGTCCCACCCGTCCGCTCCGGCCGTCCACCCGGTTGGCGTCGAGCGACTCGCCCCGACCCTCCGCGGCCGCTTCCCCCAGCAGCAGCGCGGTGCCGCTGGGCGCGTCCTCCTTCGCGCGGTGGTGGGTCTCCACGACCTCGATGTCATAGCCCTCCGCGGGCAGCGCCCGGGCTGCGCGCTCCACCAGCGCACGGAGGAGGTTCACGCCCATGCTGAAGTTCGGCGCCACCAGCACCGGCGCACGCTCGGCCAGCGCGTCGAGCGCGCCGACCAGCTCGTCAGGCAGCCCGGTGGTGCCCACCAGGAGCGCGGTCCCCGCCAGCTCGTCCACGCACTCCGCCGCCAGTGCCGACAGCTGCTCGGGTGCGGAGAAGTCGATCACGGCGTCCGCCCGTCGGACGAGCGGGCCGGCATCCTCCACGTCCACGATCTCGGGGTAGCCGATGGCCTCGGGCCCCTCCATGGGCCGGTCGGGCGCGATCCCGCCGATGGCCCGGAGGCCGCCCCCGTCCCGGAGCAGGCGGCCCAGGACCCGTCCCATCCGGCCGGTGGCCCCGGACACGACGACGTCGATCACGCTACCGTACCGGCTCGAGCCCGGCGGCCCGGGCGGTGTCGACGAGGCGCCCGCGCTCGGCGTCGGACAGGGGGACCAGCGGGAGCCGGAGCGGTCCCACATCGAAGCCGAGCCACCCCGTCAGCGTCTTGACGGGGATCGGGTTCGACACGGCGAACAGCTCCCGGATGAGTGGAAGATAGTGGAGCTGCAGGCGGGTCGCCTCGTCCGTGTCGCCCTCCAGGTACGCGTGCACCATCCGGCTGGTGTCCGCCGGCGCCACGTTGCCCAGCACGGTGATCACGCCCTGGCCGCCGAGCGACAGGACCGGGAGGATCTGGTCGTCGTTTCCGCTCCACAGTGTGAGCCGATCCCCGGTGCGCGCCGCGAGATCCGCGATATGCGACAGGTCGCCGCTCGCTTCCTTCACGCCGACCACCCGCTCGTCCTCCGCCAGCTCCGCCACCGTCTGCACCGTGAGCCCCACGGCCGTGCGGCCCGGGACATTGTAGAGGATGGCCGGAAGGTCACCGGCGTCGAGGACCGCCCGGAAGTGGGCGACGAGCCCCCGCTGGGGCGGCTTGTTGTACGGCGGGGCGCTGAGGAGGAGGGCGTCGGCGCCGGCCTCCCGGGCGCGGGCGGCCAGCCCCGCCACCGTCGCCGTATCGCTGCCGCCGCACCCGGCGACCACGGGGATCGCGCCATCGACGGCGTCGACGACCGTCGCCACCGCCCGCTCCTGCTCCTCCGGCGTCATGGTCACCGCCTCGCCGGTGGAGCCGCAGACGATCAGCGCGTCGGTCCCACGATCGATGTGGAACGTCACCAGCTCACGGAACGCCGACTCGTCGACACCCGCCTCATCGAACGGGGTGACCAGGGCGACGCCCGAGCCGCGGAACAGAGGTTCTCTCGCCATCTAGGGGTTGTTCAGGTCGTGGAGGTCCCCGGGCGTCGCGTCGCCCTCGGGGTCATCGGTGTCCAGGTCCCGCTCCGTCGTGTCCTCGAAGTCCTCCCGCGCCTCACCCGGCGATGCGGTGTCCTGGAACCGGCGGAAGACCGCGTTGCCGCACTTCTCGCACACCAGGTCCGCCGGTGGCGTCTCGTCACCCTCGAACGTGTACTCCTTCCCGCACTCGATGCAGGTCAGGAGCACGACCTTGGTGGCGCCGGCGCCCGTATCCTCGTTCTCCGCCATCATATGCCTCCTCCTCGGGTTCTCGGTCGCCCGCCTACCGGCGCAAAATCTCTGCCTGCTGTACCCGGGCGCCCCGGCGCCGTACCTTGCGACGTCGCCGATGCCGAGGCGTCAACGATACCCACGTGGCCCACCCGCGGCAACGAAGCCAATGGACGCGAAGCAGCTCGCCGAGATCGCACTGGACGCCGCCCGGGAGGCCCGGGCCGTCCACCGGAGCCACCTCGGCGGTGTCGACCCGTCCGATTGGGACGAGAAGGGCACCGCCGACTTCGTGACCCGGGTCGACCTGGAGGCCGAGGAGGCCATCATCGGCCTCGTTCGCGACCGGTGCCCGGACCACGAGATCCTGGCCGAGGAGTCCGCCGAGCTGGGCGATCCCGCGTCCGTCCGAGCCCGGTTCGACGACGCCGATCACCTGTGGGTCATCGACCCGCTCGACGGGACCACCAACTTCCTCCACGGGTTCCCCGCGTACGCCGCGTCGGTGGCGGTCGCGCGCCAGGGGCGGCTCGTCGCCGGCGCCGTGATCGACGGGTACCACGGTACCGAATGGCACGCGTGGGAGGGCGGCGGGGCGTACCGGGACGGCGAGCCGATCCGGGCCTCCGCCATCGAACGGCTCGATCACGCGCTCGTCGGCACCGGATTCCCCTTCAAGGTGACACGCCTCCTCCCCGATTACCTGGCCCAGTTCGATGCGATCCTGCGACACACGTCGGGGATCCGCCGGGCCGGCGCCGCCGCCCTCGACCTCTGCTGGCTCGCCGACGGCCGCTTCGACGGGTTCTGGGAGCTCTGGCTGGCCCCGTGGGACATCGCCGCCGGCGTCGTCATCGCACGGGAGGCCGGCGCCGTCGTCACGGCCCTCGACGGCGATCCCGACGTCCGCGCCGCCGGGGCCATCGTGGGCGGGAACCCCGCGATCCACGCACGGCTGATCGAGCTGCTGTACGGGGCCGGTGGGCGCGAGACGGAGGGCCAATGAGCAGACGTGCGAAGAGGTGGAGCGAGGAACCGGACGACACGAATGGGCGGAAGACGTTCATATCGCCGCACGAAGGGGCGGACGAGAACCAACGGAAGAACAAGCGGGAAGAACAAGCGGACGACGTTTCAATCGCCAGTTGTGAAGGAAATAGATTTGTTTGCGGCGACAGTGACAGGAACGTGTCCGACCGAACGGACGGATAAACCGGTGACCGGTCCCTGGTCCGGCAGCGAAACTGGCGATTGGTACGTCGTCCGTAGGTGAACCCGTCGTCCGTAGGTGAACCGCCGGCCGATCCTCGTGTAGAACCGAACCATGGCGACGAACCGAGAGAAGAGAAGCTGGAAATGGGGGTGGCTGACCCTGGGCGGGCTGGCCGTCATCGGGCTCACCGGCGGCGCCATCGGCGGCGCGATCGGCGCGTGGCAGACCGTGTGTTACGACTGCCCGTCCGTGGCCCAGCTCTACGAGTGGCAGCCGCGCCAGTCGACGAAGATCCTGAGCCGGAGCGGCGAGGTGCTGGACGAGCTGGCGCTGGAGCGGCGCACGCCCGTCGACCTGGACAGCCTGCCGGAGTACGTGCCTCAGGCGTTCATCGCCATCGAGGACAAGCGGTTCTACAGTCACCCCGGCTTCGACATCTTCGGCTACCTCCGTGCGGTCCGGAACCAGATCCTGGGCGGCTCCGGCGGCGGGAGCACCATCACGCTCCAGCTCGCCCGGCACATGTTCATCGAGAAGGTCGGCTTCGACCAGTCGTTCCGCCGGAAGCTCCGGGAGCTCCACGTCGCCATGGACCTGGAGCGGGTGTACACGAAGGACGAGATCATCGAGGCGTACATCAACCAGATCAACTACGACCAGGGTTGGTACGGCATCGAGTCGGCCTCCCAGAACTACTTCGGCAAGCACGCCTCGGAGCTGAACCCCGCCGAGGCGGCGACGCTGGCGGCGGTGATCAATCGGCCGGCGTACTACAACCCGCTGAAGCACCCCGAGCGGGGCCGCCAGCGCCGGGACCTGGTCCTGGAGCTCATGGCCGACCAGGGCTACCTGACAGAGGCCGAGGCCTCCCGCTGGCGGCAGGAGCCCGTGCCCGAGAGCCGGGCCGAGCTGGGCGCCGGGGAGACGGCACCGTACTTCGTGGAATGGGTCCGCCGGGTCCTCGATGACCGGTTCGGCTCCGACCTCTACAGCGAGGGCTACCGGGTCTACACCACCCTCGACGTCGGGATGCAGCAGCTGGCACAGCGTGCCATGGAGCGCGGCTGGGCCCGGGTCGAGAACCACCCGGGCTTCCGGGGTGTCCGGTACGGCGAGGAGGTCCCGGAAGGGATGGAGGTCCCGCCGGGCACCACGCCGTACCTCCAGGGGATGTTCATCGGCCTGGACCCCGAGACCGGCGACGTGCTGGCGCTCATCGGCGGCCGCGACTTCAACGACTCGAAGTTCAACCGTGCGACGCAGGCCAGGCGACAGCCCGGCTCGGTCTTCAAGCCGTTCGTCTACACCGCCGCCGTGGCCAGCGGGATCCCCGTCTCCCGGGTCTACCTGGACGCGCCGGTCAACGTCGACATGCCCGATGGGACCATGTGGTCGCCCCGGAACTACACCAACGATTTCCGGGGCGAGATGACGCTCCGGAACGCGCTCCGGGCGTCCATCAACGTGGTGGCGGTGAAGCTCGGACTGGACGTCGGGCTCGAGACGGTGGCCCAGTACGCGCAGCGGATGGGGGTCTCGACGAACGTGCCCCGGGTCCCGTCGCTCCCGATCGGCGTGCCGGCCGTGCTCCCCATCGACGTCGCGGAGGCGTACACCACCTTCGCCAACCTGGGCGTGAAGGTGGAGCCCCGACCGATCCTGCGGGTCGAGGACTCCCGGGGGCGCGTGGTCTGGGAGGTGGAGCCGGAGCGGGAGCGCGTGCTCGAGGCCGAGGTCGCCTACATCATGGTCGACCTGTTGAAGGACGTGGTGAACGCCGGCAGCGGGGGCCGGATCCGGATGCCGGAGTACGGAAACGTGCCCCGTACGCTCCCTGCCGCCGGGAAGACGGGGACGACGAACGACGCCACCGACGTCTGGTTCACCGGCTTCACGCCGGACCTCCTGGCGGCCGTCTGGATGGGGTACGACATGCCGCGGCCGATCCTGGAGAACGCGGCGGGCGGTGCCTACGCGGCCCCGGTATGGGCCGACTTCATGCGACCGCTCTACTTCGGCAGCGGCGTGCGGGTCGACCCGGTGACCGGCGACTCGTCGTTCGTCGACCCCGACTCACCGATCGACCCGGAGGTCGGGTTCGCCATCGATCCCGAGACCGGCGACACGATCCGCGCGGTCGGGCCCCGCTTCCCGATGCCGGCGGACTGGGAGCGGCCGAGGGGGCTGGTTACCGCGGTGATCGACCGGGGCACAGGCAAGCTGTTCAACGCCGACTGGTGTCCGCCCGACGCGATGTTCGAGGAGATCTTCCTGCCGGGCACGGAGCCGACCGAGCTCTGTGACGTCCACGCGCCCGGTCTCTTCGGCGCCCCCCTGCGGGGCATGCCCCAGGTCCTGCCGGACACCGCGCCCGACAGCCCGCCCCGACAGGGAACGATCCGCCGCTAGAGCGCCTCCACGCCCTCCGCGGTGACCCGGTGGGAGACCAGGGGCCGGAAGCTCGGCTCCCCGTCGTCGCGGATCCGGATGGCGCTGCGCAGCGCCCGGGCCGCCGCCTCCGCGGTCGCCTCATCCGCTGCGTGCACGGTGGCCAGCGACCGGCCGGGCTCCACGACATCACCGGGGCCGACCTCCATGACGAAGCCCACGGCGGGATCGATCTCCTCGTCCAGCGTGGTCCGCCCCGCCCCCAGCGCCACGGCGGCCTCGCCGATGGCCCGGGTCGCCATGCCCACGACGCGCCCCGAGCGCTCGGCCTCCACGGCCCGCCGGACCGGCGCGGACGGGAGCCGGTCGGTGTCGTCGAGGGCCGCCGGGTCGCCGCCCTGGGCCTCGATCACCCGTCGGAACCGCTCGAAGGCCCGACCATCGTCGAGGGCGGCGGTGGCCTGGTCCCGGCCGTCGGCCACCGTCGCCGCGGTCCCGGCCAGGACGAGCATCTCGGCCGCCAGCGCCACGGTGACCTCCCGCAGGTCCTCGGGCCCGCCGCCCCGCAGCACGTCGACGGCTTCGACCACCTCCAGCGCGTTCCCGATCGCGCGACCCAGCGGCCGGTCCATGGCGGTGATCAGCGCGACGACATCGAGCCCCTGGCCGGCCCCCACGTCGATCATGGTCCGGGCCAGCTCCAGTGCCCGGTCCTCCTCGGGCATGAACGCGCCGTTCCCGGCCTTCACGTCGAGCACCAGCCCGTCGATCCCCTCGGCGATCTTCTTGCTCATGATGCTCGACGCGATGAGCGGCACGCTCTCCACCGTCGCGGTCACGTCCCGGAGGGCGTAGAGCTTCCCGTCGAGCGGCGCGATCTCCGGCGTCTGGCTGATCAGCGCGAGCCCGAGCTGCTCCACCTGGTCGCGGAACGCGTCCAGCGAGAGGTCGAGCCGCATCCCCGGGATCGACTCCAGCTTGTCCACCGTCCCGCCGCTGTGGCCGAGACCCCGCCCGCTCATCATCGGCACCGGGACGCCCAGCGCAGCCACCAGCGGAGCCAGGACCAGCGAGACGGTGTCGCCCACGCCGCCGGTGGAGTGCTTGTCGACCCGGTGTCCCGGCCCATCGAACCGGACCCGCCGGCCGGATCCCATGATGGTCTCCACCAGCGCGTCCAGCTCCTCGGTGTCGAGCCCGCGGAAGTAGACGGCCATGAGGAACGCCGCCATCTGGTAGTCGGCCACGTCGCCGGCATCGAACGCGCGCAGGAACCCGGCGAGCTCGGCCCGGGAGAGGGTCTCGCCTTCCCGCTTCCGGCGGATCAGCTGGGAGGGGACCACCGTCACTCGTTCTCGATCTCGACGTCGGGCACGGCCACGGCGAGGTCGTCGGGCAGCGCGGCCCCGCCCCGGATCGCGCCCCATTCCCGGAAGATCTCGCTCATCCAGTCGTAGATCGACCGCAGCTCGCCTCGCATCTCCTCGTTCCGTCGGGCCCGCTCCTCGCGGCTCAGCTCCAGAGCGTCCCGGAGCAGCCGGGAGAAGTCCTCGGGGTCGTACGGATTCACGATGTGGGCGTGGCGTAGCTCCTCGGCCGCCCCGGCGAACCGGGAGAGGAGCAGCACACCGCGGCCGTCGAGCTGGCTCGCCACGAACTCCTTCGCCACCAGGTTCATCCCGTCGCGGAGCGACGAGACGACGCAGGCGTCCGCCGCCCGGTAGAGCACGGCCAGCCGGTCCGCCGGCAGCGACTGCTTGATCAGGTGCACGGGCTGCCAGTCGGGCGTGCCGTATCGATCATTGATCTCCCACACCATCCGGTCGACCTTCTGCGCCAGCGCGTCGTACGCCTCGATATCGGTCCGGCTCGGCACCGCCACCTGGACGAAGGTGAGTCGGCTCCGGAACTCCGGGTAGCGCTCCCAGAGGAAGTCCAGCGCCTTAAGCTTCTCCGGGATCCCCTTCGAGTAGTCCAGGCGGTCCACTCCGATGGCCAGCTGACCCTCGGGGGGGCAGTACCGGCTCCGGAGCTCGGCTACGCTCCGCTCCGCGCCCTCCGCCGACGCGTCGGTCACGAACTGGTCGATATCGATGGAGATGGGGAAGCTGCGGACGTGACACGTGTGCCCGTTCAGGTCGACGGTCCCCGCCTCCCGGTCCACATCGCCGCCGATGATCGCCTCGGCGCAGTGCAGGAAGTGCGCGCTGTCCGAGGGCAGCTGGAAGCCCACCAGGTCGTTGGCCAGGAGCCCCGCGAGCAGGTCCTCGGCCTGGGGCGCCACCTCGAAGATCTCCAGGGGCGGCCAGGGGATGTGCCAGAAGTGGGCGAGCGTCAGGTTCGGGCGACGTGCCCGGACCAGCGCGGGCGCGAGCGCGAGGTGGTAGTCCTGGAACCAGACCAGCGAGCTGCCCGCCCGGGTCTCGTCCAGCACGGCGTCGGCGAACCGCCGGTTCACGCGGCGGTAGCGTTCCCAGTACCGGTTCCGCGTCCGCGTGATGCCCGGCCGGTAGTGGCAGAGCGGCCAGAGGAACTGGTTCGCGAACCCCAGGTAGTACCGGTTCACGTCATGCTGGTCGAGCCAGATCCGGCGCAGCGTGTAGCTCTCGTCCTCGGGCGGGACCCGGACCCGGTCCTCCTCATCGACCACCGCCGCGTCGGCATCGCCGCTGCCCCACGCGATCCACGTGCCCCCCACGGCCTGCAGGAGCGGATCGAGCGCCGACGTCAGACCGCCGGCCGGCCGCTTGACCCGGATCTCGCCGACGTCCTCGCCCCACCGGTGCTCGTACGGCTCCCGGTTGCTGACCACGACCAGGTGCTCGCTTCCGAACGCCTCCCGGAAGACCTCGACGACCCGGTCCGAGCGGGCTCCCCGGTCGGACTCGCCCATCGGGCTAGAGATCCAGCTCTCTCCGCTTGCTCCGCACCGCGTACCGGAGCTCGTCCGTGACATCGTCCCACCGCTCGGCCGCCGTGTCGGCCACATCCTCGATGGACCGGACCAGGTCCCGCCGGGTCCGGCGGCCGCTCTGGGGCGCCAGGATCAGCGCCAGCCCCGACCCCAGGGCCGCTCCCAGGAGGAGTCCGGAGACGAAGCTCACTGTCGAGTAGTCATCCTCGTACGTCATGGCCACCTCGCTCGTGAAAAGGGCGCCGCGCGCCGGGCGAAGGGTGCAACCGCCGTGCCGACCGCCCGCGAACAGCCCCACCCGGTAGGATACCCCCGTCGGTTTCCGGCCGTCAAACCGGGGCCCGGCCCCGCCGCGAACTGGTCTTCCCGCCCGCCCTCTCGCTATACTCCGGCCGTATCCGAGACCCGCACCTGATCCACGGACACCTTGACCGACCTGACGGAGCTGGAGCGGCGCGCCCAGGAGCTTCGGCGCGCGCTCCACGATGCCAACTACCGGTACTACGTCCTCGACGACCCGGACATCTCCGATGCCGAGTACGACCGCAAGCTCCGGGAGCTGAAGGAGCTCGAGGCCGAGCATCCGGAGCTCCGGACGCCGGACTCGCCCACCCGCCGGGTCGGCGCCGAGCCCTCGGAGAAATTCGAGAAGGTCCGCCACCTGGCACCGATGTACTCCCTCGACAACGCATTCGACCGTGACGAGCTGGCCGCGTGGCAGAAGCGGAACGCCCGGATCGTGGCCGAGGTCGAGTCGGGCGGGTACATGGCCGAGCTCAAGATCGATGGCGCCGCCATCTCGCTCCTCTACGAGGCCGGCGTGCTGGTCCGGGGCGCCACCCGGGGCAACGGGCACATGGGCGAGGAGATCACGCCGAACCTCCGGACGATCAACGACATCCCGCTCCGCCTGCGCGAGTCGGACGTCCCGCACCCGGCCCGGTTCGAGATCCGCGGCGAGGTCTACATGACGCTCTCGGGCTTCGAGCGACTCAACGAGCGACGCACGGCCGAGGGCGAGGCGACGTTCGCCAACCCCCGGAACGCCGCTGCCGGAAGCCTCCGGCAGCTCGACCCGAGCGTCACGGCGTCGCGCCCGCTCCACTTCTTCGGCTTCCAGATCCAGCTCGACCCCGACGGCGACGATGACCTCCCCGTCGCCACCCAGGCGGACGTCCTCGACACGCTCGCGGGCTGGGGCGTGCCGGTGAATCCGCGGCGCAGGCAGTGCGGCACGCTCGATGACGTCGTCGCCTTCGCGGAGGCGGCCGAGGCCGACCGCCCGGACCTGGATTACGAGATCGATGGCGTGGTGGTCAAGGTGCTCCCGCTCCGGCTCTGGCCCGAGCTCGGGATCATCGGCGAGCGGGAGCCCCGCTGGGCCGTCGCCTACAAGTTCGCGCCGGACCTGGCCACGACCCGGCTGAAGGAGATCCGGATCAACGTCGGTCGGACGGGGTCGCTGAACCCGTACGCCGTCCTCGAGCCGGTGGAGATCGGCGGCGCCACGGTGAAGCTGGCGACGCTCCACAACTTCGAGGACATCGAGCGGAAAGGACTCATGAACGGCGACCGGGTCCTGGTCAAGCGCGCCGGCGACGTGATCCCGCAGGTCGTGGCCCCCGTCACCGAGGAGCGGACCGGCGATGAGACGCCCTTCGTCCCGCCCACCGACTGCCCCGCCTGCGGCACGCCCGTCGAGCGGCCGGAGGACGAGGTCATGGTCTACTGCCCCAACAGCTCCTGTCCGGGCCGGATCTACTGGGGCATCGTCCACTTCGTCTCGCAGTCCGCCATGGACATACGGGGGCTCGGCGAGCGGACCGTCCAGCAGCTCCTCGACGAGGGGCGCGTGGAGGACTTCGCCGACCTCTACACGCTGGCGGCCGACGACCTGCTGGACCTCGAGGGCTTCGGCGAGATCAGCGCGAGCAACCTGCTCGAGTCCATCGAGGCGTCGAAGGAGCGGCCCCTTTCCCGGCTCCTCGTTGCGCTGGGCATCCGCCACGTCGGAGCGCACGCGGCCGGGATCATCGCCCGGAAGTACGAGACCATGGACGCCCTCATGGACGCGGACCAGGAGGAGCTGGCCGCCATCCACGGGATCGGCGAGACCACCGCCGCCGCGCTGGCCGCCTTCCTCGACGAGCCCCGGAACCAGCGCCTGATCGAGCGACTGGCCGAGGCCGGCGTGAACATGACCGAGCCCGTGGAGCGGGCCGAGAACCAGGCGCTCGAGGGCCTGACGTTCGTGGTCACCGGCACGCTGCCGCAGCTGAGCCGGAAGGAGGCCAGGGCGTTCATCGAGCAGCGCGGCGGTCGGGTGACGGGCAGCGTCAGCGGGAATACCGATTATCTTGTGGTAGGCGAGGACCCCGGCTCCAAGCTCGACAGGGCGCGTGAGCTGGGCGTAGAGATCCTCGATGAGGCCGGGCTCCGGGAGTTGTCCGAACGCTCCGGAGGCCGTACCTGATACAGGAAGCACAGCGACCCGAACTCCACGACCCCATGGCATCCAACCGAGACATCCGAATCCCCGCCGCGTCCGTACTGGCGCTCCGGACCACGCTCCGCAAGGAGGCCGGCGCCCGGACGGCGAACCTGGCACTCCAGAAGGCCGGACACGCCGCCGGGGACGCCATCTTCCAGAAGCTCGAGCGCGACGAGGCGCTCGACGAGACGCCTCACGCCACCTTCTGGTCCCGGCTCTCCGCCCAGTTCAGGGAGATGGGCTGGGGCACCGTGGAGCACGAGGAGCTCCACGCGGGGGTGGGAACTCTGACGGCCCGGGACTGGTTCGAGGTCGACCCGGCCGCGTCCACACCCGCGTGCCCCTTCTCCACCGGCGTCCTCGCCAACATCCTCGGCCGGGTCGCCGGCCAGGACGTGGCCGTGATGGTCGTGCCGTGCGACAACGGCGACCGGTGCTGCCGGTTCCTCTTCGGCGCCGGCCCCGTGCTCCGCCAGGTGTACGACGAGCTGCGGGAGGGCCGGGAGCTGGACGGCGCCCTCGCCGCCCTGGGCTGATGCCACGGATCCTCGGCATCGATTACGGCGAGCGCCGCGTCGGGCTCGCCCTCAGCGACGAGACCGCCACGATCGCCTCCCCGCTCCCCACGCTCAAGCGGAGGAAGGGGAAGCGACCGCCCGTGGCGCCCGTCGCCCGCCTCGCCGAGGAGAACGACGTGGAGGAGATCGTCATCGGGCTCCCGCTGACCCTCGAGGGCGAGGAGAGCGACTGGACCCGGGAGATCCGGGCATTCGGAGAGAAGCTCTCGGAGCGTACCGGCTGTCCCGTGACCTTCCAGGACGAGCGGATGACCTCCGTCCGGGCCGAACGGGCCGTCCGGTCGCTGGGGCTCGGCAGGGAGCAGCGCGAGGAGAAGGGTCGGATCGACGCCGCGGCGGCCGTGCTCATCCTCCAGTCCCACCTGAACACCCGCGACGAGTGAGGCGGCTCGCCGTGCTCGCCGTCGTGGGCCTCGCGGCCTGCGGCGGCGGCGACGCCGGGGACGCCCCGATCCAGCGGGTCCGGGTCGCCGAAGGCGCCGCCTTCTCGACCGTGGCCGACTCCCTCGAGAGCCGCGGCGTCATCGACGCGCCCGGCCTCTTCCGGCTCTTCGCCAGGGTCACCGGCGCCGCCGACGACGTGAAGGCCGGCACCTACGAGTTCCCCGAGGGCACCGGGTGGCGGGACGTGCTGCGTGACCTGACCGAGGGGAACGTCGCCTACGACCGGATCACGATCCCCGAAGGGTGGGAGATCCGACGGATCGGGCCGCGGCTGGCGCGGGCGACCGGGCTCTCGGTGGACTCGGTCATGGACGTCCTGCTCGATACCGCGACGGCCGCCCGATTCGATGTCCCGGGCCCGACGCTGGAGGGCTACCTCTACCCCGCCACGTACCGCGTGCCCGCCGGCGCCGAGCTGGAGACCGCCATCGCGCCAATGGTCCAGGAGTACCGGCAACGATGGACCACCGCCCGCCAGGCCCGGGCCGACTCGATGGGACTCACGCAGCGGGAGGTCACGACGCTCGCGTCCATTGTCGAGAAGGAGGCCCGCGTCGCCTCCGAGATGCCGACCATCGCCGCCGTATTCCTGAACCGGCTCGAGATCGGGTACGCGCTCCAGGCCGATCCCACGGTCCAGTACGCACGGGGTGAGCACGAGAACCGGCTCCTCTTCACCCATATCGACGAGGTCGCCGACAACCCGTACAACACGTACACCCAGCCGGGACTCCCGCCCGGACCCATCGCGTCGCCCAGCGTCCGTGCCATCGACGCCGTGCTGCACCCGGCCGACGTGAACTACCTCTACTTCGTCGCCCGACCCGACGGGACGCACGAGTTCAACCGTCATCTGGTCGACCACAACCGGTCCGTCGCCCGGATCCGCCGGGAAGCCCGGACCGAGGGCGACAGCTCGCCCTCGGACCGACGATGATTGAGCGGCGGGCCTCGATGAGCGCTACCGATCCGGCACCGGGGACCTCGCTCCTGCCCGCCGGGGAGCCGCTCCGCTGAGCGACCACGCGCCGGACCTCCGCCTCATCGTCATCACCGACGCCGGCGCCGCCGCCCCGCGGGCGGTGGACCAGGTCGTCGCCGAAGCGCTGGAGGCCGGTGCCCCCGCGATCCAGCTCCGGGACAAGAACGCCACGCCCGCCGAGCTCTACCAGGAGGCCCTCGAGCTGGTCGACCTCACCCGCACCTTCGGCGCGCGACTCTTCATCAACGACCGCCTCGATGTGGCCCTCGCCGCCGGTGCCGACGGTGTACACCTCGGACCCGACGACCTGCCGATCCCGGCCGCCCGGGCCGCCGCCAGCGCCGCCGGTCGACCCGAGATCCTGATCGGCGCGTCCACCGACCGGCCCGAGACCGCCCGGCAGCTGGCCGCCGATGGCGCCGACTACATCGGCTGCGGCGCCGTCTCCGGCACGCCCTCCAAGGAGGGCCTCGAGGACGAGCGGATCGGACCGGAAGGGCTCCGGGCCGTGGTCGAGGCCGTCGACGTGCCCGTGGTCGGGATCGGCGGCGTGGACACCGGCAACGTCGCCGACATCGCCCGCACCGGCGCGGTCGGCGCCGCCGTCATCCGTGCCGTCATGTCTGCCGACGACATCGGCGCGGCCGTGAAAGCGCTCCTCGACGCGTTCCGGTAGAGCGATCCGCGAGCCGGATCCTCGGCGGATTCGACCTTCGCTCTCACGCGAAGCCGCGAAGGTCGCGAAGCAGCCGAGAAGCACAGCCCGGCAGGCAGCCCGCCGGAGCTGGGCTCCGGGCTCCGGGCTCTGGTGGGGTCCGGATGCAGGACCGCCCCGGATCGCTGTGGAAGCGACCGGGGCGGTCGGGTCGAGCATAAGGCCGGTGACGACGTACTCTCCCACTCCGTCTCCGAAGCAGTACCATCC